>JAFIEB010000135.1 GCA_020832735.1 Oceanicaulis sp.
CGGGCGGCGCGTTCGGCCAGCCGGGCGGCGGCTTGTGGATAGGAGGCTTCCAGCCGGCGCGCTTCGGCGGTCAGCAGCACGGCGCGGGTGCGCGCCGCGCGCGCCTTGTCCACAAAGCCGCGCTTCTCACCCTCGCCGAGCGTGGTTTCGGCCTCGCGCCAGCGGGCGGCGTTGACCTGGGCTGAGAACAGCGAATCGAACGCCCAGCGCGCCGGGCCGGCGGTCTCGAAGGCTTCGCGCGCATGGGTGATGACCGCCACCGGATCGCCGCGCGCCTCGGCGATGGCGGCCAGGCCCCGGCGCGCCACCAGCCGGGTGCGCGGATCCTCCAGCATCGCCTCATACAGGCTCTGGGCGCTGGCCAGATCGCCGTCGGCTTCCGCTGCGCGCGCCGACAGGAGCCGCGACAGGGCGGGGCGGTCCAGCAGCGCTTCGGCCCGGGCGGCCTGGCGCACCGCCAGCGCGCCCTGTCCGGCGGCCGAAGCGATCAGAGCGCGCTCAAGCGCGTCAAAGCCCTGATCGCGCTTGCGGCGCAGACGGAACTTGCGGAAGGCGTCGGGCGCGCCCCACACCTTGGCGATCACCCACCAGGCCGCCACCAGGATGAAGGTGGCCAGCAACAGGATCGCCATGGCCAGCGCGAACGGCGCCTCGGCGGCCACGCCCAGGAACTCCACCCGCACCAGCCCGGGATTGAGGGTCAGGAAGACCGCGGCGGCGGCGGTGACGACGCACAGCGCGATGGTGAGGATCAGCCGGATCATTCGCCCGCCTCCGTCTGCAGCGCCGCGCGCTGGGCGCTGAGCGCCGCCTCGATCTCAAGGCGCGCCTGCGCGCCGGCCAGCCAGTCTGCGGCGGCGGCGCGCCCAGGCCCGTCCAGCGCCTGAACTGTGCGCACCGCATCGGCCAGATCGCCTCCATCAAGCGCGGCGCGCGCTGCGTCCACCGGTCCTGGCGCTGCGTTCTGGCGGGCCACGCGCAACACGCCGAACCAGATATGGGTTTCGCCCTGGGCCTCGCGAAGGGCGGCCTCCGGGAAGCTCGCGGCCAGACGCTCGCCCGACGGCGCGCCTGTGCGCGCGTGCTGGCTCAGGGCCTGCAATCCCGGCGCGCCCGGCCAGACCCGGCGCAGTTCGGCCAGCTCCGGGGCGAACGGTCCTGACCGGCTGGCTGCGGCGGCCAGATCAGAGAAGGCCAGCGCCCGCCGGGCGTGATCGGGCGTGGTTTGCGGGCGTCCGGCTGCGTCTGCAGCCTCGGACGCATCGCGCGCCAGGCGTTCAGCGGCCTCGATGCGCCCGGCCAGCGTCTCCAGGCGCGCGTCCAGCGCGGCGCGGCCGATGCTGTCGCCGGTTTCGTCCTGCAGTTCCGCCAGCCGTGTTTCCAGCGCGCCGATCCGGCGTTGAAGGGGAGCGAGCGCGGCGGCTGTCTGCGCGTCATCGCCCGCCTCGCCAGCGGCCAGCGCCGCCAGCCGGGTTTCCAGCGCGTCCAGGCGTTCAGACTCCCCCGCCAGCGCCCCGGCGAGGCGCGCCTCCAGCGCGGACAGGGCCTCGCCGTTCGCGGCCTCAGCCGGGCGCGCCTCCTCCAGCGCCGTGACCCGCCGGGCCAGTGCGGCGGCGTCGCGCACCAGCTGTTCCAGCGCCTCGGCGCGCAGGGCCTCAGCCGGATCGCGCGCCTCAAGCGCGCTCAGCCTTTCCTCCAGCGCCAGGAGAGACTCGTCAGGGTCCGCCGCGGTGCGCTCCAGCGCATCCAGCCGGGCCTCCACCGGCGACAGGTCTGCAGGTTCGGGGGCGGGCGCCACGCGTCCGGCAAGCCATCCGCCAGCCCCGCCGATCAGGGCGGCGGCGATGACGAATCCGGTCAGGCGCAGCCATCCCGGGATGCGCCCCCCCGCCTGCTCTTCTTTGGTCCCGGCCTCGTTCTCGACCGGCTTGAACTCCGCGTCCACGGGTTCGTCGGTTGAGGTCTGAGGTTTCTTCCGCCCGCTCATCACGTTCGTCCCGGCTGCGGCCTGTCATCGTGCGGGGGTGAGTCTAAGCTGCACCGCACGCACGCGCCACCGTCTGCTGTCAGGCGCCTGGCGGGCAGACGGTCTCAAGCGCATCGAGCAGCGCCGCCTCGTCCGGGCGCCCGGCCAGCGTCACGCGGCCTGCTGCGGCGCTGCGCAGAGGTTCCGCCGCCGCCGCCGAGATGGCCACGATGCGCGCCGCGCCCAGCGCGCTCAGCAGACCGGCCGCTTCAGCCAGATTTACAAGGCGTTTCGCGCCGAGGGGGGAGTGGATCAGCACGGCGGCCTTCGGTCCCAGGGCGGCGCGCGCCTGCGGGCTCAAGGCCGTGGCCGGGCGGGCCTCATAGACCACATAACCGTCGGCTTCGCGCCCCAGCGAGTTCAAAGCTTCTGTGAGATCAAAGGCCTGATCGCGGCCGCGCAGGTGGATGAGGCGGCCTTTGACGGGCGTGGAGAGGATCACATCGACCAGTCCGGCCGCATCGCCCGCGCCGGTGATGATGCGGGCGTGACCGGCGGCGCGTGCGGCGGCGGCGGTGGCCGCGCCCACCGCAAAGACCGGCAGATCGTGCGGGGGCGCCAGCGCTTCAAGGCGCGCCGCGCCGTTGGGGCTGGTGACGATCAGCGCGGCCGCCCCGGACCAGTCCGGCGCGGCGTCAACCGTTTCAATGTGCGCCGTGGCGGCGTTCACGGCCCGGTAGCCGCGCGCCTCCAGCGTCTGACAGGTGCGCGTTGCGCCCGGTTCGGCGCGGGTGACCAGAACCGGCGCGCGCGGGTCCATCTCAGCCGGTCCCGGCGATGATCGCCGCCAGCGCCGCTCCGCCCGCGTCGCGAATGCGCGCGCCGACCGCGCGGCCAAGCTGCGCCGCCTCGGCCTCGGTCCCGGCGGGCGCGTCGCCTGCATCGCGCCAGACCTGGCGCCCGTCCGGCGACAGGGCTTCGGCCTGCAGGCGGATATGGCCCTTGTCCAGACGGGCGTAAGCCGCGATCGGGGTCCGGCACGAGCCATCCAGCGCTTCCAGCACGCCGCGTTCCGCCGCAGCGGCCAGCGCGCTGTCGTGATGCTGGATGGCGCCGCACAGAGCCTGCGCGGCCTCATCGCCGATGCGGATTTCCACGCCGATGCAGCCCTGGGCGGGCGCAGGCAGCATGTTTGTGGTGTCGATGGGGGTCAGTTTCGCCTCGTCCCGGCCCAGCCGGCGCAGGCCGGCGCGCGCCAGGAAGGTGGCGTCAATCGCGCCGTCACGCAGCCTGCCAAGGCGCGTATCCACATTGCCGCGCAGCAGGGTGACTTCTAGGTCAGGCCGCGCCGCCAGCGCCTGCGCCTGGCGCCGGATCGAGGCGGTGCCCAGCACCGCGCCCCGGGGCAAATCCGCCAGCTGGGCCGAGCCATTGGCGGTCAGCAGCACGTCGCGCGGGTCCTCGCGCTCCAGGATCGCGGCGATGGCCAACCCTTCCGGCAGGCGGGTGGGCACGTACTTCATGGAGAGCACGGCGAAGCGTGCTTAACCGGACAGCAGGGCGGTCTCCAGCTACTTGGTGAACATGCCTTTTCAACACGCCGCCAGCAGCGCGCGGTCGGTGATCCGGTCGCCGGTGGTCGACACGCCCAGGATCGGAAACGCGGCGGCGCAATCCTCCACCCCGGCGGCCTGGCCCAATATGGCCTGCAGGGTATGGGCCTGGGCGAGGGCCAGCGGCGAGGTGCGTGTGGCGATGGGCATGGGGTCAAAAGCCATGGCCGCTCCTGAACGGCGCCGCCCATTGTATGCGGGCGCGCGCGGCGCTAACGATCTGTCTCATGGCGTTATCCCATGCTTCCCCCCTCGGGCAACCCGCCCCGGCGCCGCATCAGGCGCTGACCGTGCTGGGCCTTGAGTCCAGTTGCGACGACACCGCTGCGGCCATTGTGCGCCGCGCGCCGGACGGAAGCGTGACCGTGCTCGCCGAGCGCGTGGTGGGCCAGGACGCCGCCCATGCGCCCTATGGCGGGGTGGTGCCCGAGATCGCGGCGCGCGCCCATGCCGAGCGCATGGACACGCTGGCCGCAGAGGTGCTGGCCGAGGCGGGCCTTGCCCCGGCCGAGCTTGACGCTGTCGCCGCCACCGCCGGGCCGGGCCTGATCGGCGGGGTGATGGCCGCGCTGATGACCGCCAAGGGCATCGCGCTGGGCGCCGGCATTCCGCTCATCGCCGTCAATCATCTCGAAGGCCACGCCCTGTCGCCGCGCCTGACCCATCAGCTGAATTTTCCCTACCTGCTGCTGCTGGTCTCGGGCGGGCATACCCAGCTTGTGATCGTGGAGGGGGTGGGGGCGATGACGCGCCTTGGCTCCACCATTGACGATGCGGCGGGCGAGGCGTTCGACAAGACCGCCAAGATCATGGGGCTGGGCTTTCCCGGCGGACCGGCCGTGGAGCGCGCCGCGCGCGCAGCGCGCGATCCCGCCCGCTTCGCCCTGCCGCGCATGCTGGCGGGCAAGCCGGGCTGTGATTTTTCCTTTGCGGGCCTGAAAACCGCTGCGCGCCGGGCCTGGGAGGCGCTGGACGCGCCGGGCGATATCGACCGCGCCGATCTCGCCGCAGCGGTCCAGACCGCCATTGCCGTCCATCTCGCCGAGCGCACGGGCCGGGCCATGGATCAGTATGCTGACCGCCTGCCCGATGCGCCGCGCACGCTCGTCATTGCAGGCGGCGTGGCCGCGAACCAGACCGTGCGCGCCGCGCTCGCGGACGCGGCCGCCGCACGCGGTTTCACATGGCTGGCGCCCCCCCTGAAATATTGCACGGATAATGCCGCCATGATCGCTCTGGCCGGGGCCGAACGTCTGGCTCTGGGCTGGACGGATGGCCTTGACGCGCCGGCGCGGGCGCGCTGGCCGCTGGACGAGGCGGCGGCTGCGCGCGACCCCGCGTCGGGGAGCGGGCGCAAGGGGCCCAAGGCCTGAGGAGAAAGTGATGCAGCCCATCCAGTCCATAGGCGTGATCGGCGCCGGCGCCTGGGGCACGGCGCTGGCCCAGGCGGCTGCGCGCGCCGGGCGCGATGTTACGCTCTGGGCCTATGAAGCCGAGGTCGCAGAAGCGATCAGCACCAGCGGCGAAAACACGGCTTTTCTCAAGGGCGTGCGCCTGAATCCGGGCATTCGCGCCGAGACCGATCCGGGCGCGCTGGCCGGTTGTGACGCGTTTTTGCTGGTCAGTCCGGCCCAGCACGCCAGGCGCACGCTGGCCGCCTTCGCGGACCACATTCCGGCGGGCGCGCCGGTATTGCTGTGCGCCAAGGGGATCGAGCAGGGTTCGCTGGCGCTGATGACGGATGTGCTGGCCCAGACCATTCCCCATGCCGTGCCGGCCGTTCTGTCCGGGCCGAGCTTTGCGATTGACGTGGCGCGCGGCCTGCCCACGGCGGTGACGCTGGCGTGCGAGGACCCCGGGCTGGGCGAGCGGCTGATGGCGGCGATCGGCTCGCCGGCCTTCCGGCCCTACTGGAGCCCGGACCTGATCGGGGCCGAGGCGGGCGGCGCGATCAAGAACGTGCTCGCCATTGCTTGCGGGATCAGCGAGGGCAAACAGCTCGGGCGCTCGGCCCACGCCGCCCTGATCGCGCGCGGTTTCGCCGAAATGACGCGGCTGGGCCTGGCGCTGGGCGCTCAGCGCGAGACGCTGGCGGGGCTGTGCGGGCTGGGCGATCTGGTGCTGACCTGCTCCTCGCCGCAATCGCGCAACATGTCGTGCGGGCTGGCGCTGGGCCGCGGCGAGGCGCTGGCGGACATCATGGCGGCGCGCAACGCCGTGACCGAAGGCGTGGCCACCGCGCCCGCCGTGGCCGAACTGGCGCGGCGCGAGGGCGTGGAATTGCCGATCTGTGATGCGGTCAATGCTGTCCTGTCCGGGGCGCTGGACGTTGACGGGGCCATCGAGACCCTGCTGTCGCGCCCGTTCGGTCCGGAAGCGAGCTGAGGCTCAGCCCTTCGCCCGCCCGCCCAGCACGTCCTGCCATTCAGGGTTCCGGTCGATCTGGGCCTTGGCGAAGGGACACAGGGGCACGATGCGCACCCCGCGCTCGCGCGCGTCCAGAACCGCCCGCTCCACCAGCGCCTTGCCCGCGCCCATGCCGCGCCATTCGTCCGGGACGCCGGTGTGGTCGATGATGATGGTGGTCTCGTTCATCACCGAATAGGTCAGCTCGGCGTCCGGCTTGCCCGGCGAACGCGCCAGATAGCGCCCTTTGGAGCCGGTGCGCTCTTCGGTGATTTCAATCGGAGTTTCGCTCATGATTCCATTATCCTAATGCCGATCCTCGGCGTGAGCGGTCAGGGCGTCCAGCGGGACGATGGCCAGCGTGCGGGCATGGGTGGCGGCCAGAACAACCTGCGGCGCGCAGCCGGCCTCAAAAGCTTCCAGCCAGCGCGCCGCGCACAGGCACCAGCGGTTGCCGGGACGCAGGCCGGGAAAGTCGAATTCAGGGCGCGGCGTCGACAAGTCGTTGCCGCGGCTCATGGAAAATTTCAGGAAGTCTTCGGTGAGCACCGTGCAGACCGTGTGAACCCCGCGGTCCTCCGGCCCGGTATGGCAACAGCCGTCGCGGTAGAAGCCGGTCTTGGGGTCGTGGCCGCAATCGGCCAGCGGCCCGCCCAGCACGTTGCGCGCCGGGCCGGCGGAACCGGATGCATGATCAAAGGGCATGGCGCGCCTTGTTTGCTGACGGACACAATAAACTGGCGCGCCCGGCTGGTTGGGGCAAGGGGCGCCGTCACGGCCGTCTCACAACACGTTGAGGCGCCTTTTTCACGCCACGGCTGCGCGCCAAGGTGTGCGCCGGAAACATCATGACCGGCTGGAGGGATTCGCCATGATCACCCGCATTTTTGTTCGCAAGCTCGCTTGCGCGCTCGCCGTTTCGCTGTCGGCGCCCGTCGGTATCGCCGCCGCCGCCGATCCCGATCCGGTCGCGCTGTCCAGGGAGGCGGCCGCTGAATTCGGCCCCGCCATTGGCGCGCGCGCGCCCGATTTCGCCCTGCCTGACGCCCATGGGGAGACCCGGACGCTGGCCGATATCGCCGGCCCCAACGGCGCGGTCATCTATTTCAACCGCTCGCTGGACTGGTGCCCGATCTGCCTTGTCCAGACAATTGAGCTGCAGGCGGCCGCCGAGGCGTTCGAAGCGGCGGGCTGGGGCCTTGCCGTGCTGACCTATGACAGCCCGGACGCGCTGGCGCGCGCCGCCGACCGGCGCGAGCTGACGCTCACCCTCCTTTCGGATGAGGACAGCGCCGTGATCGATGCGTTTGACGTGCGCGATCCGATCTATGCGGATCCGCGCCACCGCGCCCATGGCGTGCCCTATCCGGTGGCGATCGCGATCCGCCGCAACGGGATTGTGGCGGCGAAATTCTGGCATGAGGGCGGGCTGGGCGCCGAGCGCGGCTTCTCGGTTCGCGTCAGCACTGAGGACGTGCTGGCCGCGCTTAATTAGCCTCTTGCCTGCAGGCGCGGGCGGGGCGAGCATGCCCGGGTCTTGACCCGGGGAGGTTCCGCCCATGATTGACGCGCCCGTTCTGGAGACGGCCCGCTTGCGCCTGCGTGTTCCGCAAGAGCATGACTTTGAAGGCTTTTGCGCCCTGATGAGCGACGCGGAAGCGGCCCGCCATATCGGCGGGGTGCAGCCTGATGCGATCACCTGGCGCAATATGGCGGCGCTGATGGGCCACTGGCGGATGCGCGGCTACGGCTTTTTCAGCGTCGAAGAGAAATCCACCGGCGCCTGGATCGGCCGGGTGGGGCCGTGGAACCCGCATCAATGGCCGGCGCCGGAGGTGGGATGGTCGATTCTGCGCAGCCAATGGGGCAAAGGCTATGGCCCGGAAGCGGCGGCGGCGGCGCTCGATTTCGTCTTTGACCGGCTCGGCTGGGAGCGGGTTATCCATCTGATCGCAGCGGACAATGTCAACTCGGCCGCCGTGGCGCGCAAGCTCGGCTCGGTCAATACCGGCGAGATCGTACAACCACCTGGATTTGAGGGCGTTTTCACCGAGGTCTGGGCCCAGACGAGGTCCGACTGGGCGGTCAACCGTGCGCGCTTCACAGCCGCGCCGGCGCCATGACCGGCCAGGGACAGGCCGGGGATAGCGGGGCCGGGCACGTGGCGTCCTTGCGGTCCTACGTGGTGAAAATGCCTCGTCATATGTACGCATCGGCCGGTTTCGTGGTGTTGGCGGCGCTGAGCCTCGCCATCGCCGCGGCGAGCCTGCGCTACGCCCTGCCCGGCGCGCCGGGCGGAGCGGGCAATGTTCTGGCCAACGCCTTTGCTGATCCCTTCCTGACGGTCCACGCCCTGTTCGGCGCCATGGCGCTGGTGATCGGCCCGTTTCAGTTCCTGCCGCGTCTGCGCCAGACCCGGCGCCGGCTCCATATGGGGCTGGGGGTGATCTATGCGGCGTGCTGTTTCACCGCCGGCAGCGCCGGGCTGATCCTGGCGTTCGGCAATACGCACGGAGCTGTGGCGGCGGCCGGGTTCGGCCTGCTGGGCGCGGGCTGGCTGGCGGCCACGGGCATGGCGGTCGCGTCCATCGCGCGCGGGCGCTATGGCGCCCACCGGCGCTGGATGATCCGCAGCTTCGCGCTGACGTTTTCAGCCGTGACCTTGCGCCTGCAGCTGGCGGTGGTGGGGATCGCGGCCCTGCCGTTCAGCCCGTCCTATATCGCCATCAGCTTTCTGTGCTGGGTCCCCAACCTCATCGCCGCCGAGATCTGGATCGCTCTGACCGGGCGTCAGACCCAGCCCGCCTCGCGCAGCGCCGGGTAGTAGCTGCGGCTCACCGGAACTTCGCTCCCGTCAGTGAGGGTGAGCACGGCGCGCCCGCCGCCTTCCTTCCTGGCATCGGCGACCGCCGCGGGGGGCCCCCCCCCCCCCCCCGGGGGGGGGGGGGGCGG
>JAFIEB010000145.1 GCA_020832735.1 Oceanicaulis sp.
GGTGGGGGGCGCCGTGACGGCGGGGTTGCGGGGGGCCCGGGCGGGGCCGGGCGCTGGCAACGCCGCGGGGCCGCGAAAAGACGGCGCTGAGCCCGATGACGGCGCACAGATCAATAATCCCGATTTTAAAGCCATCATCGATCTGGTCACCCGTACGGCGCCCCAGAACGTCTCCCTCTACAAGAGCGGCACGGTCGAGCGCCGCATCGCCCGGCGCATGGCGATCGCCGGTTTCGGCCCGGACGACACCGGCGGCTATCTGGCCCGGCTGAACGAAGACAAGGCGGAGCTGACCCAGCTCGCCGCCGACCTCCTGATCCATGTGACCCGCTTTTTCCGCGATCCGGGCGTCTTCGAACATTTGTCGGAAAGCGCCCTGCCCAATCTGATCGCGAGCCAGCCTGACGACCGGCCGCTGCGCGTCTGGGTCGCCGGATGCAGCACCGGTGAAGAGGCCTACAGCCTGGCCATCGTCTGCCTGGAGACGCTGGAAGCGGCCGGATCGCCCGCCGGTCTCCAGATTTTCGCCTCTGACATCGATCCGGACGCCATCGCCACCGCCCGGGAGGGGTACTACCCCCGCGACATCGAGGATGCGGTGTCCCCCGAACGCCTTGAGCGCTTCTTCACCGCCGAGGGGGATGGCTGGCGGGTCCAGTCCCAGCTGCGCGACATCATTATATTCGCCGTGGCCGATCTGTTGTCCGACCCGCCGTTCTCGCGGATCGATCTGGTGTCGTGCCGCAATGTGCTGATCTATCTGGAGCCCAAGGGGCAGCGTCAGGTCATCGGCCTGTGCAGCTTCGCCTTGCGCCCGGGCGGCCTGCTTCTGCTCGGAGCGGCCGAGACGCCCGGCGCAGCCGATGACCGCTTTGAAATCGTGGACAAGGACTCCAAGCTCTGGCGCAGCGCCGGGAAGAGCCGGCCCGGCGACTTGCAATTCACTGCGGGTGCGCGGGTCCTGAGGCCTGTTGAAGCGCCGCAGCGGCACCATCACCAGACGCAGCTGGCCGATCTGTGCCGGCGGATCATCCTGGACAACTACGCCCCTGCGGCGGTGCTGCTCAATCGCCGGCTGGAATGCCTCTACCTGCTCGGCCCTACGGAACGCTATCTCACCATCACGCAAGGCTATCCCCATCCCGGCTTTCTGGGCATGCTGCCCAAGGCGCTGCACGCCCGGTTTCGCGAGGCGGCCGCAGCCTGCAGCCATGACAATCCGCTGGTCGTCGTGCCCGGCGCCCATTCGGCGAGCGAGAGCCGGTTCAATATCGAACTGCGATCTGTGCAGGCCGGCGGGGAGCAGCTCTTGCTCGCGTGCTTCGTGCACCTCGCGCGCGCGCCTGCCGCCCCCCGGCCTGATGAGTCCGGCGCGGACGGTCACTCTGATCGCATCGCCGAGCTCGAGGCTGATCTGGAGGCGGCGCGAAATGACCTTCGCCATGCCCAGCGCGATCTGGAGCAGGAGGTCGAGGTCCATGCGGCCTACAGCGCCGAAGCGCTGTCGGTCAACGAGGAATTCCAGTCCACCAACGAGGAGTTGCTGGCCTCCAAGGAGGAGCTGCAGGCGCTTAACGAGGAGCTGACCGCGCTGAACGGTCAGTTGCAGGAAACTCTGGAGCGCCACCGCACCACAGCCAATGATCTGCAGAACGTGCTGTTCAGCACCGATGTGGCGACGTTGTTCCTCGATACGGATCTGAACATCCGCTTCTTCACGCCCGCCGCCCGCGCCGTGTTCCGCGTGATCGCCACCGATATCGGCCGCCCGCTGGCCGATCTGGCCGCCCTGGCCAGGGATCATAACCTTGCCGCTGACGCGCGCTCGGTGCTCAAAACCTCCGAACCGGTCGAGCGGGAGATACAAGGCGCCAAGGGCGTCTGGTTCCTGCGCCGGGTCCAGCCCTACCGCGCCGACGGCGGCCGCGTCGAAGGGGTGGTGATCACCTTTGCCGATATCAGCGAGCGCAAGCGCACGCACGCCTCGCTGGTCGCCGCAAAGCGGGAAGCGGACCGCGCGACCCTCGCCAAATCGCGCTTCCTGGCGGCGGCCAGTCATGACCTGCGCCAGCCCCTGCAGTCGCTGGCGCTCTTGCATGGCCTGATGACGCGCGACCGGCGCACCGCTGAAGGCTTGCGTCTTGCCGCCCTGATGGACCGCACCCTGCATTCCATGACCGAAATGCTCGATTCGATGCTGGACGTGAACCGCATCGAATCCGGCATCGTTCGGCCCAATGTGCGCGCCATCGCCATCGCCCCCCTTCTGGAGCATCTGGGTGGAGAGTTCGCGCCGCAGGCCGAACTCAAGGGGCTCCGGCTGCGGGTCGTGCGCTCAAGCGCCTGGGTGCGCAGCGATCCCCAGCTGCTGGAGCAGATCCTGCGAAACCTGTTGTCCAACGCGCTCAAATACACCCCGAAGGGCGGCATCCTGCTGGGCTGCCGCATCAGGGGCGATCATCTGACAGTTCAGGTTTGCGACACCGGCATCGGCGTGGCCGAAGGCGATCGCATGGCGATCTTCGATGCCTATCATCGCGTCGAGAAGGCCAACGACCCTGCCGGCCTTGGCGCCGGGCTCGGGCTCGGGCTGTCCATCGTCCAGCGCCTGGCCGACCTGCTTCATCATCCCGTCTCACTCAACTCGAAGCCGGGCAAGGGATCGACCTTCATGGTCACGCTTCCCCTGGCTGAGGCGCAAACCGGCGCCCCCGATGACGCCGCGCCGGCGCGGGCCGGCGCGCCGCGCCAGACGGGAACGGTCCTGCTGGTCGAGAACGAGGAGGACCTGCGCCAGCTGATGACCGAACTCCTTGAAAAGGAGGGGCACAGCGTCATCGCTGCGTCCAATGCGCGCGACGCCAAGGCGCTGCTGGCAGGCGCCCCGCAGCCGCCTGACCTGCTGCTGACGGACCTGGAGCTGCCTTCAGGCGCCTCGGGGCTGGCGCTGGCGAAGGAATTGCCGCGCATGCTGGGGCGCACCATCCCCACCATCATCCTGACCGGCGACATCACCACGGGGACCTTGCGGGAGATCGCGGCGACGCCGTTTGATCAGATCGCCAAACCTGTTTCACCCGGTATTCTGCTGGACCGGATCTCCACTCTCCTTGAGGGCGCCCGCGCAGTGCAGGCGCACGGCGCGGCGGGGACAGCGCCCTCAGACCGGCCGACACTACATGTGGTGGACGACGATCCGATGATCCGCGAGACCACCCGCCGCCTGTTCGAAGCCGAAAGCTGGGGTGTCGCCACCTATCCGTCCGCGGAGGCCTTCCTGGACGCGCCGCGTCCGGCGCCCGGGGACTGCCTGATCGCCGACTCCCGCCTGCCCGGCATGAGCGGTGTCGAACTGCTCAAGACCTTGCGCGCCGAGCAGTCGGCCGTGCCTGCGATCATCCTGACAGGGCACGGCGATATCGCCATGGCCGTCAACGCCCTGAAGTCGGGCGCCGCCGACATGATCGAGAAACCCGCCAGCGCAGCCGACTTGCTGGCCAGCGTGGCTCTCGCGGTCGAGCGTTCGACAGACGCGCGCGCCCGCACCAGCGCCCACAGCGACGCGCAAAAGCCCTTCGCCAGCTTGACCCCGCGCGAACGCGACGTGCTGGCCAGGGTTCTCGACGGCGCTCCCAACAAGATCATCGCAGCCGATCTGGGCATCAATCAGCGCACGGTGGAAAATCACCGGGCTGCGGTGATGCGCAAGACCGGCGCTGACTCCTTGCCGCAGCTCGCCAGACTGGCGCTGGCGGCCGGCATCCCTGTGGCGTAAGACCAGGCCAGCCGCTGCGGCGCCCTGGCGCCAGGCGCGCGGGCCGGCTGGCCTGGGCGGCAGGACCGGGCGCGGCGATGGAACGGCGCATCAGCTGGCGCGTTGGCGCAATGTGACCCGAACAGCGATGGTTTGCAGGCCGCGGAGCGCATCATTCCTTGCGCTGCCGCCCGGCCCGGGCCTGCGCCGACAATCACCCCGTCTGATGCGGTCAGTCACGACCTTGCAGGAGGCCCCTGTTTTCCAAAGGTCCCATGTTTCGGGAACGAGGAGTTGACTATGACCAACACCACACATGCATCCCACGGCGCATCCGCCGGCGGCGCCTACGCATTCACGCGCAACGGATACACCAGGACGTACATCCATGACCTGACGGCCGACGATGTCGAAAGCGCCAAGGTCTACGGGCGCGATGACGAGACGATCGGTTCGATCAGCTCGCTCATGATCGGCGCGGACGACAAGATCACCGACGCCGTCATTGATGTCGGGGGTTTTCTGGGAATGGGCGCGCACGCCGTCAAAGTGCCGTTCAGCGGCCTGACCATCCTGCGCAAGGCCGACGGGTCTGATGTGCGTGTTCATCTCGACACCACGAAAGACCGGCTGAAAGCCATGCCGCATCACAAAAACTGACACCGGGCAGACAGACTGAAAAAAGGCCGCGCACCCGGAAGGTGCGCGGCCTCTTTTTTTTTTGCGGCCCGGGACGGGGGCGCCGAATGAAAACGGCGCAACGCCCGCTTTATATTATTAGGCGGCGTAGGCCCC
>JAFIEB010000146.1 GCA_020832735.1 Oceanicaulis sp.
ATGTCGTAGCCCCGCTCGCCCCGCGCGGTCTGCTCGACCACCATGGGCACCAGGCTCATCATCACATCCTGGGGATCACGCATCAGTCAGCTCCGTGGAATCGCAATGGCGGAACGGACCGGACGGCCCGCCGCGACACTCTAGGCGGCGCGCGGCGGGGCGCAAACCGGGGATGACAGCCCTCAAGCCTTCTTGGCCGGGGCTTTCTTGGCCGGAGCCTTTGCAGCCTTGGCGGGCGCCTTCTTGGCCGGAGCCTTGGCCGGCGCCTCGTCGTCAGACGCCTTGGCGGCGGCTTTTTTCTTGGCCGGAGCCTTTTTCTTGGCGGGCGCCTTCTTCTTGGCGGGCGCGGCCTCGTCTTCGGCGAACAGGGCCTCGCGGCTGACCTCCTCCTCGCTCACATCGGCGAGCTCGAGGATGTAGTCGACCACCTTCTCCTCATAGATCGGCGCGCGCAGCGACTGCAGGGCGCCGGGATTCTTCTGATAGAACTCCACCACCTGGCGCTCCTGGCCGGGATAGCGGGCCGCTTCCTGGTTGACCGCCCGGGCGATTTCTTCCTGGGTCACGTCCACCTTGGCCTTGCGGCCGATCTCGGCCAGCACCAGGCCCAGGCGCACGCGCCGCTCGGCGATCGTGCGGTAATCGGCTTTCAGATCGTCTTCGGACTTGTCCTTGTCCTCGTCATCGAGCTCGCCGGCCTTGATGGCCTGCTCGACCTCGCGCCAGATCGATTCAAACTCCTGGTCCACCATGCGCGCGGGCAGATCAATGCCCTCATGGGCCGCGTCGAGCTGGTCCAGCAGGGCGCGCTTGACCTTCATGCGCGAAGCCTGGGCGTGCTCGTTCTCGAAGCGCTTGACCAAGAGGTCCTTGAGCGATTTCAGGTTCTCGAGGCCCAGACGCTCGGCCAGCGAATCGTCAATGGCGCTTTCCACCGGGCCCTGAACGTCCTTGACCGTGGTGGCGAACACCGCCGTCTGGCCGGCCAGATGCGCGGCCTGATAGTCCTCGGGGAAGGTCACCTTGACCTCGACCGCGTCGCCCGCCTTGGCGCCGACCAGCTGCTCCTCGAAACCGGGAATGAACTGGCCTGAACCCAGCACCAGCTCGGCGTCCTCGGCCGATCCGCCGTCAAACGCCTCGCCGTCGATCGAGCCGATGAAGTCGATCACCAGCTTGTCGCCGTCGGCCGCCTTGGCGGTCTTGGGCTTGCTCTCGTAAGCCTGGGCCTGACGTGCCAGCTCGCCGAGCGCTTCCTCGACCTGATCATCGCCGACCGGCGCGGTCGGGCGCGTCACCGACAGGGTCTTGGGATCGGCCGGCTCAAACTCCGGCATCACCTCGACCGCGATCATGAAGGAGAAATCGGCGCCCTTCTTGAGCACGTCCTCGGCGTCGGACTTCACCTCGATATTGGGCTGCGAAGCCGGGCGCAGATTGCGCTCGTCGAGGGTTTTCTGCGTCGCCTCGGGCACGATCTCCTGCAGGATGTCGCCCATGATCGAGGCGCCGAACATCTTCTTGATGTGCGCGGACGGCACCTTGCCCGGACGGAAGCCCTTCAGGCGCACCTCGGGGCGGATCTCCTCGATCTTGGCGGACAGTTTCGCCTCAAGCTCGGCGGCGGGCACGACAACCTCAAACGTGCGCGAGAGCCCTTCAGCGGATTTTTCAACAACGTTCATCGTGGCGAGGCCTTGTCAGAAATGGCGGTGCAGGCCGCGCGCGCGGCGCGCCCGGCAGTGAGCGGGCGTTATGTCACGCACATTCAGGCGACGCAACGGCGCGCCGCGGTGAATATCGGCGCCCCATTGCGGGTCAGCCATATCAGGCGCGCCGCAACAGTTCGCGTTCGAACCTGTCAGGGTCCACAAGAGCGAATCCCGACCGCAGCTTGGGTGAGGAGCGAAGACCCGGACGGATCTGAGCACCAGAAAAAACCGAACCCGCAGGGTTCGCAAGCGCGACCGCGCGCCCGCAGCGTCAGCGAGGACGCGAACGCCCGGACGGGCGTGAGCACAAGAAAGTCTGGTGCGGGTGAGAGGACTCGAACCTCCACGGGTCGCCCCACTGGAACCTAAATCCAGCGCGTCTACCAGTTCCGCCACACCCGCAACGGACTTCGATGTACGGCGCGCGCTTTAAGCTGGCAAGTGCGCCGCCTCCCCTGAACAGGGGGCGCCGCAGACAGGCGCGCCGGGGCAGGCTGACGGGTGCAGGCCCCTGGGGGGATTGCCCTGCGGCGCGGGGCCGTACGCTCCCGCACATGACGGTGCAGACGGCCCGGCCGCCCGGATTCATTGAACGGGAGACCTGGCATGTCCGCCATCACCGCCCTGATCGCAAGCCTGTCGCTGACCGCGTCCGGCAGTCCCGCGCTGACCGTTGAATGGGGCGCCACTCCGGCGCCCCACGACACACCCGGCGGTCCAAGCTATTGCATGCTCTGGGGCGGGCGCACCCAGCCCATGCTGAACTTCAGCCTCTACGCTCACCATGATCACGGGCGCCCGGAATTGCTGATGGCCGCGCCATGGCTGGAGGGGCGGTCAAACCGGGCCATAATCTCCGTCAGGGTCGAATTTCCCGACGGCTCCGTGATCGAGCGCCATGGCCAGTACCATCAGGCCGGCCCTCACATGACGGTCACGCGCATGCCTTCGCTGGACGCCGTCCTCGACGGCCTGTCCCGGCCGGGCGTGGTGACCGTCTCCACAGGGGGCGAGGCGCGGCGCTTTGCGGTTCCCGAGCTCGGTTCTCACCTCGGCGCGATGCGCGCGTGTGCCGCGCGGCTGCAGTCTGGCGCGCAGGAATGAGCAGGAGTGACACGCCTGAGCGGCCCCCTCCCCTGAACAGGGTATCGGCGCCGGGCTCAGGCCAGGCGAGACTTGAGAGCGGACCGAGGCAGGCAAATCCAGGGGGACGCATCATGACCGGCACATCACGCACCATCGCAACCTTCCTCGCCGTCGCCTTTGCAGGCGCGGCGCCCGCTCTGGCCGATATCCCGGCAGACGGGCATGGCCTCACCGGCGTCTATGGCGGCAGCTATGTCTGCGCAGACGGCGAGCATGGCGTGATGCTCAATCTCTCCACACTGAACGCCCGCAGCGAAAATCCCGGCTTCGAGGTCAAGGGCGAGCTCAGCTTCTTCCCGGTGATCGGCGGCGGCGAAGGCGCCCGCGCCGATGTAGCCGGAAGCTTCGAGGTGCATGGCGCGCTCTATCCCGACGGCCGGTTGAGCCTGCAACCGGGCGCATGGATCATCGAGCCCGAGGCCTATGGCGCAGCCGGGCTGAACGGCGCGCTGAGCCAGCGCGAGGACGGGCTGTGGCAGATCACCGGCGCGCCGGCCGACGGCGCGGGTCAGTGCTCTGACTTCATCGCCACCAAAGCAGCGCCCTGACATGACCGTCCACGAATTCCGGCCCGGTCCGCTCCACGCCAGCCGCAGCTATCACCTCGATGGCGACGCGCTGGCCTGGCGGATCGGGACGCGGTCAGGCCGCATCGCGCTGGGCGACATCGTTTCGCTGCGCCTCAATCTCACGCCGGCGGCCAGCCAGTTTCACTCATCCTGCGTGATTACCGACCGCTCGGGCCAGCGCCACGCCATCACGGAGGCGCACAAGCCGGGCGTCTTTCGCGACGCGAAAAAGCGCACCGAAAGCTTCATGGCCTTCACCCGCGCCCTGCTGACGGCCCTGCCTGGCGCCAATCCGGCAGCGGCGCTGACCATCGGCCCCAGCCGGACCGACTGGATCACAGCGGTCATCGTCCTGGTCATCATCGCGGCCATATCCATTGGCGGGATCGCCATCATGGCCGTCCATGGCCGGATCGCGTGGAGCGCGCTGGCCTTCATCGGCGTACTGCTGGCCATGGCGCCCGGCTTCTGGGCAATGGCGCGTTCGGGCGGACCCAAGCCGCTGGACGCAAAAGCCTGGCTGGAGGCGCAGGCCGCATAGAACACCAGAAGGAGAGTCCGATGAATGTCCACACGTCAATCATAGCCGCCCTTGCGCTGACCGGCACGCTGGCCGGCGCGCCGGCCCGGGCGGCGGATGAAGAGCAGGACGCCCGCTTCGAACCTACGCCAAGCACCTGTCACGCCCTGTACCGGACAGTGGAGCTTGAACGTATGATGGGCCAACCGGGACCCGGCGCCACATTCGAGCAGTTGACGCAGGCGGGCCGGATCCGCGAGCTGCCCTTCTGGACGTTTAGCAACGCCCGGCACATCAGTTTCCACCAGCGCCAGCGAGCGCTTGAGAACTCGGCAGGATTTGATCCTGAGGCACGACCAGCGGTGTCGATCACCATGCCCTTCCGGGCCGGATTTCCACAAGGTCAGCCCGCTGACGGCGGCGGCGTCATAGCGCCGTCGCGCGCCGCCACGCCGGCCTATTGCCGCTGGGGTGCGCAATGCGACGAGGCCCATTCCTTCACGCCGGGGGTCTGGTTGGGGTAGCCGGCCCC
>JAFIEB010000002.1 GCA_020832735.1 Oceanicaulis sp.
GGGCGTGTTCACCGGCCCAAATCCCGCAAACTGGTGGTTTAAGCTGTTGGCGGCGCGCACACCCGCCAGTAGGCCGTGCGCCGCTACGCAGGCGGTCGTGGCGTCAGCCCTATTTGAACATGCCCTCGCGCAGATTGACGCCGTGCTCCAGCCACGCCTTCAAGGCGCACAGCATCTGCATCCAGCCGCTGCAATTGTCGTAGGAGCCCCTCAGACCCTCCGGCGTCTGACGCCAGCCTTCATCGCTTATCGACACAAGTGTACGGCCGTCCTCCAACGCCTCAAATCGCATGGTGACGCGGATCTTGCAGGGCGCGTCAGGCTCGTCTGCGTCCCAGTCGAAAACGATGCGCTCGTTCTCGATCACCTCGACCACATGGACCGGAAAGCTTCCGGGAAAGTCGTGAAACGACCACTGGACGACCGCGCCGGTTTCCATCCGGCCCTTTGCGCCCCCGGTCGTGAAGTAGCGCGACAGGCTATCGGGGTTCACGACGGCCTCGAACACCTCCGCCACAGGCCGGGCGATGCGCCCGCTGACCCTGTATTTGAGCTCCATATCCATGCTGCACCTGCCTTGTTTATGGGGTTGCCCTGATCGGGGCAAATCATGTTATAAATTTATAACATGTCAAGCGCAGATAAAATGGATCGTATTTTCAAGGCCCTGGCCTCGCCCACGCGGCGGGACCTGCTCGATTGCCTGAAGGATGACCCGCAAACGACCGGCGCGCTGTGCGAGCGCTTTCCAGCCCTGGACCGCTGCACGGTGATGCAGCATCTCAAAGTGCTGGAGGCCGCAGAGCTGATCATCGTCCAGCGCAAGGGGCGCGAGCGCTGGAACCATCTCAATCCGCTGCCGATCCGTCATATCCATGACCGCTGGATCGGCCCCTACGCCGATCACGCCGTGACCGTGCTCGATCGCCTGAAATCGGATCTGGAGGGGTAAAAGCCGGCGCCCCAGGATGACCGGCTATCCGCGCTGAGGCGAGCCCAGCCGCATCATCCGGCCAAGCGCGAACCCGCCCACACAGGCGCCGACCAGCGCGCCCAGCAGCCCGTTATCGAACATGTGCACGAAACCGGCATAGGCCAGACAGGCCGCCGCGACGGCGAATCCGGCCGCCGCCAGCCTGTTCAGCCATGGGACATGAATGCGTTTCATGTTTCCGTAGAGGCAAGGAGTGGGCCGAAAAGCGAGGCTTTGTTTACCATGCGGACCAATTGCTGCGCTTGCACGCTGCCAAAATCAGCGGAATCGCCTGTATTGCCTTGCATTAGCGCGTCAGAATCGCGCTTGATGCCTTGCGTTCAACGACGGCGCGCTGCGGCGATTCCCGCTCCGGCGGCCCTATAACCGACAGGGGGAACCCTCATGAACAAATCCGAACTCGCCAAAGCCATCTCCGACAAGGCCGGGATCACCCGCGCTCAGGCCGGGGATGTCATCGACGCCTTCATCGATTCGGTGGTGGGCGCCGCCAAGAGCAAGGACACCGTCCAGCTGGCCGGCTTCGGCACCTTCCACGCCAAGCACCGTGAAGCCCGCGAAGTGCGCAACCCGCGCACTGGCGAGAAAATCAGGGCGAAAGCCAAGACCTCTCTGGCCTTCCGTCCGGCATCGGCCCTGAAGGACATCTAAGGACGGCTCAGCGGCTGCGCGCGTCAGCGCACGGCCCCGCCATCCAGACATGAAGACGCCGCCGGATCGCTCCGGCGGCGTTTTTTGTTTGGAATATTGCGGCGCCTACTCCGCCGCGCGGCGCATGCCTTGAGCGGGCTTGAGCGCCTCGGCGATCTGGAAGGCCATTTCCAGCGCCTGATCGGCGTTGAGGCGCGGATCGCAATGGGTGTGGTAGCGGCTCGACAGATCGGCTTCGGACAGATGCCCCGCCCCGCCCACGCACTCGGTCACGTCCTGGCCGGTCATTTCAAAATGCACCCCGCCCGGCTCGGCGCCTTCAGCGCGCACAATTTCGATAAAGCTCCTGAGTTCGCCCAGCACCCGCTCGAAGGGGCGCGTTTTGTAGCCGTTGGCCGCCTTGATCGTGTTGCCGTGCATGGGATCGCAGGCCCACACCACGTTGCGGCCCTCCTCGCGCACCTTGCGCACCAGCGGCGGCAGGCCCGCCCCGACCTTGTCCGAGCCCATGCGCACATAGAGCACCAGGCGCCCGGCCTCGTCGCGCGGGTTGAGGATGTCGATCAGGCGGATCAGCTCGTCCGGGTCCAGGGTGGGGCCGCATTTGAGGCCCACCGGATTCTCTAGCCCACGCATGTATTCCACATGTGCGCCGTCCGGCTGGCGGGTGCGGTCGCCGATCCACATGAGATGGGCGGACGTCGCGTACCAGCGCCCGGTGGTGTGCTCCATCCGGGTCAGCGCCTCTTCAAACGGCAGGTGCAGGCCTTCGTGGCTGGTGAAGAAGTCCACCCCTTCCAGCGACGGCGCGGCGTCCGGCGTCACGCCGCAGGCGCGCATGAAGGCCAGCGCCTCGGTGATGCGCTGCGCGTAAGCCGCGTAGCGCTCGCCCGCCGGGCTGCCGTCCAGGAAATCCAGCGTCCACTGGTGCACATTGTGCAGGTCGGCATAACCGCCCGAGGCCAGCGCGCGCAGCAGGTTCAGCGTCGCCGCCGACTGGTCATAGGCGCGCAGCAGGCGCTCAGGGTCCGGCACGCGCCCTTCAGGCGTGAAGGCCATGTCATTGATGGAATCGCCGCGATAGCTGGGCAGTTCCACGCCATCGATGACTTCCGTATCGGCCGAGCGCGGCTTGGCGAACTGGCCGGCGATGCGCCCCACCTTCACCACCGGCTTGGCGCCGGCGAAGGTCATCACCACCGCCATCTGCAAGAGCACGCGGAAGGTGTCGCGCACAGTCTCTGCGGAAAACTCCTTGAAGCTTTCGGCGCAATCGCCGCCCTGCAACAGGAAAGCCTGGCCAGCCGCCACATTGGCCAGCTGGCGCTTCAGGCGCTTGACCTCGCCGGCGAACACCAGCGGCGGACGGCGCGCAAGCTCGCCCTCGACGCGCTTGAGGCCCAGCACATCGGGATAGTTCGGCAATTGCTTGACGGGCTTGGCTCTCCAGCTGTCCGGGCTCCAGGCGGTCATGGCGGCGTCTTCCTTCAGTGTGTTGAATTAAAAGAATGGCCCTCGTGCTGCGGCGCGGCAAGGGCTGGCGCCCTGCAGTGGGCAGCAATGCGATCACACCTGTGGCGCCAACGCCTCTCTCGCAGGCCGCTATCCCAGCTTGATGGCGGTGCGCACGAACACTTTTCGCATGGCGATATTGGAGATCAGGCGCGCCACGCCGGGCAGGCCCGACAGGCGTTCGCGGTGGACGCGCTCATAATCGCGCGCATCGCGCACCATCAGGCGCAGAAGATAATCCTCGGCCCCGGTGGTGAGATAGCACTCCATCACCTCGTCCACCCCGGCGACGGCGCGCTCGAAACGCTCCAGCGTCTCGCGCTTCTGGTTTTCCAGCGTCACCAGCACGATTACCGTCAGCCCGCGCCCCACGGCGTCGGCGTTGAGGATCGCCACATAACGCTCGATCACGCCGCCCGCCTCGAGCGCCCTGACGCGCCGGTGACAGGCCGAGGCCGACAGCCCGGCCCGCTCGGCCAGGTCTGCATTGGAAATCCGCCCCTCGCGCTGCAGCGCATCGAGGATCACCGCGTCGGTCGCGTCCAGCCGCATGCGCCTGCCCTTGCAATCATCCGCCGCGCCGGGCCGCCCGGACGCTCAAGCTGAAGCGTAATGATCGCATTTTCGGATCATTGCGCAAGATAATTCGAACATCACGCTTTCGCTTGCAGCAAGTGCCGCGCCAGAGGTATTTTCCGCGCAATTTCACACCAGAGCGCGCCGCCTGACCGGCCTGCGCGCACCCCGGGAGGATGTCATGCGTATCGGCGTACCCAGCGAGATCAAGGTTCACGAATACCGCGTCGGCCTCACGCCCAACGGCGCGCGCGAGCTGACCGCCCACGGCCATGAGGTGTTCGTGCAGGCCGGCGCCGGGCTGGGCGCGGGCTTCACCGACGCCGAGTATGAAGCGGCGGGCGCGTCCATGCTCCCCGGCGCCAAGGCCGTGTTCGAGGCGGGCGAGCTGATCGTGAAGGTCAAGGAGCCCCAGCCGTCCGAGACCGCCATGCTGACGCCGGGCCACGTCCTGTTCACCTATCTGCACCTGGCGCCGGACCCGAAGCAGGCCGAGGGCCTGCGCAAATCGGGCTGCATCGCCATCGCCTATGAGACCGTCACCGATGCGCAGGGGCGCCTGCCGCTTCTGCGTCCCATGTCCGAAGTCGCCGGGCGCATGAGCGTCCAGGTGGGCGCGGCCGCGCTGCAGAAGTCCAATGGCGGGCGCGGCGTGCTGCTGGGCGGCGTGCCGGGCGTCACATCGGGCAAGGTGGTGATCCTGGGCGCGGGCGTGTCGGGCAGCCATGCGGCGGAAATGGCCCTGGGCCTGCGCGCTGACGTGACGGTGATGGACCGCTCCATCCCCAAGCTCGCCGAGACCGACCAGTTCTTCCGCGGCGCGGTGAAGACCCGCTTCTCCACCCAGGGCGCAGTCGCCGAGGAGATCGCGGAGGCTGATCTGGTCATTGGCGCGGTGCTGGTGCCCGGCGCCGCCGCGCCCAAGCTGGTCACCCGCGCCATGCTGAAAACCATGAAGGAAGGCGCGGTGCTGGTCGATATCGCCATCGACCAGGGCGGCTGCTTTGAAACCTCCAAACCCACCACGCACCAGGACCCGACCTATATCGTGGACGGCATCGTGCACTATTGCGTGGCCAACATGCCCGGCGCCGTGGCGCGCACCTCAACGCTGGCGCTGACCAACGCCACCCTGCCCTTCACCCTGGCGCTGGCCTCCAAGGGCGCCAGGCAGGCGCTCAATGACGACATTCATCTCGCCCGCGGCCTCAACGTCGCCGGCGGCGAGATCGCCTATGAGCCGGTGGCCAAGGATCTGGGCGTGCCGTTTGTGAAGCCGGACTGGCTCACCAGCCTTTAGCGGTTGGGCTCTTTCCTCCCCCGTTTACGGGGG
>JAFIEB010000005.1 GCA_020832735.1 Oceanicaulis sp.
CCCCCGGGCCCCCGGCCGGGTTGCCGAAAATTGCCCCCCCCCCCCGGCCACAACCGGCGACGCGCAGGCCCGCGCGGATGGGGTGTACGCGGGGGGCGGCCGCCGCCAGCGGCCAGGAGGCTTCGCGCGCCAGATCGATCACGTCCGAGGAGGAAGTGAGCGGTTTGAGCCGGGCCACGTCGCGGGCGAGGTCTTCCGGCGCGCCCTGTTCGGCATACCCCTGCATGCGGTGGGCGACGCCTTCGGCGTCATAGGGCGAGATCACATCGTCCACCAGCGTCTTGAGCGCATCCACGCCCGGCTGGTAGGCTGCGATCACGTCCGCCACCGGCACGGCTGAGCGGCCCATGGCCCGGCGCGCCAGCCAGTAGGTCTGGCGGCGCAACAGCCGGATCACCTCGTCATGCAGAGCGGTCTGGACATGGGCGGGCGCCTGGTTGTCCAGCGCATTGATGCGGTCGGTGAAGTCCTTGAAGCGGAAGATGCGCCGGCCCGCCTCGAAGGCGCGGGCGATGGCGTCCGCGTCCGCCCCCGTGCTCTCGATGGCGCGCGACAGGAAGGTCGGTCCGCCCAGATTGACCATGTCATTGGCCAGGCGCGTGGCGATGATCTCGCGCTTCAGGCGGTGGCCTTGCATGGCCTCGTCGTAGCGTGACAGCTGGTGCGGGAAATAGGTGACCAGCATGTCGGTGAAATGGGGATCGTCCGGCGCGCCGGACGCCACGATCTCATCGAACAGCGTGATCTTGGCGTAGCTGATCAGCACGGCGATCTCGGGGCGGGTCAGGCCGAACCCCTGTTCCTTCAGCTCGCGCAGTTCCTCGGTCGAGGGCAGGCCCTCCACCTTGCGGTCGAGGCGCCCGGCCCGCTCCAGCCGGTCCATCAGGCGTTCGTGCGCGTCAATGTCCTCGGCGGCGTGCTCGCGCGCGATGGTCAGCGCCAGGGACTGGTCGTAATTGTGCTGCAGCACGTGCTCGGCGACCGTGTCGGTCATGGACTCCAGCAGCACGTTGCGCGCCTTGAGATCCATCTGCCCGTCGCGGACCATGGGGTTGAGCAGGATCTTGATGTTGACCTCGTGGTCGGAGCTATCCACCCCGGCCGAATTGTCCACGAAATCCGCATTGCAGCGGCCGCCATTGCGGGCGTACTCGATGCGCCCGGCCTGGGTGACGCCCAGATTGGCGCCCTCGCCGATGACGGCGGCTTTCAGCTGTGATCCATTGATGCGCAGCGGATCATTGGCCCGGTCGCCCACCTCCCAGTCCTGTTCGTGGGACGCTTTCACATAGGTGCCGATGCCGCCAAACCAGACCAGCTCCACTTCGGTCTTGAGCAGGGCGCGCATCAGCTCGTTGGGCGTGGCGGTCTTGCCGGTCAGCCCTGTCAGGGCGCGGATCTCGTCGGTCAGCGTGATCGCCTTGGCCGAGCGCGCGAACACGCCGCCGCCCTTTGAGATCAGGCTCGTGTCATAGTCCTGCCAGCTGGAGCGCGGCAGATCGAACAGGCGCTTGCGCTCGGTCCAGGCCGCTTCGGTATTGGCCGGATCGGGATCGATGAAGATGTCGCGGTGATCGAACGCGGCCACCAGCTTGATCTGTTTGGAGAGCAGCATGCCGTTGCCGAACACGTCGCCGGACATGTCGCCCACGCCGATGACGGTGAAGGGCTCGGTCTGGATGTCCTTGCCCATTTCGCGGAAATGGCGCTGGACCGACACCCAGGCGCCGCGCGCGGTGATGCCCATCTTCTTGTGGTCATAGCCCGCAGATCCACCCGACGCGAAGGCGTCGCCGAGCCAGAAATCATACTCGCTCTGGGCCACGCCATTGGCCATGTCGGAGAAGGTGGCCGTGCCCTTGTCGGCGGCGACGACCAGATACGGGTCCTCGTCATCCCAGCACACCACGTCTTCGGGGCGTTTGACGGCGGCGTCCTCGGCCAGGTTGTCGGTGATGTCGAGAAGCCCGCGCAGGAACACCTTGTAGGCTTCCTGGCCTTCGGCGAGCCAGGCCTCACGGTCGGAGCGGTCGGGCAATTGCTTGGCGTAGAATCCGCCCTTGGAGCCCACCGGCACGATGACGGCGTTCTTGACCTGCTGGGCCTTGACCAGTCCCAGCACCTCGGTGCGGAAATCCTCACGCCGGTCTGACCAGCGCAGGCCGCCGCGCGCCACCGGGCCGAAGCGGATATGCACCCCTTCCACCCGCGGGCTCCACACGAAGATTTCCCGGTAGGGCTTGGGCTCGGGCAGGTCACGCAGCTTGCGGCTGGCGATTTTCAGCGAGATCCAGGGCTTGGGCGCGCCATCGGCGCCGGTCTGGTAGAAATTGGTGCGCAGCACCGCCTCGAGCAGGCGCAGGATGCGGCGCAGGGCGCGGTCATGATCGAGACTCTCCACCGCGTCGAGCTTTGCCCGGATGTCCGCGCTGATCGCCTTGGCCTCGGCTTCGCGGGCCTTCATGTCGAGATCAAGCGCCGGATCAAAGCGCGTCTCGGCCAGGCGCAACAGGCCCAGCGCGATTCCCGGATGGGCGGCGAACGCCTCTTCCTGCAGGGTCTGGGACGGGTCCATGCCCGATTGCTGGCGGTAGCGCGCGCAGGCGCGCAGGAAGGCGGCCTGGCGCCAGGTCACGCCAATGGCCAGCACCAGACGGTTGAAGCCGTCATCCTCGGCCTGGCTGGCCAGGACCGCCAGCAGAGCCGCCTCGAACGGGGCCGCCACGCTGTCCACATCCTCCAGGGCGCCGGCCGACACCCGCGCCTCGAACTCATGCACCCAGAGCGTCTCGGCCGAGGCGCCGTCGCGCTTGCGGCGCACCGGATAGCCCGTCTCGGCCTGTACGTGCAGGCCCAGATTCTCGAGCACTGGCAGCACCTGGGACAGGGCCACCTGCTCGCCGTGGCGGTAGAGCTTGACCCGGATGCGGCCCGGTCCGTCGTCCGGGGCGCTGTAGGCGCGCGCGGCCAGCGGCGCGTCAGCGCTCACCGTCTCCATGCGCATGATGTCGGTCAGCGCCTCGCCGGGCTCATAGCGCTCGCGATAGCCGGCCGAATAGCCGTCCACATAGGTCAGCACCGCCCGGCGCAGCTCCGTGTCGGACGCCGCGCGCGCTTCGGCGGTCAGCTCGTCCTCCCAGGTGCGCGCCAGCGCCGCCACCCGCCGCTCCAGCTCGGCCGGGTCCGGTTCGGGGTGGTTGAACGGGTTCAGTCCGACGATGAAGTGGACCCGCGCCAGCGGCCCGTCGCCGAAATTGGGATAGAAGGCCGACAAACGGCCATTGAAGGCGTCCCGGATCAACTCGCCGGCCTGCTCGCGGACCTTGGAGTTATAGCGCTCGCGCGGCACGAACAGCAGGCACGACACGAAGCGGTCGAACTGGTCGCGGCGCATGAACAACCGGGTGCGCGGGCGGTCGTACAGATGCAGAATGCCCAGCGCCAGCTGCAGCAGATCGTCTTCCTCGGTCTGGAACAGCTCGTCGCGCGGATAGTTCTCCACGATGTTCTGGAGCTTCTTGTAGGAGTGCGAGCCCGGCTGCTTGCCCGAACGCTCGATCACCCGGCGCACCTTGCGCCGGATCAGCGGCACTTCGCGGGCCATCTGGTCGTAGGCGTCGGAGGTGAACAGGCCGACAAAGCGCGTCTCGCCGATCACCGAGCCGTCGCTGCGATAGCGCTTGACCCCGATATAATCCATGTAGACGCGCCGGTGGACGCGGCTTTTCATGTTCGATTTGGCCACGATCACCGGGGCGGGCGCGCGCAAGTAAGCCTCGATCGCCGGGCTCAGAAGCAGCGGCTCGGCGGTGGAGCGCAGCACGTTGCGGTCGGGGTCGCGCAGTACGCCGCGTCCCGAATCCGGGACGATGTCCGGCTCCTTGCGCTCCAGCCTGCCATCCTCACCGACGATATAGCGGTAGTCCCGGCAGCCCAGGAATGTGAAATGGCCCGCGCGCAGCCAGCGCAGGAAGGCCAGCGCCTCGTCCAGCTCGTCCTTGGGGGCGTTGGTCGGCGCCGATTCCACATGGCCGATCACCTCGTCCATCTGGTCGAGCATGCCTTGCCAGTCGTCCACCGCATCGCGCACATCGACGAGGGTGGCTGTCACCTCGTGCTCCAGGCGCGCCCGGTTTTCGGCCGACAGGCGGTCGACATGCACCTGGATCATCGATTCGGTGATCACCCGCCCGCCGGTTCCGACCCGGTCAGCCTCATCATTGCGGCGCACCTTGACGATGGGGTGGAACATGGCCAGCACGTCCAGGCCCATGGCCGCGATCTCGCCCATCACCGAGTCCACCAGGAAGGGCCGGTCCTGCCCGATCACTTCAAGGATGTCGCGGTCCAGCTCGCGTCCGTCCGCACCGGAGGCGCAGCGCACGCGCACCTTGATCTTTTCGCCCGGGCGCGCGGCGGCGTAGTCCCAGAACTCGGCGGCCAGGGCGAGGGCGTCCTCCATGGACAGGCCGGCCAGATCGTCGGCGAGCGCGTCGCTCCAGACCTGCTGCAGGAAGCTTTCCGCATCCGGCCCGCAGGCCTTGAAACGGGACTGGAACAGGGCGCGCCCGGCTTTGACGAAGGCGTTCTGATCGAAGGCGTAGGCGACGCTGACGACAGCGTTCATGACCGGCGGCTCCCGGAATGAGGGGCGCGCCTGATGCGGCGCGTCTCCGGAGAAAGGATACTGGCCGCACACTACTGCGCCGCGCGCGCCGTTCAAGCGCTGCGCAGCGTCTGGACCTGTCATCGGGGCTGTGGTGATGTGCGCGCAATCGTCCGTTCGTCACCATACAGCATATGAGGAAGGCTTCATGCCCCACGCCCTGATCACCGGCGCCAATCGCGGCCTTGGCCTGGAACATGTCCGCCAGCTGCTCCAGCGCGGCTGGACCGTCACCGCCGCCGTGCGCGATCCGGCCGGCGCAGACGCGCTCAAGGCGCTGGATCCGGGCGACGGGCGCCTGCGCATCGAGGCCTATGACGCAGCAGATATGGACGCGGCCAAAGCCCTGCAGGCGCGCGTGTCCGGTCCGCTCGACATTCTGTTCGCCAATGCTGGCGTGATGTCTTCAGCCGGTTTCGGCTCGGCGGCGGGCGAGGACTTCATCACCGCCATGCGCGTCAATGCGCTGGCGCCGCTGGCGCTGGCCGAAGCCTTCGCCGATCAGGTCGCGCGCAGCCAGCTCAAGGTGATCGCCCTGCAATCGACCCGCATGGGATCGATCGCCGACAACACGTCAGGGGGCATGTACGCCTACCGCGCCTCCAAGGCGGCGCTCAACGCGGTGGGCAAGTCGCTGAGCCTGGACCTCAAGCCCAAGGGCGTGATCGTGCTGATCCTGCATCCCGGCTGGGTGAAGACCGATATGGGCGGGCCGGGCGGCAATCTCACCGTGACCGAATCGGTGGAGGCGCAGCTGGATCTTATCGCGCGCGCCAACGCGGCGATGAGCGGGCGCTTCTTCCATGTCAACGGTCAGGACCTGCCCTGGTAGGCGCGCCGAAGCCTGGCTGAAATGACAAACGCCCCGTGCAGCTGCGCGGGGCGTTTGCTTGAAGGGGGGGCGGCGCCGCCGGACGGGGACAGGCATGTCCGGCGGCGCCTGCAGGCCTCATCGGGCAGGCTGGGGGGACGCACTCTGAGGCCTGGTTGCTGTGTGCGTTTGCTGAAGCGGTTCAGTTCGTCACGAGATGTACTATCCTCTTCCCGATGTGCAAGCGCGGACCGCTGAGGATCTGCATGTGTGTTGCGGTTAATTCCGCCCCGGTCCTCCGGCGCCTGTCCCCGGTCAGGCCGGGCCGCTGTCGCACCATGGTGCGCGCGCACCCGCCAGAAGTCTGTATTTTCTTATCCGTCCGGCGGGGCCGTCGCCGGTCTTGCTGTGCCGGATGATGAGGTGGGGCGGACCGCCCGGACCGCAAGCGCGCCCCGGTCACAAATCCGTGAGGCGACCTGGCGCGCGCCGGAGCGCTTGCCTGGGCGCGTCATAAGCCTATTCTCACACCCATGATCGAGCTGTTTCTCGTCTTGGCCCAGACAGGCGCCGACCCCGTGATTCGCCTGGAGACCGGGCGGGCGCATCAGACCCTTGAAGACCGGCTGGAGGCGCGCCTGACCGCGCTGCGCGAGGCGGAGACGCCCGCCTCGGCCGACATGATCGCCGACGAGGTGCTCTCGCTGTGGCGCCAGCAGGCCGGGCCGGTGGCGGATCTGTTGCTGAAGCGGGCGGAGGATGCGCGCGAGCGCGGCGACCGGGACACGGCCCGCAGGGCGCTGAACCACCTGCATTTGTTGGAGCCTGAGTTCTCCGAAGGTTGGGTGGCGGCGGCGCGCCTGGCTGCGGAAGCCGAGGACTGGAGCTTTGCGCTGGAGGCGCTGAACGCAGCGGTGGAGCATGAGCCGCGCCGGTTTGACGCCTGGGTCATGCTGGGCCAGGCGCTGGAGCGGGCCGGCGCGCGCACGGCGGCGCTGGAGGCCTATGAGGAGGCGCTTGCCGTGCATCCCCACCATGCCCGTGCCGGGCAGGCGCACGCCCGGCTGTCGCGCGATCTGGCGGGCCGCGCGTTGTGATCGCAGGCCTGGCCTATCCCCCAATCCCTGTGCTGATAGCAGCGGCCTTGATGGTATTGGCGGGTGGTCTGGCGCTGGGCGCCTGCGCAGCTGGCGCCGGACGCTCCAGCGAGCTGGCCGGACGCCTGGCGCCTGACGGGCGGTTCGTGAACGTGGACGGGGTCCGGCTTCACTATCAGGTGACCGGGCCTGAAGGCGCGCCTGCGGTGCTGGCGCTGCACGGCGCCTCGGCCAATCTGCACGAGCTGAAAAGCGCGCTTGAAGGCCCGCTGGCCGGTTACCGCGTGATCTGGCTGGACCGGCCGGGCCTGGGCTGGAGCGAGCGCCCCGGCGGGTCCTGGAGCCCGCAGCGCGAGGCGGCGCTGATTGCGGCGTTTCTCGAGGCGCTGGATGCGCCGCCCGCGACCGTGATCGGCCATTCCTGGGGCGCGGCGATCACGATGCGCCTGATGATGGATCATCCAGAGCGCACCGGCGGGGCGGTGCTGATTGCGCCGGCCCTGCGCGCCTGGGTCGGGGATGCGGCGCTGTACAATCGCGCCAGCACCTGGCCTGTTGTGGGCGCGCTGATCACCCGCGCCGTGGTCCCGCTCGCCGGACCGGGCCAGCTGGAAAGCGGCGCGGCCAGCGCCTTCCACCCTGAACCCCTGCCCGACAATTATGTCGAGCGCGTGCGCCTCCCCCTGATCCTGCGTCCCGGGCCGTGGCGCGCCAACGCAGAGGACATGGCCCGGGTCAATCTCCATCTGGCCGCCCAGGAAGAGCGCTATGGAGAGATCGCCCAGCCGGTGATCCTGATCGCCGGCCCCGGCGACACGGTGGTGCGCACCTGCCGCCACGCCGAACCGGTGGCGCAGACTCTGCCGGCAGGCGAGCTGCGCCTCATTGAAGGGGCCGGACACAATCCCCATCACAGCGCATCGGGCGCAGCTGCGGTGGCGCAGGCGCTGGCCGATGTGCGCGCGCGCCTGCCATAGTGATGGGCTGCGCGCTGATCATGTGCTTGCCCTGACGGGGCGCCATGCCTATCCCCATCGCGACACCTCATCGCCGAGACAAGGACACGACCATGGCCGACTTCGCCGCCACGCCTGAACGAGACGAATCCGACGCCATCGGCGCCGCCGCCCGCGACCAGTTGAAAAGCTTCGTGGCGCGCATTGAACGTCTGGAAGAGGAAAAGGCCGGCCTCGCCGCCGACATCAAGGAAGTCTACGCCGAGGCCAAGAGCTTCGGATTTGACACCAAGGTGCTGCGCAAGGTCATCTCGATCCGCAAGCAGGATCGCAATGAGCGCCAGGAGCAGGAAGCGCTTCTGGAGCTGTATCTGGGCGCAGTGGGCGAATTCTGATCCGCTGCACGCCCGGCGCGGAGGCGCCATGGCGCGCGACAGTGATGACAAGGCTGCAGAGCGGGCGACGCGCAAGGCGCTCGCCCGTATCCGCCGGGCCCGCGACGCGGTCACGCGCGCCATCGCCGAGTCCGGCGATTGCGACGCTGCCGAGACCGCCCGCGCAGAGCTGACCGAGTGGGAAGACGAGTTCATGGCCTCGGTGGAGGCGCGCCTGAACGAATACGGCTCGGCCTTCGCTGATCCGGCCAAGGGCGCGCCGGGCGAGGCGCTGTCGCGCCTGCAGCTGGTCAAGCTCAAAGAGATCGAGGCCAAGGCCCGCGGCAAGCCGCGCAAGGGCTTCACGCAAAAGCGCTCCGGCTTCCGGTCAAAGACCGCACCGATAAAGCCGCGCAGCCGCGATATTCACGAGGATGTGGATGCGCCTCCGCCCGGCCCGGAGCCGGCTGGGCCGTCACCTCCGCCATCACCGGCCCGATCATCAGCACCGGCGCCCGCGCCTGCGCCCGCACAGACGGCGCGCCCGGTATTCAAGGTGATCAAGGGCGGCAAGACGGATTGAGCCCCTCTATGCCGGGCTCATCTCCAGCGATCTCAGTTCGATCAGCACGCCGAACCCGGCGCGGGTCTGCAGGCGCACGGGCAGGTGATGGCCGTTGTCCAGCGGCGCCAGCCAGAGGGTCAGCGGGCGGCGCAGATCGCGCGGGCTCGGGCGTTGGCGCTCGGTATAGCCCGAGATCGGCTCGTAGAAGGCGTCGCACACCAGCGCCTCGCCGCGCCAGGCGGGCGTGCGCACATGCTCGCGTCCGCGCGCCTGCAGGCGCAGATTATAGCGGTGGCGTCCGTCAAATACGGGCAGCAGCCCTGAACACTCGCGCCGCCCGGTCATGGACTGGGACAGCATCAGCACGGCGGTCATGGGATCGATGGCGCCCGCGCGATCAGAGTCGGTGGCGGGCGGATCGCCCGGATCGGAGAAGTGCGGACTCGCCGTCGCGCGCGCGATGCGGTTGTCAAAGCTCATATCGATGCGCCGGTGCTTGCGCCCGGTGCGCTCGTCATGGGCGTAGGAGACGGGGCGCGCGCGGCCGCACTCGATACGGCCCTCCACCTGCGAATCGATGCGCACATCGGTGAACAGGGCGGCCAGGCCCGCGGCCTGGGCGGTGGCTTGAGCGCTGTAGTCGCCGGCGCCCAGCCGGGCTTCAAGCTCGACCCGTCCGATGGGCAGCGCCAGCACATATCCGGTATAGCGCGCCGCCACGTTGACGGGGCCGGACGCGGCTGCAGCTTCACCGGTCCGGGCGGCCTCGGCGGCCCGGACCGGCTCAGGCTGGACGAGGGTGATAGCAATCAGAAGGGCGGCGAAGGCGGTGGAGCGGGCGAGAGCGCGCATGGGGGCTATGTTCCGGTCCTTTTGTGATCCGGCCGCGATCAAAGCCCCGTGCTGGGGCGGAATTGGGGCGCGGGAGCGGCGCGCTGGCCGGCTCCCGCGCCCTTTTCCTCAGGCCTCAAACGCCGCGATCAGCCGGCGCAGATGGGCCCGGTGGGCGCGCGCCTCGCGCGAGCCGAACAAGTCGGGCATCCAGCTTGGACCGACCCAACCCTTCACGTCGCCGATAGAGGCCAGCGCCGCCGAGCGCGCCGCTGGCGAGACGCTGGTATCGCTGGTCAGCGCGATCAGGCGCTGCAGATAGGCCACCTGCAGGTTCTGCCGGTAGGTGTTCGGCTCTCCGCCCACATCGGCCGCATACATGATGCGGGTCAGGTCGCGCATGTATTCAGCGGCGCTGTAGGTCCCGCCATAGCGCCGGGAATCCTGCAGGCGATCGAGCACGTTGGGGTGGGTGAGATGGGCCAGAAGCGCCATCTGCTGGGTGAAGGCCCGGCTGTGCAGGGACGGGTCTTCATTCGTGCCGAAATGGTCGAAGAAGCGCCGCTGCCGCTGCAGCCGGTCAGCAAAGGCCTCCTCAATGGTGAAGGCGTCAGGGCTGAACATGGCCGCCTCGAGCACGCGCAGGGCTTCTTTCTGCTTGGCTTCTGGCACCGGTACGAAGGGCCGCTCGGCGCCGGGCTGACCGACCACCGCGCGGTTATTGTAGACCCCGGCGATGTGGCGCGTGGCCACGTTGGCGGCGCCGAAACGCTGGCCTGACAGGATCAGATAGCTGGTCAGCAGGCCCTGATAGCTCTCGCCCTCGCGCTCGAACACGTCGGGCAGGGTGGCGAGCGTCTCATTAATGACCTGGACGCGCTGGGCGGCCCAGCCGACCGGATCATCCGACAGATCATTGATCATCACGCGCGGGTCGATGCCGCGCCCCGGCGCGCGCATGTCGTCGGCGTCATTGCCGAACGCCAGCTCCGGTTCGGTGGAGCGCGCCAGGATCGCCGGCAGGGCGTCCTCGTCCGCCGTGTAGCCGTACTGGATCGCCCAGATGTCATAGGGTCCGGGCAGGTCCACAGCATACTGGCCCTGCTCCACACCCGCCGGGGCGATGTTGATGGCGGGATAGTCCATGATCGAGTTGGTCACAGGGCGGCCGTCATGCAGGTGCTCCAGCGGCACGGCGGCGGTGGCGCGCATGTTGTGCATCAGGCCCAGCGTGTGGCCGATCTCGTGAATCACCAGATAAGCCAGCGACTGGCGCTGCAGCTCGTCGAGCTCGATCTGCGTGGCGCCGCGCGCCTGCAGGGCCGCCAGGGCGGCCTGGGTCTCGAACTGCAGGTGTTCGGCGAAATTGCACATCTCGCCATGGGCGTGGTCGTGCACATGGGCGAGCTCGGGCTGGCCCGTCATCTCCGCCAGCATGTCGGCGGGCAGCCACTGGGTCAGGCCCGCTACGTCGAAAATCTCCGAGAAGCGGATGCGGTTCGTCATGAAGACGTATTCCAGCATGATGTCCGCGCCGATGATCTCGCCGGTGCGCGGATTGGTGAAGCTCGGCCCGTAACCGCCGAACGGCGGGGTGGGCGAGGAGGTCCAGCGCAGGACGTTGTAGCGGATATCGCCAGCATCCCAGTCGGCGTCGTCGGGCTGCACCTCGACCTGGATGGCGTTGGAGAAGCCGGCGGCCTCGAAAGCGATATTCCACGTCAGCGCCGCATCGCGGATGGCGTCGCGCAGCTCGTGCGGAGTGGTGTTCTCGATCCACCAGACAATCGGCTCGACCGGATCGGAAATCTCCGCGTCCGGGTCCTGCTTGACCAGGCGCCAGCGATTGATGACGTCGTCAAACGGCGTGACCGTGGTGTCGGTGAGATTGGTGACGCGCTGGCCGAAATAGCCGACGCGGAAATCGTCCGAGCGCGGCTCATAACCGTCCTCGGGCATGGCGATGAAGGAGTGTTGCAGCCTGATCGCGACAGTGCGCGGATCGGTGATTTCAGGCCCGATAGACCCGCGCGGCGTGTCATTGGTGAAGACGTACTCCACCACCACATCGGTATTTAGCGGATAGGAGCGCGCCTCCAGCACCCGGGTGCGGCCGCTGTCGAGGCGCCCCAGCTGGAACATGTTCTGCGCTGCAGGCCCGGTCGGCGGGATCGGCTTGATCTGGTGCATGTCTTCAGACTGCAGGAGCCGGCCGGCATTGATCAGATAGCGGGCAGGGGCGGCGGCTTCGCCTTCGGCGCCCTCTTCGGCTTCAACCGCTTCGCCTGCCGGGGTCAGGGCGACCACATCGACCACGGCCAGCAGGGCGCGGGTGATGTTGGCCTCGGCCGCGCGCGAAAGCGCGTTGTCCGGGTCCATGGAGAATCTGGTGTTGAGCGCCTCGATCTCGATCTTGCCGAAGCGGTGCTCGAAGGTCAGGATCCGGTTGGCGCGGAACTGGCCGCGGAAATGGCCCACGCGCGGCGCGCCATTCTCGGTGTAGGTAAAATAGATGATCTCCTCGCCCAGCAGATCGGCGGAGATCTCCATGAACAGGTCGCCGTTCTCGGTATCGCGGTAGAGCGGAAACAGACCGTCGGTGCGTTCGAACTTGTCGTCCTCGGTATATTCCTCGATGGTCTTGGTGTCGGCCAGCGCCCCGGCGCTAAACACGACAAAAGCCAGCAGGGCCGCGATCCAGCGGCTGCCCAGAGTGATCATGGATTTCCCTCCCCGGAAAAATTCTTGCGGATAATCTAGGCGGGAGAGGTGTGCGCAGCCAAGCCGCCAGCAGCTTAAATATCCGTCACAAAATCAGGCGGCGGGTGATGCGCGCAAATTGTGGGCGCGGCTTGACCGGCGCCGGGCAGGCCCCTAATTTGTCCGGACAATAAAGCCGGATCGGAATCTCATGCGCAGCCTGCTGTTTGTACCCGGATCGCGCCCTGACCGTATCGCCAAGGCGCTGGACGCCGGAGCGGACGGTGTGTGCGTCGATCTGGAAGACGCTGTACCGCCCGCCGGTAAGGCCGAAGCGCGCGAAGCTGTGATGGCGGCGCTGGCTGAGCCGCGCGAGGCCGGCGCGCCGCGCCTGGGCTTCCGGATCAATTCGCCGCGCACCGCCGCCGGGCTGGCTGACCTTGCCGCCTACGCCCATGGCGAAGGGCGCGCCGATTTCCTGATGGTCCCGAAAGTTTCCCACCGTGAGGAGCTGGTGATCATCGCCGAGGCGCTGGGCGGGCCGGACGCGCCGCCGCTATGGCCGGTGATCGAAAGCGCTCTGGGGCTGAAACACGCCTACGAAATCGCCAGCGCCCCCGGCGTGGAGGGCGTGCTGTTTGGCGGCGCCGATTATGCGGCCGATCTGGCGATCACCATGGACTGGGAGCCGCTGCTGCATGCGCGCGGCGTGCTGGCCGCCGCCGCAGCAGCAGCAGGCGTGGAGCTGATGGACGTGCCCTGGCTGGACGTGGAGGATGAGGCAGGCCTCATCGAAACCACGCGCCGGGCCAAGTCGCTGGGCTTTACCGGGCGCGCCTGCATCCATCCAAAACAGGTTAGCGGCGTCGCCGCCGCATTCACACCGGGCGAGGACGAGATGGCCCGCGCGCGCGCCATCCTGGAGGCCTTCGACAAGGCCGAGGGCGGGGCGGCGCTGTTCAATGGCAAGCTGATCGAACTGCCGGTGATCCGGGCGGCGCGCCGCACGCTCGCCGCGGCGCGGCAGACATAGGGGAAATTTTCGTGGTTCAGAACGTCAAGGAAGTCGGCCCGCAGCGCTATCGCGAGACCTTCGGGCGCTATTTCGAGGATTTCATCGTCGGCGATATTTATGAGCACCGTCCCGCCAAGACGGTGACCGAATACGATAATCACATGTTCACGCTGATGACGATGAACACCCATCCGATGCATTTCGACGCCGAGTTCGCCAAGGCGTCGGAGTTCAAGCAGAATCTGGTGGTCAGCCCCTATACGCTGGCGATCCTGATCGGGATGAGCGTGACCGACGTGTCCCAGAAGGCGGTCGCCAATCTGGGCATGGACGAGGTGAAATTCACCGCGCCGGTCTTCGCCGGCGACACCATCTATGGCGAGAGCGAAGTGCTGGCCAAACGCGAGAGCCAGTCACGCCCCGGCCAGGGCATCGTCACCGTGTTGACCCGCGGCTTCAACCAGCGCGGCGAGATGGTCGCCACCTTCAAACGCAACATGCTCATCCCCGGCCGCGGCAATGCGGTTGAGGACAAGGTGGGCAATTACTGACGGAATTTCCCTCTCCCGCATCCGGGAGAGGGAGTCAAAGCTGGGGAGCCTGAGCATGGCTGCTGCCGAAACCTATCAGATGACCGAGGCCGACGAGCGCCAGATGCTCGGCTCGATTCAAAAGTGGATTGAGAAGAAGGTCGCGCCGGTGGCGATGGACCTGGAGCATGCCGACGAATGGCCCGCCGCCCTGGTCGAGGACATGAAGGAGCTGGGCTTGTTCGGCGCGCTCATCGATCCAGAATATGGCGGGCTCGGCCTGTCGGCGGCGACCTATTCCAAGATCGTGATGATGATCGCCGAGGAGTGGATGAGCCTGACCGGCATCTTCAACTCCCACCTCATGATGGCCCAGATCGTCCAGCGCTTCGGCACGGACAGGCAGAAAGAATACTGGTTGCCCAAATTCGCAACCGGCGAGCTGCGCGGCGGGCTGGGCCTGACCGAGCCGGATGCGGGCAGCGATCTGCAGGCGATCCGCACCACCGCCCGCCTCGAGGGCGGAAAATACATCGTCAATGGCGCCAAGACCTGGATTTCCAACGCCATCAAAGGCCATGCCTGCGCGCTTCTGGTGAAGACCGATACAAGCGCCGAGCCCCGCTACAAGGGCATGAGCATGCTGATCGTCTCCAAGATCGATCCCGAGACGGGTGCAGCCCTGCCGGGCATCCGCAACGGCCAGAAGCTGGAGAAGCTCGGCTATAAGGGCATCGATTCAGGCGAGTTCATCTTTGAGGACTATGCCTGCGACGCGGAACTCTCTCTTGTCGGCGGCGAGGAGGGGCAGGGCTTCTTCATGGCCACGGGGGGCCTCGAGATCGGGCGCATCAACATCGCCGCGCGCTCGGTGGGCATCGCCAAGCGGGCCTTGCGCGAAAGCGTCGCCTATTCCCAGACCCGGAAGACCATGGGCAAGCCGATCTGCGAGCACCAGGCGATCCAGCTCAAACTCGGCGACATGGCCGCGCGCACCCGCGCCGCCGAGCTTCTGGTCGAAGACGCCGCACGCGCCTATGACACCGGCGTCCGCATCGACATGGAAGCGGGCATGGCTAAGTATTTCGCCAGCGAAACCGCCGTCGAGGTCGCTACCGAAGCCATGCGCATCCATGGCGGCTACGGCTATTCCAAGGAATATGTGATCGAGCGCCTCTACCGCGACGCGCCGCTGATGTGCATCGGCGAAGGCACCAACGAGCTGCAACGCATCATCATCGCCAAGCAGCTGATCAAGCGGAACCCGGTTTAGGGGGCGGTCGCCAGACAGATAGAGACCCACCATGCACAAACCCCTCGACGGCCTGCGCGTCCTGACCATCGAGCAATATGGCGCCGGGCCCTATGGCACGCAGCTTCTGGCCGGTCTGGGCGCGGAGGTGATCAAGATCGAAACGGCGCAGGGCGGCGATTCCTCGCGCCAGGCCGGGCCGTACTTCCTGGGCGAGCATGACAGCCAGTTCTTCCAGACCTTCAACCGGGGCAAGAAGTCCGTCTGCCTCGATCTCAAACAGGGCGATGACCGCGCCCTGTTCGAGGCGCTGGTGAAGGACGCCGACGCGGTCGCCAATAATCTGCGCGGCGATCTGCCGGCCAAGCTGAAAGTGGACTACGCGGCGCTCAAATCCATCAAGCCTGAGATCGTCTGCGCGCATCTGTCGGCCTATGGCCGCGGCGGCGCGCGCGAGGCGTGGCCGGGCTATGACTATCTTATGCAGGCCGAGGCCGGGTTTTTGTCGCTGACGGGAGAGCCCGACGGCCCGCCGGCGCGCTTTGGCCTGTCCATGGTTGATTTCATGACCGGCACGATGATGGCGCTGGGCCTGGTCTCGGCGGTGCTGGGCGCGCGGCGCTCAGGTGAGGGCTGTGATGTGGACGTGTCGCTGCTCGACACCGCCCTGCATCAGCTCTCCTATCCGGCCACCTGGTATCTCAATGAGGGCGCGGAGACGACGCGCCTGGCGCGCTCGGCCCATCCGTCAGTGATGCCCAGCCAGCTTTTCCCCACCGCCGATGGCTGGCTGTTCCTGATGTGCCAGCTGCCCAAATTCTGGAGCGTGTTCTGCGAAGCGGCCGGGCGCGCCGATCTCGCCGCCGATCCGCGTTACGCCGACACAAAGGCGCGCGGCGATAACCGCGCGGCGCTGCAGTATGAGCTGGACGCCCTGTTCCGCACCCGGCCCACCGCCCACTGGGTGGCTCTGCTCGGCGGCAAAGTCCCGGTGGCGCCGGTCTATTCCCTGTCTGAGGCCCTCGACGCGCCGGACGCGGCGGGGCTCATCGAAACGGTGGAGCATCCCGATCGCCCGGACGGCCTGAAGCTCCTGCGCGAACCCTTCCGCATCAATGGCGAACGCCCCAGCCAGGCGCGCGCGCCGAAACTGGGTGAGCATTCGCGGGAGATTCTCGATGGGCTGGGGGAGGATTAAAAGGACGGCGCTGGCAAAGACCTGGCGGCGCGGTGAGCGCGATTGTGCTAGGATAGGGTTATGGAACTTGAAGCTCGCCACCCGCGCATATCTGTCAATCCGGAGATCATGTTTGGCAAGCCGTGCATCACCGGCACGCGCATCCCTGTCTATCTGATCTTGCGAAAGCTTTCGTCCGGGATGAGCGAGGCGGAGATTCACGAGGCCTATCCGCACCTTGAAAAAGGCGACGTGCAGGCGGCGCTGGCGTTTGCAGCCGACCAGCTGGACGAACCGGTCGTGGCGGCGGAGTAGTGCGGTTCTTCGCGGACGAATGCGTGGACATGCGCATCGTGCGGGCACTGCGCAGCGCAGGCCACGAGGTCCTCCAGCCCGATTTTTCTGATCGCGGCGCCGCTGATGACAGCGTGCTTGAGACGGCCTTGAAGAACAGAGCGGTTCTGCTCACCGAAGATCGTGATTTTGGCGCGCTGCTGTTTCGCGATTCACTCGACGCCATGGGCGTTTTCTATTTTCGTTGCGACGATCCTGTCCGCTGCACGAAAGCCGTGCTCGACACTCTGGACCGTGTCCTGGGCAATTTCGTCGTTGTTACCGACCGCGCCGTACGTGTACGCCCGCTAAAGTGAGCCCGCCCCCATGAAACTCTCCGGCCTTAAAGTCCTTGATCTCTCCGCCTTCCTGCCCGGTCCGCATCTGACCATGATGATGGCTGACCACGGCGCGGACGTGGTGATGATCGAGCCGGCCAACGGGACGGGGGAGCCGACGCGCGAGATCGGCTTGCGCCATGGCGACGGCGTGTCGGTCTGGTTTCGCAATATCGCGCGCGGCAAGCGCTCGCTGAAACTGAACCTGAAAGACCCTGACGGACAGGCGCTGCTGCACGCCCTCGCACGCGAGGCCGATGTGGTGGTGGAGGCGTTCCGGCCCGGCGTCGCACGGCGCCTGGCCGCCGATTACGAGACGCTGAGCGCGCTCAATCCGCGCCTTGTCTATTGCTCCATCTCCGCCTTCGGCCAAGAGGGCGCCTATGCCATGAAGCCCGCCCATGACCTGACGGTGCAGGCGCTGGCGGGGCTGGTGGATCTCAATCGCGGGCTGGACGACGCCAAGCCGGCCAGCCCCAACATGCCGGTGGCCGACATGGCCGCCTCGCTGATGGCGCTGTCGGCGATCCTGATGGCGCTCTATCGCCGCCACGAGACGGGCCAGGGCGATTTCATCGACCTGGCCATGTATGACGCGGCGCTCGCCTGGACGCCCAATGTCACCGGACCGGTGTTCGCCCAGGACGTCCACCCGCCGGTGAAGGACATGCGCTCGTTCGGCGGCGCGGCCATGTATCATGTCTATGAAACCAAAGACGAAAGGCATCTGGTCCTGGGCGGGTCCGAGATCAAGTTCGCGTCCAATCTCCTCGAAGCTTTGGGCCGCCCGGACCTCCTTCACTTCGCCCGCCTGGAACCCGGCCCCGCTCAGGAACCCTTGCGTGCGTTTTTCAGGGAGACATTCGCCAGCCGCACGCTGGCTGAATGGGAAGACTTCCTGAAAGACATGGATGTCTGCTGGGCGCCGGTGCGCTCCCTCAAGGACGCATTTGACGATCCTCAAACCCGCGCGCGGGGCCTGGTGTTCGAGGACGCCAGCGGCGCCCGCCATATCGGCCCGCCCATCCGGTTTGCGAAGGAGCCGCCTGAGCCTGATCCGGCCGTCCCGGGCTTCGGCGAGCATTCCGAAGCCCTGGCGCGCGAAGCCGGGTTCGATGCGCAGCGGATAAAGGCGATGAAAGAGCGGGGCGTGATGTGAGGCCGGGGCCGGGTTTTAGCCCAGCGTCTCCACCGTCAGATTATTGTTGGAGAACACGCAGATCTCGGCCGCGATCTCCATCGCGCGCCGGGCGATCGCCTCGGGGTCGTCGAGATGATCCGACAGGGCGCGCGCGGCGGCCAGGGCGAATTGTCCGCCCGAGCCGATGGCGGCGATGCCGTGCTCGGGTTCGAGCACGTCGCCCGCGCCGGTAAGGATGAAGGTCTCGCGCGCGTCGGCCACGATCAGCATGGCTTCCAGCCGGCGCAGATAGCGGTCGGTGCGCCAGTCCTTGGCCAGCTCCACACAGGCGCGCGCCAGCTGGGCGGGATATTGCTCCAGCTTGGCCTCAAGGCGCTCAAACAGGGCGAAGGCGTCGGCGGTCGCGCCGGCGAACCCGGCGATCACCGCGCCGCCGGCCAGCGGGCGCACCTTGCGGGCGCTGGCTTTCACCACGGTGTTGCCGATGGAGACCTGGCCGTCGCCAGCCAGCGTCACGCGCGCGCCCTTGCGCACGCACACGATGGTGGTGCCCCGCCAGCCGGGAAAGGCGCGCTCCTCGCTCATGCCGGTTTGCGCTTGTCTGCGAACTGCCCGCCCTTGCGGTAGCGGGCCAGATAGGTTGGTACGATAGCCTCGATCGATTCCGGCGTCACGCCGAACGCATCGATCCGGCCCAGCCCCTCGCCGCCGGCGCCCACCACATTGTCCTGCTTGAGCAAGGTCACCTGGTCACGCGTCAGGAAGGGCTCCACGAAGGGCAGCGCGCCCGCAATCTCGCCGCCAAGGCCCATCATTGTCGCGACGGGAAACGGCATGGGGACCAGCAGGCGCGGACGGTCTATGGTCTTGAGAATGAACTCCATCAGCTCGCGGAAGCTGTACACGCCCGGCCCGCCCAGCTCGAACACGCGCCCGCGCGCGCCCTCGTGATCCAGCGCCTTGAGCGCGCAGGCGGCGACATCGTCGCAATAGACCGGCTGGAATTTCGTGGCGCCGCCGCCGATCAGCGGCAAGGCGGGCGCAAAGCGCGCCATGTCAGCAAAGCGGTTGAAGAAACCGTCCTCCGGCCCGAACACGATGGACGGGCGCAGTATCACCGCACCGGGCATGGCCTCGAGCACGGCCTGTTCGCCCAGCGCCTTGGTGCGCGCATAGCGGGACGGGCTACCGGGATCGGCGCCGATGGCCGAGACATGGACGAAACGCTCCACCCCCGCCTCCTGCGCGGCGCGCGCGACCAGCCCGGCGCCGTCGGCCTGCAGGGACTGAAAGGTCTGGCGCCCGCCCTCGGCGAGGATGCCGACCAGATTGACCACGCCGGCCGCGCCGTCCACCGCGCGCGCCACGGAGTCGGGATTGCGCAGATTGGCCTGGATCAGCTGCACCTGGCCGACCACGCCCATGGGCCTGAGTTCATGGGCCAGATGGGGGCGCCGGGTGGCCGCGCGCACGCGGTAGCCGGCCTTGGCCAGGCGGCGCACCACATACCGGCCGATAAAGCCGGAAGCGCCGAACACGGTGATCATCTCGTCGCGCAAACTCGTCATGGGGCCTCCGGTGGTCAGCGCGCCCGTCCGCGGCCCGGGGGCGGGAGGCGGCGCGCAGGGACGCATGCTGACACGCGATAGACCAAAATTCACCGCCCCTGTCCATGCGTCCGGCTGTCCCGCGCGCAATCGGCGGGGCGCATGGCGCAAAGCCTGCGCCCATGTGCAAAAGCCTGGCTCCGGCCCCGCGCGAAGGCGTTGACACCCCGCCCCCCGCGCCGTATCACCCGCGACCTCTGTTGCCTTGCCCAGGTGGCGGAATTGGTAGACGCGCTGGCTTCAGGTGCCAGTTCCCGAAAGGGAGTGGAAGTTCGAGTCTTCTCCTGGGCACCATCGACAGATCGCCAATCAGTTGACCCTCTCCGCAAATCGGCTGACCGCTCCGGCGGCGCTGCGCGTCAGCGCGCCTCATCGCTCACGCACAGCCATCGCGTCGGGTTGATGACCGCCGCATGGGCGACCCAGCCCTCAACGCGCGGGCCGATGAGGGCGCGGCGGTTTTCGAAAAAGACCGGGATGTAGTGAGCGCTGTCGAGCAGCATTTGCTCCGCCTCAGCCAGCAGCGCGCCGCGCGCGTCAGGGTCCAGCTCGAAATGGGACCGCGTGAGCAGGGCATCATAGGCGGGGTCGGTCCAGCGCGAGTAGTTATACTCGCCCGCCGCGCTTTCGGTGACCATGAGATAGCCGTAGGCGTCGTCGAAATAGGGCGCCCAGCCATCACTCGCGATGTCGAAATTGCGCGCCTGCATCTGTGAATAATGGATCGGCGTGTCGGCGGTTTCGATCTCGACCGAGACCCAGGGCGCGATGGCCGAGAGATCAGCCTGGATCACCGGCGCCAGGCGTGGCCAGCTGGCGGCGGGCTGGTGGGAGAAGGTGAGGCGCAAGGGATTATCCGGCCCCCAGCCGGCCTCGGCCAGCAGCGCCCGGGCAGCGATGCGGCGCGCCTCCATGGGCTCGTCCGCCCATTGCACCCGCGCCGGGCCGGTGCGCCCGATCACATCATCGGGCATGAACTGGAAGGCCGCTGTATCGGCGCCGGCCAGCACCTCATTGACGATGAAGTCCTGATCAATCGCCAGCGCCACGGCGCGGCGCGCCCGCGCATCGTCAAAGGGCGGGCGCGTGGTGTTGAGGGTGAGCATGCGCAACACCCGGCCCGGGACCGAGCGCACGAGCTCCGGCGCCTGGCGGCGCAGAAAGGCGTCGCTGCTGGCCTGATAATCGGTGTTGAGATCCAGCTCGCCATTGCGCACCTGGCGCTCGGCGGCGGCGGTGTCGGCGGTGGGGTAGTAATACACCGTGTCGATGCAGGCCGCGCCGGGATCGTGGAAGGCCTCATTGCGCACCAGGCGGATATGTTCAAACGAGCGCCAGGCGGCCAGCCGGTAAGGCCCGCTCACCACCATGTTTTCAGGCCGCGTCCACTGCTCGCCATGCGCGTCGATGACATGCAGGGGCACAGGCACGGCGGTGCTCTGCATCAAGACGTCCAGAAGATAGGGCGCCGGATAGGCGAGCTTTAGTCGCACCGTGCGCGCGTCAATCGCCTCGGCTCCCAGCGTTTCCGGCGCCGCCTCGCCGGCATTCACGCTTTCAGCGTTCTCGATGGAGAATAACAGCGCTGGAAACGGGTTAAGCGTCGCCGCATCGAGCGTGCGGCGCAGACTGCCGACCACGTCATCCGCCGTGATGGGCTCGCCATCAGACCAGTTCGCCTCGCGAAGGTGGAACACCCATTCGAGGCCATCCTCGCTGACCGTCCAGCTGTCCGCGAGGCCGGGGACCGGCCGCCCGTCCGGGCCCGGCTGGGCGAGGCCGAGGAAGAGATCATACATGATCGCCTGCTCATTGGTGATCAGCGCCCGGTGGGGATCCAGCGTACCCGGCTCGATGGTATTGCCGCGATGCAGGACGCGGCCATCTTCGCGCGCCGGCTGCCCGCAAGCCGCCAGCGCCAGGCAAATCGCCGCAACGGCGAAACGGCAGGTCCACTGAGTCATGATGCTCTCCCTTCGCGCCAGAGTGGACGCGGGGGGATGGCGAAACAAGACCGCATGAAACCGGCTTGGCTTCCGGAGATTGAATGGCGGGCGCCGTTCTGCTTGCGAATGCGTTAGAGTGATGAACCGCCGTTCTGGCGAGCTTGTCCAAGCCCGCCTGGCCGGCCCCGCTAGCGGAGACCGCCATGGCCAATCCTTTCGTACACCTGCGCCGCCGCCTGTTCAGCGCGCCCATGCTGGGCTTCGTGCGCAAGGTCTTGCCGCCCCTGTCGGAAACCGAGAGCGCTGCGCTGGAGGCGGGCAGTGTCTGGTGGGACGCCGAGCTGTTCTCCGGCAATCCGGACTGGTCGAAACTGCTCGCGCCGGGCCCCTATGGGCTCACGGACGAGGAGCAGGCCTTCATCGACGGGCCGGTCGACACGCTGTGCGCCATGCTCGACGAATGGCGTATCACGTTCGAGGAGCGCCAGCTGCCTCACGACGCTTTCGAGTTCATGAAGGCCCACGGCTTTTTCGGCATCATCATCCCGAAGGAGTATGGGGGCCTCGGCTTTTCCGCCGCGGCGCATTCCGAGATCGTGTCGCGCATCTCCACCGTCAGCCTGACCGGCGCCATCACCGTGATGGTCCCCAACTCGCTCGGCCCTGGCGAGCTTTTGATGCTCTACGGCACGCAGGCCCAGCGCGATCATTACCTGCCGCGCCTCGCCAGCGGCCAGGACATTCCCTGTTTCGGCCTGACCAGCGAGACCGCCGGTTCCGACGCCGCCGGCATGGAGGATGTGGGCATTGTCTGCGAGGGCGAGCATGACGGCGAAAGCGTGCTCGGCATCAGGCTGAATTTCGCCAAGCGCTATATCACCCTGGCGCCGATCGCCACGGTGATGGGCCTGGCGTTCAAGCTGCGCGATCCTGACGGCCTCTTGGGCGGCGAGGAGGAGCTGGGCATCACCGTGGCTCTCGTCCCCGCATCGGCTCCGGGCGTCAGCATTGGCCGGCGCCACTATCCCGCCTTCCAGCCCTTCGCCAACGGCCCCATCGAAGGCCGGGACGTGTTCGTGCCGCTGGACGCCATCATTGGCGGGCGCGAACGGGCCGGCGACGGCTGGCGCATGCTGATGGGCGCGCTCGCCGCCGGACGGGGCATATCGCTGCCGGCGCTGTCGACGGGCTCAGCGAAATTTTCCGCCCACGCCACCGGCGCCTATGCCCGCGTACGCGAGCAATTCGGCCTGCCCGTCGGCAAGTTCGAGGGCGTCCAGGAAGCGCTCGCGCGCATCGCCGCCACCGCCTACGAGCTTGAAGCCGCCCGGCGCCTGACCGCGCAGGCCATCGATGCGGGCGAGAAGCCCGCCGTGATCTCGGCGATCATGAAAGCCCACGCCACCGAGCGTATGCGCCAGTCGGTCAACGACGCCATGGACTTGCCTGGCGGCAAGGGCAGTGGCGACGGGCCCAAGAATTATCTCGGCTCGGCCTACCGCGCGATTCCCATCGGCATCACGGTGGAAGGGGCCAATATTCTCACCCGCAGCCTGATCATTTTCGGCCAGGGCGCGATCCGCTGCCATCCCTATCTGCTGGACGAGATGCATGCGGCGCAGAACCCGGACAAGGCTCAGGGCCTGGCCGATTTCGACGTCGTGCTTTCGCGCCATCTCGGCCACCAGTTCGCCACGGCTTTCCGGGCCTACTGGCGCGCCCTCACCTTCGGGCGCACGGTGCGCGCGTCTGAGTTCGGCGCCCTCGCCCCCTATGTGCGGCGACTGACGCGGTACTCGGCGACGCTCGCCTTCATGGGCGAGATCGCCCTGGTCTCGCTTGGCGGCGAGCTCAAACGCATGGAGATGATCTCGGCGCGGCTGGGCGATGTGTTGTCCGAGCTTTATATCGCCAGCGCCGTGGCGGCGCGCTTCCGCCATGACGGTCAGCAGGAGGCCGATCTGCCGCTGGCCCGGCTGTCGCTGGAGAACGCCCTGCACCGGATCGAACAGGCGCTGGACGGGGTGATCGCCAATTATCCCTCCCGCACGCTGGCCGCGCTGATGCGACCGATCGCCTTCCCCTGGGGACGCCGCCGCCGCCCGGCGCTGGACGTGCTGCGCCGCGAGGCCGCCGAGATCCTGCTCGCACCGTCCGCGGCCCGTGACCGGCTGGTGGACGGGATTTATCTGGGGGAGGGCGATGACGAGATCGCGCTGCTCACGCGCGCCTTCGTCCTGGCCCACGAGAGCGCACCCTTGCGCCGCAAACTCAAGGACGCAAAGTGCGAGACGCCTGAGGCCGCGCTGGCGGCGGGCGTCATCACCGCTGAAGAAAAAGCCTTGCTGGATGAGGCTGACCGCCTGGCCCGCGCGGTGATCGCGGTGGATGATTTCGCTGAAGACGCGCTGTGCGCCTCCACTGCAGGCGACGGGCCCGTACCGTCCGCAAAGAGAGCGGCTTCATGAGCGGCGCGCCTGTGATCCATACCCGCGTCGAGGCGGCGGTCGACGCCCTGCTGTCGGAAACCGGAAACGAGATTGTGCTCGGGCTCCCCCTTGGCCTGGGCAAGCCCAACCCGTTCGTGAACGCGCTCTACCGGCGCGCGGTAGAGGATCCGAAGCTGAAGCTGACCATTCTGACCGCGCTGACCCTGGAGGCGCCCGAGCCGGATCCCGGTCTCGAAACCCGGTTCATGGGGCCCATTCTGGAGCGGCTCTATAGCGGCTATGAACCCCTCGCCTACGCCGCCGACCGGCGGCGCGGTGCGCTGCCGGCCAATGTGCAGGTGCATGAATTCTTCCTGCAACCCGGCGCCCTGCTCGCCAACAGCCAGGCCCAGCAGGCCTATCTGAGCGCCAACTACACCCACGCCGCGCGCGACCTGCTGGATCGCGGCGTCAATGTCATCGCCCAGATCGTCGCCGTGGAGGGCGATGCGCGCGACCGGGTGAGCCTGTCGTGCAATCCGGACGTGGCGGCCGATCTCATGCCTTTGGTGGAGGCGGGGCGGCGCGGCGGGCGGCGCATCCATGCCGTCGGGCAGATCCATCGCAGCCTGCCCTATATGTACGGCCCGGCGGACTGTCCCGCCTCGGCCTTTGATCATCTGATCGATGATCGCGATGCGCACTTCACCCTGTTCGCCACGCCGCGCCGGCCGGTGGATTCGGCGGACCAGGCCGCGGCCCTGCACATTGCCGGGCTGGTGCCTGACGGCGGCACGCTGCAGATCGGCATCGGCTCGCTGGGCGATGCGGTCTCGGCCGCCCTGATCCTGCGCCACAAACAGCCCGATGTGTTCGCCGGGACCCAGGCAGGCCTGGCCGCAGACGGCAGTCAGCATGCGCGCGAGACACGCCCCTTCGAGCAGGGGCTCTATGGCTGCAGCGAAATGTTTGTCGACGGCTTCCTCCAGCTCTATCGCGCCGGCGTGCTCAAGCGGCGCGTCTATGATGATCTGGACACCCAGCTGGCGGCCAATGCCGGGCGGCCGGGCCCGCGTGATGAGGGCGTCGTGCTGCACGGCGGTTTCTTCCTCGGCCCGCCCGATTTCTATACCGCGCTTTGCGCAATGGAACCTGAGGAGCGCGCCCTGTTCCCCATGGCGCCGGTCAGCCAGGTCAACCAGCTCTATGGCGGCGAGGCGCTCAGGCGCGCCCAGCGGCAAGGCGCGCGCTTCATCAATAACGGCATCATGGCGACCTTGATGGGCGCGGTGGTCTCCGACCAGCTGGAGGACGGACGCGTCATCTCCGGCGTCGGGGGGCAGTATAATTTCGTCGCCCAGGCGCACGCGCTCGAAGGCGCGCGCTCCATCCTGATGGTGCGCGCCACCCGCACCAAGGACGGGGATGTGCGCTCCAACATTGTCTGGAATTACGGTCATGTGACCATCCCGCGCCATTTGCGCGACATCATCGTCACCGAATACGGGGCCGCCGATCTGCGCGGGCTCAGCGACCGCGACGTCATCGCCGCGATGCTCAACATCGCCGACTCGCGCTTCCAGCCCGGCCTGCTGGCGCAAGCCAAAAAAGCCGGCAAGATCGAGCCGGACTATGACATCCCCGCCGCCTTCCGAAACAACCGGCCCGAACGCATCGAGGCGGCGCTGGCGCCTGCGCGCAAGAGCGGCGCGTTGAAACCCTTCCCCTTCGGCAGCGAGTTCACCGATGAGGAATTGCGCCTGGCCAAGGCGCTGCGCCATCTGCAGGCGCAAACGCGGTCACCCCTGCGCAACGCCGCCTGGCTGGCTGGCGCGCTGATGCGCAAGCCCGGCAAAGACCACGAAGCCGCGCTCGACCGGATGGATCTGGGCCGGCCCGCCAGCCTGCGCGATCACGCCTATGCCCGCCTGCTGGCCGCAGCCCTTTCCAGGGACTGACAGACCCGCCGGGAGCGCAGCCGGACCGGGCCGGACAGCACCGCAGACAGCGGGATTGAAGGCCGGTTCAGGCGCGTTTCGTTCTTGGCTGATCGCTGAACGCCTTCTCGACGACAAAGCCGCCCGGGCGCGCGTTGGAGCCTTCGGCGAAGCCCAGGCCTTCAAAGATATCTTTGAGCTCTTCGAGCATGGCCAGCGACCCGCAGATCATCACGCGGTCCTGTTCGGGATCGAACCCGGCCTGCCGGATGGACTGGAAGAACAGGCCCGACCGGATCAGATCGGTGATCCGCCCGGTCTGCGGGCCATCCTCGCGGGTGACGGACGCAAAACAGGTCAGCTGGCGCGGCGCGGCCTCGCCAACCAGCGGGTCGCGTTCAAGGCCCGCCGCCAGCTCGCGCGAATAGGCCAGTTCCGCAGATGTGTGGCAGGTATGGGTGAGAATGATCTGTTCGTATCGCGCATAGGCGTCCGGCTCGCGGACAATGGAGGCGAAGGGCGCGACACCGGTGCCGGTCGCGATCAGGAACAGCCGTTTGCCGGGCAAGAGCGCATCGAGCACCAAAGTGCCGGTCGGCTTGCGGCCCACCAGAACCCGGTCTCCGGGCCGGATGTGCTGCAGGCGCGAGGTCAAGGCTCCGCCATCCACCTTGATCGAGTAGAATTCCAGTTCGCTATCCCAGCTGGCGCCCGCGAGCGAGTAGGCGCGCAAGGTCGGCCTGCCTTCGCCCGCCAGCCCGATCATCACAAACTCGCCGGCGCGGAAGCGGAAGCTCTGCGGCCGCGCGGTCCGGAAGGAAAACAGCGTGCCGGTATAGTGACGCACATGCGTCACCTCGCAGTCGAAAAACGCGCCCGTATCGATAACAGGGCCGGGGCGTCCGGCCGTGGCTGGCAAGGCGGTCATGGCATGATCCTCAAATCTGTCAGATGATTTCGGGCGCGGCGCGCCGCCTGTCCGGTCCGGGCCTATCCGATCAGGCGCACAGCCCGCTTGCGGGCCGCAACGGCCCGGTCGGTGCGGGCCTGATCGAATATGCCGCACTCGCTGCGGTCCGAACCCGGCCAGCGCCCATCGCGAGCGTGCAGGCCTGCAGACGGCGCGGTGCAGGGCCAGCAGCCCACCGAGGCGTATCCCTGTTCTCTGAGCGGATGCGCAGGCAGGTTCATCTGGCGGTACAGGGCGGCGATCCCGGCCGGGTCGATGCCCGCAACCGGATTGATCATCACCCGTTCACCGTCAAACTCGAAGGGCTGGAGGCTTTGGCGTTCGCCGCCATGGGCGCGCTTGCGCCCGGTGATCACGGCGTCAAAGTCTTCCAGCCCTGCGCCGAGCGGGCGCACCTTCCTGAGCTCGCAGCACGTCTCGCTGTCGCGCTCATAGAGCTTGCCGTCGCTATCGAGCGCGCGCGCCTCGGCCGGGTCGGGGGTGAGGATGCGGACATCCTCAAGACCCAGATGCGCGATCAACTGGTCCCGGTAGGTCAGCGTCTGGGGGAAATGGCGCTGGGTGTCGAGGAAGAGCACAGGCACGCGCCGGTCCACTTGCGCCAGCAGGGCCAGACCCAGCGCCGCCTCAACGCCGAACGATGACAGCATGGCGATGCGGCCTGAGAACGCGTCCACAGAGGCGGCGATGATAGTCTGAGGCGGGCTGGCGCTGTGTTCGCGATTGAGCGCGTCCACTTGCTCTTTGCGCGCCGCGAGCGCGCGGGCGCGATAGACGGGCGGCCTGTCAGTTGCGCCCCGGGCGATCCCCAGCTGATAGGCATGGGTGAAGCCCGCCCGCTGCCAGCGCGGTGACGGCGTATCGGGCGAAATGGCGTCAAACCCGCTGCGTTCGAGACAGTCTTTCTGGTCGGGCAGGATATCGCCCACCGCCCGCAACTCCCCGGCATACCCGCTTTCGCGGATAAGGGCGGCGAGCGAATAGCCGCGTCCATCCTTGAACCCGGGAAAGCGCACATCAATGGCCCCGGCCCGCCGCCCCGCCTCCAGGGCGGTCTCCGGCGCGGTGGCGGTATCGATTTCGATGCGCGCGTGAACGTCGCGCAGAACAGCTTCACTGCCCATAGACCGCCTCCTTGAAAGGTTCAAATCCGATGCGGTGAAGCGTGCCGGCGAACACCTCGCCGCTGCGGCGTTCGCGCCGGAACATGGCCACGCAGGCGGTGACGGCCTCCACCGCCTCGTCCGGCGTCAGGCCGGGGCCGAGTATCTTGCCGATGGCGGCGCCATTGTCAGCAACGCCGCCGAGCGTGAGCTGGTAGACCTCCTCGCCCTTCTTATCGACGCCCAGAAGGCCGATATTGGCGATGTGGTGATGCCCGCACGCATTGATGCAGCCGGAAATCTTGATGGTGAGGCCCTGCGTGTCCTCGTCCAGGCCCCGGTCGATCAGCGCCGCCGAGAGCGCCTGCGCCACCGGGATGGAGCGGGCATTGGCCAGATTGCAATAGTCCAGTCCCGGGCAGGTGACGATGTCGCTGGCGAGCCCGGCATTGGCGGTGGCCAGGCCCGCCGCCTCAAGCCCCTCGAAAATGGCTGGCAAGTGCGCGGCCACGGCGTGGGGAATGACGAGATTTTGCTCCTTCGTGACGCGGATTTCCCCGTCGCCATAGCGTTCGGCGAGATCGGCCACGGCGTCCATCTGGTCCGCCGTGGCGTCGCCCGGCGCGCCGGCGCGCGGCTTGAGCGAGATCACCACAATGGCCCGGCCTGGCACTTTATGCGGTTTCACATTGATCCGCCGCCAGCGTGCGAAGCCTGGCGCATTGATGGCGCCTTCAGGCCGGTCCACAGGAGACGGCTCGGGGAAGAAGGCGGTCAGGCGCGCCGCCTCCTCGGCCGGAACGGCAAGATCACGGCCGCGTATCTGGCGGTACATGGCCTCCACCTCAGCTGTGAAGGCGTCCGGCCCCATGGTCTCGACCAGGATCTTGATGCGCGCCTTGTAGATATTGTCGCGCTGAGCGGCGAGATTATAGACGCGCATGATCGCGGTCAGATAAGCCAGCAATTCATTCTTCGGCAGGAATCCGCGCAGCTTGACCGCCACGCGCGGCGTCCGCCCCTGCCCGCCGCCGGCATGCACCTCGAACCCGGTCTCGCCGGTCTCGCCGCGCACAAGCTTCAGGCCGATATCGTGCACGCCAATGGCCGCCCGATCGGCTTCAGAGCCGGTCACCGCGATCTTGAACTTGCGCGGCAGGAAGGTGAATTCGGGATGTAAGGTGGACCATTGCCGGATCAGCTCGCACCAGGGCCTTGGATCCTCCACCTCGTCCAGCGCCGCGCCCGCAAACGGATCGGTGGTGGTGTTGCGGATGCAATTGCCTGATGTCTGGATGGCGTGCATCTCCACATCGGCCAGTTGCTCGAGAATTTCAGGAATATCGACCAGGGCGGGCCAGTTATACTGAATATTCTGGCGCGTGGTGAAATGGCCATAGCCCTTGTCGTACTGGCGGGCGATATGGGCCAGAACCCGCATCTGGCGGGCATTGAGCGTGCCATAGGGAATGGCTGCGCGCAGCATGTAGGCGTGAAGCTGGAGATAGACGCCGTTCATCAGACGCAAGGGCTTGAACTGGTCCTCTGAAAGCGCGCCGGACAGGCGCGCCTCAACCTGCTCGCGGAACTCCTCCACGCGCTCTGAAACCATCGTCCGGTCGATCTCGTCATAGCGGTACATCTGCCTACCGCCCCCCGGCGTTCAGAAGGCTGGTGCCGGTGGTTGGGCCTTTGAGCCGGATCGTCTCGCGCACGTGTTTGCGCCCGCCCGGCTCGTCGCCGTCCAGTTCGATCAGGTAAGGCCCGACCACGGTGAGAATATCGCGCAGGGCGGCGTTCAGCGCCGCGTCGGCTGCAGCCACGTCATCAAAGCGCTCGGCCTCAATCAGGGACGGGGTCCAGACGCCGTCAGAGCGGCGATAGACCACATGGCCGTCAGTCAGCCGGTTGGCGGTGATCGCTCTCATGCCGCGTCCTCCAGCAGGGCTTGCCGGGCCAGGCCGGCCGCCATGTCCGGCGCGCGCGCCACCACCTCGCCAATGACGATGACAGCCGGGCCCGTGATGGCGTGGGCCGTGATCAGGGCCGCCAGGCCGCCCAGCGTGCCGGACACCGCGCGCTCTTCAGGCAGGGAGCCGTTCTCGATAATGGCTACCGGGGTCTCGGCGGCGCGCCCGGCGGCGATCAGTTTCGCGCTCAGCTCCGGCGCTGTGGCCACGCCCATATAGACCACAAGGGTGTGTCGCGCGCTGGCCAGGCTCTGATAGTCCAGCTCCGGCCCGTCCTTTTTCGGCTGGCCGGTGACGAACGTCACCGCCTGGGCCGCGTCGCGATGGGTGAGCGGGATTTGCGCCGAGGCCGCGCAGGCGAGCGCCGCGGAGATTCCTGGAACCACCTCCACCGTGATGCCTGCGGCGCGCACCGCTTCGGCTTCCTCGCCGCCGCGCCCGAAGATGAAGCTGTCCCCGCCTTTCAGCCGCACGACCCGCAAGCCCTTGCGCGCTTCCTCAATGAGAATGCCGGCGATCTGCTCTTGCGGCACGGAATGCTGGCCGCGCCGCTTGCCCACATCGATGCGGCGCGCATCACGGCGCGCGCGCTGCAGGATCGCTTCAGGCACCAGCCGGTCATGCACGATCACATCGGCGTCGCGCAGCACGCGCACGGCTTTGAGTGTCAGCAATTCCGGGTCGCCCGGTCCGGCGCCGACAAGGAATACCTGGCCCGGCGGAGGCTTGCCATCACGGAACCCGGTGAGGGCGCGGCTGAGGGCGAGGGCTGTGCCCAGGGCGTCGCCCGCATCGGCTCTGGCGACCGCCTCGCCGCGCAGGGCGGTCTCCCAGAAGCGGCGGCGGGCGTCGAGCGTGGGCAGGGCTTCGCGCACCTGATCGCGAAGGCGGTTGGCGGTGCTGGCCAGAAGGCCCACGCCGGGGGCGATCACCCCTTCCAGGGCGGAGCGGATGTCGCGCACCAGCACCGGCGCGGCCCCGCCGGTGGACAGGGCGATCGTCACAGAGCCCCGGTCCACGAGCGCCGGCGTATAAAAGTCGCACAGGGCAAGATTATCGACCACGTTCACCAGCGCGCCGCCCCGGCGCGCGCGGGCGGCCAGATGCGTTGCGCGCGCCTCGTCTTCCAGCGCAATGAAAACGAATTTTGCGCGCTGGAAAGCGCCCGGTGGCACGAAGCGGCCCGGCAAGATGTGGGCGCCGGTTTCCTCATCAAACTCAGGCGGCGCAACCAATTTCACCGCCGGGCGCCAGACCAGCTCGCAGGGCGCGCCGGCGAACAGGCGCAGCTTGGCGCGGGCCGCCTCGCCGTCACCGATGACGATGACGCGCGCGCCCTTGAGCGGAATGGCAGGCAGAAACTGGTCCATAAGGCGGGTCCTTCAGGTCTGGACCATGAACCTAAGGTCAATCAGCAACGCTCCACCAACGAGATGTTCTGCCCCGTCCGATAGATTTGCTTCACTGTCGTGCGCCTTGGCCGCTTTGCTCCAGGCCGTTCTTGGCCAGCCAGAACTAGTCGGCGGCGCTTTTGGCGAGATAGGCGTCGTGTGTGATCATCGCACAGTTCGGCGAAAGCAACCCCTGTCGCGCTCGTCTGACAACACCCTCTGATCCAGCCAGGGTCTGCTCGGCGAGGCATAGTCCGCTGGGATGTTTCGGCAGCGGATTTCAAATGGCGGGCGGATAGAACGCACCGGAGCGCCATGCCGCGTTGAGTGAACGCTCCGTCTCCATCGGTTCCGAGGCGGGACAGGTCATTTTCAGGCATCCGGCGCGTCAGGCAGTTCGGGCAAATACCCGCTGGTGAATAGCTCCGAATACTCTTCCTGCGACATCGCCTTCCGCATTAGGTCGTGAGCGTGGGAAATGGCGGCGTAATCGGTTACGGGGTCGAGCAAATCCCTCTCAAAGGCCTCATGCAGCATGACGGCCCAGGTCCGGTTCGGCATACCGTCGAAATGCTTGAAAATCGCGCCATGTTTCAAGCCGGCGCAAAAGATTTCGACAATCAGGGGCCAGTTTTCGTCATGCGGGTATTCCGATTTGACAAAATTGCCAAACAAGATCGAGGACGCATCGCGAGCTCCACTAGAAATCTCCGGGTGTGATATCAAGTGTGCGAAAATGGACTCAGTTGCCGCGCTGACAAGTTTTGTAAATTCTTTTCTTATCGGATGCTCCACGAAGCAGCGACTGACTCTGCTCAAACGAAATATGGCATCTTCATTTCCTGCATGATGTCCGGACCAGGCAATAATAAAATTCATAATCTCGAATGATAGATCTTGTCTCTGAGATAGTGACTTTGTCAGATATCCAGCATCTTTGTGACGCCAGTTTTCTCTTAGCCAAAATTCACACGATTTTTGAACAAGCCCGAAAGGTCCACCCGCGTCGAGCCAGCTCGCATAGACGTGTGATGCCTCAGGCGTCGCGCCATGTTCCACGATCCAGTCGAGGAGATGTTCGAGGACGGCATCAACATCGCCCTCGGCGTCGAGCCAGCCTTTATAAACGAACCTTGCCTCCAGCCTCGCGCCATGTTCCGCGAGCCAATTGAGGAGATTGTCGCGGACGGCATCAACACCGCCCTTCGCGCCGAGCCAGCTTGTGTAGACGTGAGAAGCCTCCAGCCTCGCGCCATGTTCCGCGAGCCAATTGAGGAGACTGTCGCGGACGGCATCAACACCGCCCTTCGCGTTGAGCCAGCTTGTGTAGACGAATCGCGCCTCCGGCGTCGTGGCATGTTCCGCAATCCAGGCCAGGACCGGCTCATAGACGGCATCAACACCGCCCTCAGCGTCGAGCCAGCCTTTATAGACGAATTGCGCCTCCGGTGCCGTGGCATGTTCCGCGATCCAGGCCAGGACCGGCTCACGGACGGCATCAACATCGCCTTCAGCGTCGAGCCAGCTTCTGTAGACGAAGGACCCTTTGCTCTCAGAGTCGTTGCAGGCCAGCCATGGCTCCAGATATGGCAGGACTTCATGCGGGGGTGTGCCCCACTTGAGCAGCGAAACGATCAGGTAGTGACTATCGACAGCATCTGGCTCTGACGCGAGGCGCGACAGCACATCGTCGTGAAAGCGGTCTGGATCAAAGGCATGGGCGCAGCGCAGAACAATGTTGCTGCGGCGCGCCCATTTGACGGCAGCGCCTAACGGTTCGTTCAGGGCGCGTTCCAACGTCGCGCGGTCAACCTGATCACGGCCAGCAGTCACCGACCATTCTGCAGCACGCGCCAGAGCCAGATGCGCCCCAGGGGCGTTCGCCAGCCGGTCACGGATTTGCGGCGCGTCTGCGAGCAGGGCGATCAGTTCGGACGGAGGCAGAAGCCGGCTGGTCGCAAGTACAGGAAGCGCGGCAAGGGCTTTCTCCTCGTCGCGGCGGGTCAATGCCTCGACTGCGCGCTTTCCCGACAGAGTGTTGAATACCGAATGCTCACTCAGGCGGTCCAATGCAGCCAGACAGCGGTCAAAGCGGCCGTCTTCAAGCGACGCGCCCAACAGGTCCTGCAGCCGATCCTGCTCACCGCCCGGCATTGCCGACAGATGCCGCGCCAACATCGCGTCGGCCAGCACGTCATGTGCTGCCGAGAAACCCTCGGGCTCGGGCTCGACCCAATGATCAGCCCTGAGCACTTCAAAGAGATCGCGATGAAGGTCCGACCCGGCGCGAAAGGCCTCGGCCTCGGCCAGCGTCATCGGCAAACGCACCGCCAGTTCGGCCAGCAGGCGTTGCACGGGTTGGCCAGGAAATCGGTCTTCAATAATCTTTAGCCGGCTGCCCGCCCAGCCGGAAAAGTCCTTTACAGCAACCAGATTGCCGAACTGCGCCTCGAACTGCGCATGATCCTGACGGTAGAGGAACCCGGCAAAGGCCGCCATCACCGGCAGGCCGGCGCAACTGCGCGTGATGGCTTCCGGCTCTGGAACCTCCAGGTGGCTCAGAATACTGCGAACAAGCCATGCATCGTAACCGTCAAGCCCGGACCCCCGATCAATGCGCGTTTCTTCCAGACTTACGTCCGGGAGACTGTCCTTGACGCGCTGGATTGAGCTCGACCTCGTAGAGGCGAGTATCGAAATACGGGGGCCGCCATCCGCGCCGAGGCGGTTCAAAGCTTCAGACAGGTCGCCGAGGCCTTCAAACGCTTCTGCATAGTCGATGAAAAGCAGAAGCTTTGCGGCTTTAGAGTGGGCCCGGCACAGCGTGTCGAGGTGAGACACCGACGCCCTACGGTCCAGCCTGACCGGCCACCAGCCTTCTTCCCGAGCCTTTTCGCATAACTCGATCGCAAGGCGCGTCTTGCCCATTCCACCAGGGCCGGAAATCACATGCGCCCTGGCCTCGTTGCCTCGGGTGAGGTGAAGCAGCGCCGCGTCAATCTGCGAGGGGCCTTCAAGCCCGTTTTCGCGGCGATAGACGTCGCGCGAGAAATACGGAAGGTTCGTACTTTCCAAAAACCTCTTGAAACCCGTCGGTGAACCGAAACTGAGATCGATCTCGCCGTATCCCTGCGGAAACCCGCCGAACCACCGGTAGAAGAGCGGGGCGAAATTGGCGGACTGGCCGACCAGATCATCCCAATAGCGCAGATCCACCTCAACATCGCGCAAGTGCCTCAAATCACTGTGCTGATCCGAAAGATTATGGAAGCAATTCCGGATCGCCTGGTACAGCTGGCTGCGTTCGTCAACACTGGCGCATTTCGCCGATGTGACGAATGTATATTTCTTTACAGAGCCTTGTGATTTCAACCACGGACGGTATTTGCGGCGGTTTTTTTCATCACCTGCGGCAAGGGGCGGAAGATTTGCTTGAAGGCGTTTTTTGACCTCGCCCCAGCGTCCCAACGCATTACTGTCGGTATCCGCGCCAATGAACTTGCATTCTGCAATGTGTTGGAGCGCCGGGCCGTGACTGGCAAGATCGACAGACCCGTCTGGGCCCCGCGCCAGCCCCCTGACCAAGGCAGTCTCCGGTGATTGCAGCCGCAAGAATTCATCGACAAAACGTTCGAACGCAGCTCCATCGTCCTCTCGGTCGAGAACACGGTCATCAAAACGTTTGCATAAGAAGTCAGCCATCCACTCGCGGCATCTGCATTTTTCATCTAATTGAAAACGCTAATCGAACACGCAAGTAAATCAACCTCAATAACGCAACCGCCGCCTCTTGCATGATGAGCGCGAACGCGCCTTCTGAAACCGCTTACGCCGATCCGCGGTCCGCCTGCAGGACCAGCTTTCTGTAATCGTTGAGATCGCCGTCATAGCGCACGGCCCGGCCGTCCTTGACCAGCCAGAGCTGATCGACGGTCCCTTCGGCGAGATACACGTCGTGGGTGATCAGCACGACCGCGCCGTCATAATCATTGAGCGCGTAGATCAGCGCCTCCCGGCTGTCGATATCGAGGTGGGAGGTGGGCTCGTCCAGGATCAGGATATGGGGCTTGTCGATCGCCATCAGGCCCAGCAGAAGCCGGACCTTTTCGCCCCCGGACAGCTTCTCGATCGCCGTCTCGACCTTCTCGTGGGGAAAGCCCATCGCAGCGGCTGCGGCGCGCTGCTTTGCCATCGGCGTGCCTTCGGGCAGGGCGTCGCGGACATGGTCGAGCACCGTCTCGCCCGGCCGCAGCTCGTCCATCTGATCCTGCGAGAAATACCCGATGCGCAAGGAACGCGGCGCGGTGCGCTCGCCCGACACCAGCGCCAGTCGCTTGGCGATGGATTTGACCAGAGTGGTCTTGCCCTGGCCGTTGGCCCCGACGATGGCGATGCGGTCTTCAGGATCCAGGCGCAGATCAATCCCGGACAGGATCACCGCGTCATCACCATAACCCACCGCCGCATTGCGCAGCTGCAGGAGGGGCGGGGCGAGCTTGTCCGTCGAAGTGGGAAAGGAAAACGGCGTGGTGCGCTCGGCGATGGGGACGGTGATGTCCTGCATCTTTTCCAGCATCTTGACGCGCGATTGCGCCTGGCGCGCCTTGGAGGCCTTGGCCCGGAAGCGGTCGACGAAGGCTTGCAGATGGGCCTTGTCGGCCTCCTGCTTGGCGCGCTGGCTTTCCAGAAGGGCGGTCCTGGCCGCGCGCAGTTTCAGCCAGGCGTCATACCCGCCCGGCGTGATGGACAGCTGCCTGTGCTCCAGCGCCAGGGTGTGGGTGACGCAGCGGTTCAGCATTTCGCGGTCGTGCGACACGATCAGCACGGTGTGAGGATATTTCTTCAGATAGGTTTCAAGCCAGGCCGCGCCCTCAAGGTCGAGATAGTTGGTCGGCTCGTCCAGCAAGAGCAGGTCCGGCTGGGAGAACAGGACGCCTGCAATGGCCGCGCGCATGCGCCAGCCGCCGGAAAATTCGCGCGTCGGCCGCGCCAGGTCGGCATCGGTGAACCCCAGGCCGGTGAGCACCTCAGCGGCGCGCGCTTCGGCGGACCAGGCGTCTATGTCGGCCAGACGCATGTGGATGTCGCCGATGCGCCCGGGATCGGTGGCGGTCTCGGCTTCCTGCATCAGGGCATGACGCTCGGCGTCGGTGGCCAGGACGACCTCCAGGATCGTCTCGTCCGAAGGCTGGACCTCCTGGGCGACCCAGCCCATGCGCGCGCCCCGGTTCAGTCGGATCGCCGAATCCGGCGAGGGATCCTCGATCTCCTCCCGGATCAGTTTGAGCAGGGTGGACTTGCCCGTGCCGTTGCGGCCGATCACGCCGACCTTCCAGCCGGCGGCGATCTGGGCGGACGCATTCTCAAACAGGGAGCGCGCGCCAATACGGTAGTCGAGACGTGTGATCGTAAGCATGGGGGGCGGTGTAACCATTGCTGCGCGCGGCGCAATGGCGCCTGGGAGCCGCACGCGCAGGCGCCGGGCCTGAGGAGAGTGCGCGCGGCGGTCAGCCGGGGCCTCTCCTGCGCGGGAGGACGATGATTTGTGAAAGTGTGGCGGAGAGGGTGGGATTCGAACCCACGGTACCCGTGAAGGCACAACGGTTTTCGAGACCGCCCCGATCGACCACTCCGGCACCTCTCCGAGCGGCGGGCGGGGTTGTGGCGCACCCTGGCGCGGAAATCAAGCGTCCGGCGCCGCGTGCGGGCGCCGGGCTGATTGACTCTCCAGGCGCCTTGAGCCTATATCGCGCGCTCGCGTTCCGGCGGGCGGGCCATACCGGTCCGGCCTGATGGAGCGCGTGTCCTGTTCACAACGCCGGATCGGGTCAGAACCGGCGAAGAAAAAGGGTCCCGGCCCGCCTGCCCGCGCGTTTGCGCCAGGGTGCAGCGGTCACGGTTCCGGATCAGAAGGAAGATGATGATGTACGCGGTGATCAAGACCGGCGGCAAGCAGTACAGGGTGGCGCAAGGCGACGTCCTGCGGGTTGAGAAGCTCGACGCCGAGGCGGGCGACGTGGTCACGTTCGACCATGTGCTCATGATCGGCGGCGAGGACGGCGCCCTGGTGGGCGCGCCCCAGGTGGACGGCGCGGCGGTGACCGCTGAAGTGCTTGACGAGCGCAAAGACAAGAAGATCATCATCTTCAAGAAGCGCCGCCGCCAGAATTACCGCCGCAAGCGCGGCCACCGCCAGTGGATCACGGTGATCTCCATCGCCGAGATCCTCAAGCCGGGCGCCAAGTCGGCGCTGAGCGGCAAGGCGAAGGCGGCCAAACCGGCCAAAGCCGAAGCGGTTGACGCCGCCCCGGCCAAAGCCAAAGCGGCTCCGGCCAAAGAGAAGGCGCCGGCCAAGGCCCCCGCCAAAGCCAAGGCGGCCCCGGCCAAGGACAAGGCTCCGGCCAAGGCCAAGGCTGGCGGGGACGACCTGACGCAGCTGAACGGCGTCGGTCCGGCCTTCGCCAAGAAGCTGGCCGAAGCGGGCGTCACGACGTTCGCCCAGGTGGCGGCGTGGACCGAGGCGGATCTGGAGCGTCTGGACGGCGAGATCGCCGGGCTGAAGGCGAAGGCGGAATCGGGCGGCTGGGCCGCCCAGGCGAAAGAGCTGGCCGGCCAGTAAGGCCCGGCAGGCAATTGAAGGAGAGCAGACATGGCTCACAAAAAAGCAGGCGGCTCCTCGCGTAACGGCCGCGATTCCGCAGGCCGGCGCCTGGGCGTCAAGAAATCCGGCGGCCAGCACGTGATCCCCGGCAATATCATCGTGCGCCAGCGCGGCACCAAATTCTATGCCGGCGACAATGTCGGCATGGGCAAGGACCACACCCTGTTTGCCCTGAGCGAAGGCCGTGTGGAGTTCCGCACCAAGGCCAACAACCGCACCTTTGTGTGCGTCGCCCCGCTCGCCGAGGCGGCTGAATAGGGCGGCGCGACCGGACGCGGACCGCTCTCCCGAAACGGGGCGATCCGGTCCGGCGGGCAGCTGGCCAAGGGGAGACGGGTCGCCCGGCTCCCCTTTTTCGTGCGCTCTCCCCTGCGCTCTGCCTTCTCAAGGAGGCCGCTTATGCACAGGGCCGCCGAAACGCGCGAGGACGCGCCGCCTGATCTGACCACCGCGCGCCTGGCCTTGCGCCCGCTGCGCCTGGCCGACGCGCCGTTTCTGGCGCTCGAGGGCGGACGCCCGGAGGTGGCGCGCATGGTCGCGCGCGTGCCCTCGCCCTCCCTGGTTCAGGGCGCCGAGCTGTTTGTGACCGCCATGCAGGCCAGCGAGGATGCGGGCCATGATCTGGTGCGGATGATCACGGCGCGCCGGGACGGGCGCCGCCTCGGCGTTATCGGGCTGCACGGGCGCGGGCCTGACGTGCGCGATCTCGGCTACTGGCTGGCCTGCTCGTTCTGGGGCCGGGGCTATGCGGGCGAGGCGGCGGCGGCAATGGTAGAACTTGCCCGCGCGCGCGGCTTGTCACGCCTGACGGCGGGCCATTTCTGCGACAACCCGGCGTCAGCCCGGGTGCTGGAGCGGCTCGGTTTCGCCTATAGCGATGGCGGCGCGGCGCAGACGGCTTACTCGATGGGGCGCTTGGCCGGCGTCCCGCATCGCGCCATGGCGCTACCCATCGGCCCCAAGACCGGATAGAGCATCGCCCATGAAGTTTCTCGACCAAGCCCGCGTTTACATCAAGTCAGGCCAGGGCGGACAGGGGTGCGTCTCCTTCCGGCGGGAGAAGTATATCGAGTTCGGCGGCCCTGACGGCGGCGACGGCGGCGCGGGCGGCGATGTCTGGGCCGAGGCGGTGGAGGGGCTCAACACGCTCATCGACTACCGCTACCGGCAGCATTTCAAGGCCGCGCGCGGCGTGCACGGCTCGGGACGCAACCGCACCGGGCCGGACGGCGACGGCGTCACGCTGAAAGTGCCGGTCGGCACCCAGATACTGGACGAGGACAACGAGACCGTTCTGGCCGACATGACCGAGCCGGGCCAGCGCGTGCTGCTCGCCAAGGGCGGACGCGGCGGCAAGGGCAACGCCCACTTCACCACCAGCCGCAACCAGGCGCCGCGCATTTCCCAGCCCGGCGAGCCGGGCGAGGAGCGCTGGATCTGGTTGCGCCTGAAACTGATCGCCGATGCGGGCCTGATCGGCCTGCCCAATGCGGGCAAGTCCACCCTCCTGTCAGTGGTCAGCGCGGCGACGCCGAAGATCGCCGACTATCCCTTCACCACCCTGCATCCCAATCTGGGCGTGGTCGATCTGACGCCCGGCGCGCGTTTCGTGCTGGCCGATATTCCCGGCCTGATCGAGGGCGCCCATGAGGGCGCCGGGATCGGCGACCGCTTCCTCGGCCATGTTGAGCGCTGCGCCATGCTGATCCATCTGGTCGACGCGTCGGGCGAGGACCCGGCCGGCGCCTATGCGGTCGTGCGCGGCGAGCTGGACGCCTATGGCGGCGGGCTTGGCGACAAGCCCGAGATCGTGGTGCTCAACAAGATCGATGCGGTTGATGATGATGCGCTCGACGCCGCCGAGGCGGCGCTGCGCGAGGCCAGCGGGCGTGAGGTTCTGCGCCTGTCCGGCGTCACGCAGGACGGCGTGCGTCCGCTGATGTTCAAGGTCTGGGAGGCGGTTCAGGCCCGCCAGGCGGACGAGCGCGCGGCCAAGGAGGCCGCCATCGCCGCCCAGCGGGGCGAGACCGGCTGGACGCCATGACCGCCGGGGCGCGCTTGGACGCTGCGCGCCGGGTGGTGATCAAGATCGGTTCGGCCCAGCTCATCGATCCGGCTGACGGCGCGCCCCGGCGCGACCGGTTCGAGGCGCTGGCCGCCGACATTGCGGCCCTGCGCGCGCGCAAACAGGAGGTGGTGCTGGTCTCCTCCGGCGCCGTGGCGCTCGGGCGCCCGCGCCTGGGTCTGGCCCCGCGCCAGCGCCTCAGCCTGGAGCACAAGCAGGCCGCCGCCGCCGCCGGCCAGGCGCTGCTGATCCAGATGTGGGACCAGGCGTTCGCCGCCCACGGCTTTCCCGCCGCCCAGGCCTTGCTCTCGCCGGCCGACACCGAATCGCGGCCGCGCTGGCTGAATGCGCGCAACACGCTCGAGGCGTTGCTGCGCCTGGGCGCCGTGCCGGTGATCAATGAGAACGATACGGTGGCCACCGAGGAATTGCGCTTTGGCGATAATGACCGGCTGGCGGGGGGGGGGGGGGGGGGGGGGGGGGCGGCGGGGGGGGGGGGGGG
>JAFIEB010000006.1 GCA_020832735.1 Oceanicaulis sp.
GGGCTATAACGCCCGCGCGCGCCTGGCCGGCAACAACACCGCCGCCTTCGCAGCGCTCGCCGCCGCCCTCGCCGCGCGCGGGTTTTCCGCGCCGCGCGTGCTGGGCGCCGATCACGAGGCCGGCTTTCTGCTGATCGAGGATCTGGGCGATCAGCTGTTCGCCCGCCTGATCCCCCAGCGCGCCCATGAGGGCCGGCTCTACGCCGCCGCCGCCGATGCGCTGGGCGCGCTCTACCGGTCGAGCTTCGAGCCTGCGCCGGAGGCTTTCGGCCAGGCCTGGCCCGTCCTGGACTATGACAGCGAGGCGATGCTGGCTGAAGCCGAATTATTCCTGGACTGGTATGCGCCCGAGCGCGGCGCGGCGCCGGACGCAGCCCTGCGCGCTGATTTCGAAAGCGCCTGGACGCGCGCCTTCAGGACGCTGGAGGCCCATGCGCCGGGCCTGATCCTGCGCGATTTTCACGCCGAGAACCTGATCTGGCTGCCCGAACGCCAGGCCGAGGCGCAGGTGGGGCTGCTCGACTTCCAGGATGCGCTGTTCGGCCATCCCGCCTATGACCTCATCTCGCTGCTGGAAGATGCGCGCCGCGACGTGTCGCCGGATCTGGCCGGGCCGCTGACCGACCGGTTCTTCGACGCCGCCGGGCTGGCGGACCGCGCCGCCTTCGATGCGGCCGCCGCCGTGCTCGCCGCCCAGCGCAACGCCAAGATACTGGGTATTTTCGTGCGTCTGGCCCGGCGCGACGGCAAGACGCGCTATCTCAAGCTCCTGCCGCGCGTGGCGCGCCATTTCGTGCGCGATATCGCCCACCCGGCGCTGGACGAGGTGCGCGCCCTGGTGCGCGAGGCCGCGCCGGGCGTCTACGCCGAGGCCGATACGTGACCCTGGCCGCCGCCATGGTGATGGCCGCGGGTCTGGGCTCGCGCATGCGTCCGCTCACCGATGACCGCTGCAAGGCGATGGTGAAGGTGGGCGGCAAGGCGCTGATCGACTGGACGCTGGACAGGCTGGCGGGCGCGGGCGTCGCGCGCGCGGTGGTCAATGTCCATCACCATGCTGATGCGCTGGAAGCCCATCTTGCGGGCCGATCTGCGCCCGAAATCATGATTTCCGACGAGCGCGCCAGGCTGATGGAGACTGGCGGCGGGCTGGTGCAGGCCGCGCCGCTTCTGGGGCGCGCGCCGGTGTTCACCGCCAATATCGATTCGCTGTGGATAGACGGGCCCGAGCCTGAACTGGCCCGGCTGGCGCGCCGCTTTGATCGCGAACGCATGGATTTCCTGCTTCTGCTGGCCCGGCTTGATCACGCGCTGGGGTTTGACGGTGCGGGTGATTTCTTTCTGGACGCGGACGGACGCCTGACCCGGCGGGGCGCGGCGGCGCGCGCGCCTTACGCTTTCGCCGGCGTTCAGGTGATGAACCCGGCCGTGCTGGACGGCTGGCCGCGCGAACCCTTCTCGACCAACCGGTTGTGGGATGCGGCCCTGTCGCGGGGCCGCGTGTTCGGCCAGGTCATGGACGCGTTCTGGATGCATGTGGGCGATCCACAAGCGCGAGACGCGGCGGAGAATCGGCTACGCTCGCATTCATGAGCCAGAACGGTCTGTTTGATGCGCCCGCGCCGCGGGTCTTCACCCTGCCGGCGGGCGCGCCCTTCCTGAGCGCGCTGGCAGACGGACTGCGCCAGGCCTTTCCCGATCCCGGCGCGCTGGCGGGGGTGACGGTGCTGGCGCCGACCCGGCGCGCGGGCCGGGCGCTGGCCGACGCGTTCGCCGCGCTGGAGGGCGGGCCGGGCGCGGCGCTGCTGCCGATGATCCGCCCCATCGGGGACGTGGATGCGGACGACCCCCCGTTCGAGCCGGGCGAGCTGGCCGAAGCCGCGCCTGAAGCCATTTCATCCATGCGCCGCCAGTTCGAGCTGGCCCGCCTGATCCGGGCGCGCGAGGCGGCCTCGGGCCGGTCCATGAGCGCGGGCGGGGCGTTGTCGCTGGCCGATGATCTGGCCCGGCTGATCGACGATCTGGCCACCCAGGAGGTGAGCGATCTGTCCGCCCTCTCCGATGAAGTGCGCGCCGCCCTGCCGCGCCACCGCCAGGAAGCGGCGCTGTTCCTCGACATCATTCTGGACGCCTGGCCCGCGCGTCTGGAGGAGCTGGGGCTGGTCGATCCGGCGCGCCGGCGCTCGCTGTTGCTGCGCGCCCTGGCCGCACGCTGGCGCGAGACCCCGCCGGACGGCCCGGTGATTGCGGCCGGCTCCACCGGCTCGATCCCGGCGGCGGCCGATCTTCTGACCGTGATCGCGCGCCTGCCCCGGGGCGCGGTGGTGCTGCCAGGGCTTGATACAGGCATGGACGAAGACGCCTGGGCGGCGGTGGGCGACACTCATCCCCAGCGCGCCATGAAGGCGCTGCTGGCCCGGCTTGAGCTGGATCACCGCGCCGTGCCCGTCTGGCCGCAGGCGAGCCCCGGCGCGCGGCAGGCGGCGCGCGCGCGCGTCATCGCCGAGGCTTTGCGCCCGGCCGAAGCCACCGGCGACTGGCTCAACCAGGTGGCCGCCATCCGCGCCGGGCGCGGCGAGGATGTTTTCGCCCAGGCCCTTGAAGGCCTCAGCCTGATCGAGGCGCCCGCCCCGGCCGAGGAGGCGCGCGCGGTGGCGCTGGCCCTGCGCGAGACGCTGGAGACGCCCGGACGGCGCGCGATGCTGATCACGCCCGACCGCGCGCTGGCGCGCCGGGTGATCGTGGAGATGGGCCGTTTTGGCCTGACGCTGGACGATTCGGCCGGCACGCCCCTGTCCGACACCCCGCCGGGCGCTTTCCTGATGCGGCTGCTGGACGCCGCGCGCGATCCCGGCTCGGCGCTGGGCTTCATCGCGCTGGCCGCCTCGCCCCTGTTTGCGCTGGGCGAGACGCGCGCCGCGCTCTCGCTGGATATGATGGCGCTGGAGCGCTGGACCTTGCGCGGGCGCCGGCCCGGACGCAGCGCGGACGCCCTGCGCCGGGCGGTGGGGGAGGCGCGCCTGCCCGAGAGCCTGGAGCCGCGCCGGGCGCGTTTTCTGGAGCTGACCGATCGGGCGCTGGGCGCGCTGGCGCCGCTGCTGGCGCTCAAGGGCGAGCGCCCGTGCGCAGAGTGGGCGCAGGCGCTGGCCGAGGCGGGCGAGGCGCTGGCGCGCAGCGCTGATCAAGCGGGCGCCGGGCGGCTCTGGGCCGGGGATGCGGGCGAGGCGGCGGCCGATCTGGTGCGCGCCTTCCTGCTTGAATCCGGCGCCATGGACGCGCTGACCCTGGATGATTTCGCCGGGGCGCTGCTGGAGGCGGCGCGCGCGCGCCTGGTGCGTCCGCGCGCCGGCGGTCATCCGCGCCTGCAGGTGCTGGGGCCGCTGGAGGCGCGCCTGATCAGCGCCGACCGGGTGATCCTGGCCGGCCTCAATGAAGGCGTCTGGCCCGCCGCGCCCAAGGCCGATCCCTTTCTCAGCCCCGGCATGCGCGCGCGCGCCGGGCTGGCCGCGCCCGAACAGCGCTTCGGCCTGGCCGCCCATGATTTCGCGCAGCTCGCCTGCCTGCCCGAAGTGATCCTGACCCGCTCCACCCGGGTGGACGGGGCGCCCACAGTCGCCTCGCGCTGGCTATGGCGGCTGCAGACCCTGGCGCGCGGCGCGCTGGGCGGGGCGGGCGCGCGCGAGGCGTTTCGTCCGTCTACAGACTATCTGGAGCTGGCGCGCACGCTGGACGCCCCGGCCGCACGCACTGCCGTCAGCCCGCCCGCCCCGCGCCCGCCGGTGGAGGCGCGCCCGCGCCGCCTGCCGGTCACCGCCATCGAGACCTGGGTGCGCGATCCCTATGCGATCTACGCCCGCTATGTGCTGGGCCTTGATCAGCTTGACCCGCCCGACCGCCCGCCCGGCCATGCCGAGCGCGGAATGGCCTATCACGCCGCCTTCGAACGCTGGGTGCGCGCGCTGGGGCGCAAGGAGGATCTGCCGCGCGACGCCTTTGACCGGCTGGTCGTGCTGGGGCGCGAGGCCCTGCTGGAGGCGGGCATGCCCGAACCCATGCTGGGGCTGGAGCTGGCGCGCTTTGCGCGCGCGGCGCGCTTCATGGTCAGCTGGGAGAGCGAGCGCCGCCGCGCCGGCTTCCTGCCCGAAGCCATCGAGGCGCGCGGCCGGCTGTTTCTGAACGGGCCGCCGGGCGGGCCGTTCGAGCTGACCGCGCGCGCCGACCGGATCGACATGCGCCCGGACGGGGCGCTGGACATTATCGACTACAAGACCGGGCGCGCGCCCGGCGCGAAGGAAGCGGCCGCCTTCTTCGCCCCGCAATTGCCGCTGACCGCCCTGATCGCCGCCGAGGGCGGGTTCGAGGACTGTCCGCGCCATGAGCCGGGCGACATGATCTATCTCCAGGCCGGGGGCGGCAAGACGCCGGGCGTGGCGGCCTCCATCATCAAGAGCCCCGGCGCCGAAGAAGCAGCCGACAAGATGCGCGACGCGCGCGAGGAGCTGATCGACTGGATCACGCGCTTTGATGATCCCGATACGGAGTATCTCAGCCAGCCGCGGCGCAAATGGACCAATAGCTGGGGCGCCTATGACCATCTGGCCCGGCGAAAGGAATGGGCGAGCGCGCCGGGAAGCGACGGTGGAAACGACGGCGGAGGCGAGGGCGGATGAGCGCGCAGCACCCTGATCCCGCGCCGGGCTTTGATCCGGAGATCGTGGCCGGCGCCAGCGCGGCCCAGCGCGCCGCCGCCGATCCGGCCGCCAGCGTGTTCGTGGAGGCCAATGCCGGATCGGGCAAGACGCGCGTTCTGGTGGACCGGGTGGCGCGCCTGCTGCTGGGCGGGGCGGCGCCCGAGCGCATTTTGTGCGTCACCTTCACCAAGGCCGCCGCCGGCGAGATGCAGTCGCGCCTGTTCCGCAAGCTGGGCGCCTGGTCGACCTTGCCCGACGATGCGCTGCGCGAGGAGATGGCGGCCCTGACCGGCGGCGCGGGCGCGCCTGGCGATCTGGCGGCGGCGCGCCGGCTGTTAGCGCGCGCGCTGGAGACCCCCGGCGGGCTGAAAATCCAGACCCTGCACGCATTTTGCGAAAGCCTCCTGCGCCGGTTTCCGCTGGAGGCCGGGTTGGCGCCGGGATTTGAGGTGCAGGACGAGGCCGCCGCCAGCGCTCTGCGCGCCGAGGCGCTGGAAGCGGTGTACGGGCAGGCGGCCAGCGATCCCGATGGCGAACTGGCCAGAGCCATCGCCAGCGCGCTGGAGGCGGCGGGCGCGGACGCGCCGGATGATATCGCCGCCTTCGCCCTGGGCCGGCGCCATGAATTGTCAGACTGCCTGGAGGCCGCCGGATCGGCCGGCGCGCTGATGGACCGGGCCAGCGCCGCGCTGAAAGCCGCGCCGGACGATGACGAGGCCAGCGCGCTGGAGACGGCCTGGGACGAGACGCCGCTGGAGGATCTGGAAGCGGCCCTTTCCGCCCTGCAATCAGGCGGCAGCGCCACCGAGGTCAGAAGCGCCGCGGCGCTGGACGGCGTGCTGGACGCGGCGACGCGCTCGGGCGAGGAGGCGATCACCGCCTATCTGGACTGGGTGCTGACCAGGGAGGGCAAGGTCAAACAGCCCAAGAGCCTGTACGGCAAGGCGCTGGGCGAGCGCTACCGCATCCTGGCCACGCTCTACGGGCCCGACGGCAATGAGCGCCACCGCATCACCGACGAGGTGCTGCCGGCCATCGCCCGGGCGCGCGCCAACGCCGCCACCCGCGCCGCGCTGCGCATCGCGCTGGCGGCGGTGAGCGCCTATGAGGCGCGCCTCAACCGCCTGGGCCGGGTGGATTTCGCTGATCTGGTGGTGCGCGCGCGCGTCCTGCTGACCCAATCGGAGCTGGGCGCCTGGGTGCGCTACAAGCTCGACGCCGGGCTCGACCATGTGCTGGTCGACGAGGCCCAGGACACCGCGCCCGACCAGTGGGCGGTGGTCAACGCCCTGACCGGAGAGTTCTTCGCCGGGGACGGGGCGCGCGAGGCGGGCGATCTGCGCACCGTGTTCTGCGTGGGCGACGAGAAGCAGTCCATCTACTCCTTCCAGAAAGCCGATCCGAAACAGTTTCTGGACCAGCGCACCAAGCTGGAGGCCGAGGCGGCGGGCGCCGGGCTCGCCTTCGCCAGTCCGGCGCTGGACGCCTCCTTCCGCTCCGCGCCTGAAGTGCTCCGCGCCGTCGACGAGGCCTTCGCCGCCGAGGCTGCCGCCCTGGGCGCGCCTGAACGCAAGGACGCGGCGAGCCTTCTGGAGCACAAGCTCCTGATGACCGACCCGGAGACCGAGACGCCGCGCGACGCCCTGCCTTTCCACCGGTATGTCCCGCACCGCGCGGCGCGCCAGGGCATGCCCGGCTGCGTGGAGATCTGGCCGGCGGTTCCGCGCCCGGAGGCGCCCGAGGAGGACAGCCTGGACGATTATGGTCCGCTGGACGCCGTCACCGACGCCTCGGCGCGCAACCAGCTGGCCGACGCGGTGGCGGGCGAGATCGCCGATCTGATCGCGCGCGGCGATGCGGTCTGGGAGGAGGGCGCGCCTTGGCGCCGGCGCCCTGCCACGGCCGGCGACGTGCTGGTGCTGGTGCGCAGCCGCTCGGGGGGGCTGTTCGAGGAAATCATCCGTAGGCTGAAAATAAGAGGCGTGCCGGTGGCCGGCGCCGACCGCATGACCCTGCCTGACCAGCTGGTGGTGGAGGATTTGCTCTCCCTGGCGCGCTTCCTGCTGTTGCCGGAAGACGATCTGTCGCTGGCCGAAGTGCTCAAAAGCCCGCTCTTCCACCCGGTCTCCAGCCCGGATCCCGTGATTGACGATGATGCGCTCTATGATCTGACGCGCCGTCCGGGCCGCCGGCTCTGGGAAAAGCTCCGCCACACGGACGATCCGCGCTTCACCGAGGCGCGCGCGGCGCTCGACGCCCTGCGCGGACAGGTGGAGACCAGGGCGCCCTACGCCCTGTTCGCCGGTTTCCTGACCGGCGCGTCGGCCGGCGGGGAGAGCCGGCTGGCCCGCATCTACGCCCGGCTGGGCGAGGAGGCGCGCGATCCGGCCGAGGAGTTTCTGTCGCGCGCGCTGGCCCATGAGCGCGAGGGCGCGCCCTCGCTGGCGCGCTTCGCCGCCGCCCTGTCGGCCGATTCCGGCCAGATCAAGCGCGAGATGGAGGCCGGGCGCGGCGAGGTGCGGGTGATGACCGTGCACGGCGCCAAGGGGCTGGAGGCGCCCATCGTGTTCCTGCCCGACACCACCTCCCTGCCCCGGCCGCGCCGGGGCGGGCTCTATCCCCACCGCGAGGCCGGGCTGATCTGGGCGCCGGACAGTTCCGCGCCGCCCGCCCTGGTCCAGTCGATGAAGGAGCGCGCCGATCTCGATCAGGACGGGGAGTATAACCGGCTCTTGTATGTGGCGCTGACGCGCGCGCGCGACCGG
>JAFIEB010000008.1 GCA_020832735.1 Oceanicaulis sp.
GGCGGGGGGCGGGGGGGGGGGCCGGGGCGGCGGGCACCTGCGGGTCTGGTGCAGGCGCCGGGGCGCTCCGCCGGCCCGCCTCGGGCGGGGCCGCCGCTGGGGGGGGGCAACGGGTGGGGGCGAGCTGGGATTGTCCCGCAGCGGCGGCTTCCTGCTGAAGGCGGGCCGATTCAAGGTCTTGCCAGACCGGATTGGCGCCGGTGCGCCGCTGGCCGCGCCCCTCGGCGCCGCCCGCAGCGATAAAGCGCTCCAGCGCCGCGATCTCGCGCTGCACCGCCTGCACGGGCGGGGCGTCATCCTGATAGCGCTCCAGCAGCTCGACCCGGCGCACCTGCAGGTCCAGAAGCTGTCCGGTCACAGAATTTTCCACATAAAGCTCAATGGATTCCGGGATGTTCTGAAGGCGCTGCCCGAGCGCGCGCGCCAGCGTGTTCGCCTGCGCTGCTTCAGCCTCGGCGCTCATCTTGCGCGCTTCCAGATCGCCCAGGCGCGCCAGCAAGGCGGCGCGCTCGGTGGCGAAATCGGCGATATCGTGCTCCTGCAGGAACCGGCGCAGATCCGCCTCGGCCATGGCCGACGCGATCTCGGCGCGCGCCAGCCGCTCCTCGATTCCGCCTTCTGGACCCCCGACCAGAACCTCGATCCGGTAGGCCAGATAGGCCTCCACAATGGCGTTCAGCGTATTGGCGGCGACCACCGGATCGCTGTGCCGGAAGGTGGCGGTGAGCAGGCTGGCGCTGGGCGAGCGCGAGACGGCGAACCCGTCGCGCAGCATTTTGAGCTCAACCGGTCCGGCCGCGCCATTGCGCCTCTCGATCGCCCGGCGGCGCACCGCGTCGGAGTTGAGAATCTCGGCTTCCGACTGCATCACCTGATCGAGCGTGAACGCCCCGCCCGACCCGGCGGCGCTGGGCGCCAGATCATTCTCGTCCTGGATCACCAAAAGCCGGCTGACCGCCTCATAGCTGGGCGTCAGGCGCGTCACAGCCAGCACGGCGATGGGCGTGAACACGATGATGGCGATGAGAGCGGCGAACAGCTTTTGCGACCACAACAGGGCGATCAGATCGAACAGGTCGAGATCGCGCCGGGACGCGTCGGTCCCGCCGCCGCGCCCGCCCTGGTGATCCGCGCCGCTGCTCATATCCGCATGTGGCGGCAACGCGCTTAATTTTTCCTTAGCCGGAGCGGCCGAACGTAACGCTTCGAACAGGAAGGCCTTGGAGTGAGAGAGATGAGCGAGATGTCGCGCCGCGGCGCGCTGACGGGCGCGCTGGCCCTTCTGACGCTGAGCGCGTGCGCTTCGCGGCCGCGCGCCGCTGATCCGGCCGGCTTCGAGCCTGCGCGCTTCTCGCCCTGGACCGACAGCGCCCCGCCCTACCGGGTCTACCCCGGCGATACGCTGGCGGTGACGGTCCATACCGCGCCGGAGCTGTCTGGCGAGTATCTGATCGGGCCGGACGGACGCGCCAGCCTGCCGCTGGCGGGCGCGGTGATGGTGGCCGGCGCCACAGCGCCCGAAGCGGCGCGCGCCATCGCCGAGCGCTATGCGCGCACCTTGCGCGATCCCATTGTGGAGGCGCGCCCGGCCGGATTCGGGTCCCAGCGCATTCTGGTCGGCGGCGAGGTGGAGTCGCCCGGGCTTTACGACCTGCCCACGCATCGCATCGGGGCGATGGAGGCGCTGTTGCTGGCCGGCGGCCCGACAATCCGGGCCCGGCGCAGCGAAATTGTGGTCATGCGCCGCGCCGATGATGGCGGGCTGATGATGCGCACCGTCAATCTGGTCCGCGCCGAGCGCGGCGGACCATCCGATTCGGTTCCGCTGGCGCGCTTCGACATCGTCTTCGCGCCGCGGCGCGGCATCGCTGAAGTCAATGACTTCATCGAGCTTTACGTGCGCAACATCCTGCCCATCGACAACGCGTTCGCGTTCGCGATGGCCAATGCAGTGTTCAGCGACTGAAGCCGATGCCTAGTGACGCGTGGCCAGCCATTCGCGCGCCGCGCTGAGCGCGTTCGCGATCTGCCCGGTGTCCATCTCAAGCGCCACTTCAGCCCGGTAGTGCTTGGCCGCATCCGAGCCCATCAGGGCCGCGAGATTGAACCATTTGTGCGCCTCGACAAAGTCGATCACGCCGCACTGGCCGGTCGAGTACAGAAGTCCGAGCTTGCACAGATCCTCTCCGGTCGGATCGGATTTGATCGCGTCGTGAACCTGAGCGGTTTCTACATCGGTGAAGGCCATCGCCATCTTCCCTGCTTGCTGGACAGGGGCGTCAGGGTCTTGCGCCCTGATCACCGCCCGTCATCCCACCATGCACGCCAAGCCTCTTCGTGAGCCGGTCGTACGAGCAGGATGATGCGCGGGGACGGTAAGCGCAGGGTTAAGGCGAATCAGGAATAATGCGAATTAACCCTTTAAATGCGTTAGGAATTCCTGCCGAGGATTAACCGTGTCATGTGCGCATCGATGCGCATGAGCAGGCCCGGCCGCCCGATGCGGCGCGCCCGCGCAGCGCCCGAGAGCGCCACCGCCACCATCAACAGCGCCAGCACCGCCATGCCCAGCGCAGCGGTCCGGGCGGCCGCGTCCTGCGGGTGCGGGGCGCGCGGCGGGCGCCGGGGC
>JAFIEB010000083.1 GCA_020832735.1 Oceanicaulis sp.
CGGCCCGCGCCACGCCCCAGGCGGCGCGCGCGGCAGGTTATGGCGGACCGCCGGCCGGCGAGGACGCCCGCGCCCTGGCAGCCAAAGCGGACAGTCTGGAGGCGCTCAAAGCCGCGCTGGAGGCCTATGAGGGCTGTCCGCTGAAGGCCACCGCCACCCGGCTGGTTTTCGCCCGCGGCAATCCGCAGGCGCGCGTGATGATCGTCGGCGAGGCGCCGGGCCGCGAAGAGGACATGGAGGGCGCGCCCTTCGTCGGCCGGTCCGGAAAATTGCTGGACCGGATGCTGGCCGCCATCGGGCTGGGTCCGGACGATGTCTACATCACCAACGCCGTGTTCTGGCGCCCGCCGGGCAATCGCAAGCCCACCGACATGGAGATCGAGGCCTGCCGCCCCTTCGCCGAGCGCCATGTCGCGCTGGCCGCCCCGCAGATACTGGTGTTCGCCGGCGGCATCGCCGCCCAGACCTTCCTGCGCGCAAGCGCAGGGATCACGGCGCTGCGCGGGCGCTGGGGCGCGTTCACGCCCGACGGCGGCGATCCCATACCGGCCCTGCCAATCTACCACCCGGCCTTCCTCCTCCGCCGTCCGCAGGAAAAGGCGCGCGCCTGGCAGGATTTGCTGAGCCTCAAGGCGAGGCTGGACGGCCAGGACGCCTGAGATCATCCGCCTCATCCACATCGCGCAGGGCCCGCAGCCGCGCGATTCTGAACCCATGAGCCGTCAGCCGCGCTTCCAGATCAGCGCGCGTCGCGTCATGCGACCAGCGCACGCCGTCAAACAGGCCGCGCGGCGCCGGGCCGTTCAGCGCCAGCAGCCAGTAGCCCCCGTCCTCGGCCGGGCCGATCACGGCGTCATGGCGTTTGAGGTGAGCGAAGGCCGCAGCGATGTCGGCGCGCGTCACATCAGGCGCATCACTGCCGATGACGCAGACTGGCCCGCGCCCCGCGAAGGCCCGCGCCTGCCGGGCGCCCAGATCGCCTGACCCTTGCGCCATGCGCGCCACGTCCGGCGGCCACGCGCCGGGAAAGCGACGGGTCAGGGCGCTGTCGGGAGAAATCGCGAGGCGCAGCGTCCAGCGATCATCCTTCAGGCGGCGCAGCACTTTGGCCGTCATCGCGCGGTAAATCCGCCAGGCGCTCACCTTGCCGACGCCGCGCGCCAGGCGCGTCTTGGCGCCGCCAATGACCGGCGCCTTGGCGAAGATCACCAGAACCGGGCGCATCAGCCCTGATAGCTTCGCGCAAGCCGGGCCGGGTCCGCGCCCAGAAAATACCGCCCCAGCAGCACCAGATTGCGCCGCGAGCGGCGGCCATAGCCGTCGGCGCGGAACTTCGCCGCGCTGGTCACCGCGGCGCTGCGCAGGGGGGCCAGCCGGCGCCGGCCAATGCGGCGCACGATATCCACGTCCTCAAACAGGGCCATGGGGCTGTAGCCGCCGAGCCGGTCGTAAAAGCCCGCCCCGATCAGCAGGCCCTGATCGCCATAGGGCAGCGCAAAGAGCTGACAGCGCAGCGCCACCGCCGCCTCCAGCTGCCGCGCCGCAGGGCTGAAATCATCCAGCGCAAAGCGGAAATAGCCCGCCCGGTCCCGCCCGGCATTTGCTTCGAAAAACGCCGCCGCCTCGCGCGCCCAGCCCGGCTGCAGCACGGTGTCGGCATGCAGGAAGAGGAGCCAGTCGTCCGGTCCCGTGACCGCTCGCGCCGCCTGCGCCCCCGCCGCCAGCTGCGCGCCGCGCCCGCTCGCGCCCGTGACGATCGCGCAGCCCGCCTTGCGGGCGATCTCAACCGTCGCGTCGTCTGACCCGCCATCACTGATGATCACGGCGCGCAAGATTCCCGCCCGGCGTGCGGGGCTCAGGCTGTCCAGCGTGCGCGCCAGTCCGGCCGCCGCGTTCAGGGTGGGAATGACTATGACCAGCGCACTCATGACGCGCCGGTTGAACCCTGCGTTCCGGTGAATGTCAATCCGAAAATGTTCTTGCTATGTTCCGGCGCTGGAGTCATCCTCAAGCCCATGAGCCCGCCCCTCACCCCCGCCCGCGCCTCCACGCCCTTGCCTGAGCCCATGCGGCCGCGCGGGCGGGGCGCGGCGTCCAATGATGCAGGCCGTTTCGAGCGCCAGACCCGCGAGCCCGCTGATGACGGCTGGAGCGGCGCTGACGGGGATGTGAAGCCGCTGCGCACCACGCTGATCAAGGACAACGCCCGCACCATTATCAGCCGCAATGACAGCCCCGACATCAGCTTTGACCGCTCGGTGAACCCCTATCGCGGCTGCGAGCATGGCTGCATCTATTGCTATGCCCGGCCCAGCCACGCCTATTGGGGCTATTCGGCCGGGGTGGATTTTGAAAGCCGGCTGTTCTTCAAGCCCGGCGCGGCGGACCTTCTCGAAGCCGCCTTCCGAAAGCCCGGCTATCAGCCCGAACCCATATTGATCGGCGCCAATACCGACGCGTACCAGCCGGTGGAGCGCCAGCTGCGCCTGACCCGGCGCCTGCTCGAAGTCTGCCTGGAGTTTCGCCATCCCGTCAGCGTGATCACCAAATCGGCCGGGATCACGCGCGATCTCGACCTGCTGGGCGCGTTGGCGCAGCAGGGCCTCGCCAAAGCCGCCATCTCGCTGACCACGCTGGACGCCAAGCTGGCGCGGGCCATGGAGCCGCGCGCGGCCACGCCGCAGCGCCGCCTCGACACGATCCGCGCCCTGACCGATGCAGGCGTGCCGGTTACGGTGATGACCGCGCCCATCATTCCCGGCCTCAATGATCACGAGATCGAGGCGCTGCTGGAGGCCGCCGCCGGCGCGGGCGCGCGCGATGCCGGCTATGTGCTCCTGCGCCTGCCGCTGGAGGTGCGCGATCTGTTCAAAGACTGGCTCGCCATCCACCGCCCCGATGCAGCCGCCAAGATCATGAGTCTCATCCGCCAGACCCGCGGCGGCAAGGATTACGACGCCCGCTGGCACGTGCGCGGCGCCGGCGAAGGCCCTGTCGCCGCTCTGATCGCCAGCCGCTTCCGCGCCGCTGTGCGCCGATACGGGCTCGATGGTCCGCGCCTCAAACTGCGCACCGATCTGTTTCAGCGCCCGCTGGCGGAGAATGCCCAGATGAGTTTGTTCTGAGGGGCGGCTGCGGCGCTCACGCCCCAAATCCGACATAAATCCCGGCAGACTTCCTGGAAATCTCCAGGGAGCAATCATGAAGATATATCAGGGCGTTCTCGCCGCGTTCGGCCTCACTGTCGCAGGCCTCTATTTCCACAACGCTTCCTGGCTGGCGCCTGATCCGGGCGCCGTCACGATTCTCGCCCATCGCGGCGTCCACCAGCAGTTCAGCCGTGAGGATCTGACCAACGAGACCTGCACCGCCGCGCAATCCCTGCCCTCTGGTCACGACTACATTGAAAACACATTGGCCTCGGTGGGCGCCGCTTTCGATTACGGCGCGGATATTGTCGAAATCGACGTCCATCCGACAACTGACGGCGATTTCATCGTCTTCCATAACTGGACGCTGGAGTGCCGCACCAATGGCAGCGGGCGCACACGCGACCATACCGTTGCGGAGCTCAAACAGCTCGATATCGGATACGGGTACACGTTCGACGGCGGGGAAACCTTCCCGTTCAGAGGCGCCGGTTTCGGGCTGATGCCCACGCTTGGCGAAGTGCTTGAAGCCTTTCCGGGGCGGCGCATTGTGATCCATGTGAAGAGCAATCAGACCAGCGAGGCTGATCTCCTTCACCACTGGCTCGAAGCGCGCCCTGAGGCTGACCCGGACCGTTTGATCGTGCTCGCCGGGCCGCGCCCGGCGGAGCGGCTCAACGAGTTGCGTCCGGACATGGCGGCGTTTTCAATGCAGCAGGCCATGACCTGCATGCGGCGTTATATGCTGACCGGATGGAGCGGATACGTCCCGCGCGCCTGCCATAACGCCATGGCCGGCGCCCCCGCCAACATGACCTGGATGCTCTGGGGCTGGCCGAACCGCTTCATCGCCCGGATGGAGGCCGTCAATACGCAGGTCCTTATCGGCGGAGCGTCAGAGCTGACCCGCCCGCGCTCGATCGGCATGGACAGTCCTGCAGAGATTGACGCCCTGCCGGACAATTTCCGCGGCGCCATAATGACAGACAGGATCGAGCTGACCGGCCCGGCCGTCCGCGCCCGCTGGCCGCATACGCCTGCTGACGGCGCCCCCACGGAATGAGTTTTGCGGTCCCGGGGCGGCAGGCTATCAACCCGGCCATGGCGACGCTGAACCCTCTCCCCCTCACCGCCGGGATCGACGAGGCCGGGCGCGGGCCGCTGGCCGGGCCCGTCGTGGCGGCGGCGGTGATCCTGCCGGCGGGTTTTTCCGCGCTGGATCAGCTGGACGATTCCAAGAAACTCACCGCCCGGCGGCGCGAGGCGCTGGCGGCTGTCATCCGCGCCGAGGCGATGGTGAGCATAGCGCTGGCCGAACCGGCCGAGATCGACCGGCTCAACGTGCTGCACGCCAGTCTGGCCGCCATGGCGCGGGCGGCGGGAGGTCTGCCCGCAGCGCCCGGCGAAATCCTCATCGACGGCAATCAGCTCCCGCAAGGGCTTGCCTGCCCGGCGCGCGCCGTTATCGGCGGCGATTCCAGCGAGCCGGCCATCGCCGCGGCCAGCATCATCGCCAAGACCGTGCGCGACGCGCTGATGATCGCAGCAGACGCCCGCTTTCCCGGCTATGGCTTCGCCGGCCACAAGGGTTATCCCAGCGCCGCCCACCGTGACGCGCTGGCCGCATTAGGCCCCTGCCCGCTGCATCGGCTAAGCTATGGCCCGGTGCGCGCCGCGTTTGAGAAAAGCGGCTTTGCCCGGCGCATGATGAATCCGGTTTAACCAACGGGTAAGCCGGACTGATTCATGCCTGTGCCCACAGAGAATTCAAATGCGGGGCGAAACCGGTGTCAGGCGCAATGAAAAACAACCTCCCGGTCGATCAGGTTCTGGTCGGCGATTGCGTGGAGGTGATGGCGGAGCTGCCCGACGAGAGCGTCGATCTCGTCTTCGCCGACCCGCCCTATAACCTGCAGCTGGGCGGGGATTTGCACCGGCCGGACAATTCGCGCGTCGATGCAGTGGACGATGACTGGGACCAGATCGGCGATTTCGACGATTACGACCTGTTCTCCTGCGCCTGGCTGGAACAGGCGCGCCGGGTGCTCAAGCCCGACGGCGCGCTGTGGACCATCGGCAGCTATCACAACATTTTCCGGGTCGGCGCCTTCCTGCAGGACATGGGCTTCTGGATCCACAATGACGTGATCTGGCGCAAGTCCAACCCGATGCCGAATTTCAAGGGCACGCGCTTCACCAACGCCCACGAGACGTTGATCTGGGCGGGCAAGACCAAGGCCTCGCGCGTCACCTTCAACTACGCCGCCATGAAAGCGCTCAATGACGGGGTGCAGATGCGCTCTGACTGGACGCTGGCGATCTGCGCGGGCGGCGAGCGGCTCAAAGCCGCCGACGGCCGCAAGGCGCATCCGACCCAGAAGCCGGAATCGCTCCTGCACCGCGTGCTCCTGGCCACCTCCAACCCCGGCGACCTGATCCTGGACCCGTTCTTCGGCACCGGCACCACGGGCGCCGTGGCGCGCAAGCTGGGCCGCCATTTCATCGGCATCGAGGCCGATGAGGGCTATGCCGGCATCGCGCGCCGGCGCATCGCGGCGATCAGCCCGGCGGCGGACGCGGACCTCAAGGTCACCCAGTCCAAGCGCGAACTGCCGCGCATCCCGTTCGGCGCTCTGGTCGAGGCGGGGCTGCTGAAACCCGGCGACACGCTGTATTGCGCGCAAGGCCGCCGCACGGCGCGGGTGCGCCCCGACGGCACGGTCAGCGCGGGCGGGGAGTCCGGCTCGATTCACCAGATGGGCGCTCATGTGCAGGGCGCGCCGGCGTGCAATGGCTGGACCTTCTGGCATGTGCGCCAGTCAGGCCAGCTCGCCCCCATCGACATATTGCGCGCCCGCATCCGCGCGGAGATGGAAGGGGCTTAGCCCTACACCCTCAACCCAACGCTGCACGCACCGCCTTCTTCATCACGCTGGGCAGGCCCGAGACTGACAAAGGCTCGGCGGCGACCCAGCGCCCGCTTGCATCCGGCCCGCGCCAGCCCGGCGGCGCGTCAGCCGCGTAGACATCCAGCTCCAGCGCAAAATGGGTGAATACGTGGGACACCGCCCCCGCCTTGCGCCAGCCGAGGCGCGCCGGGGCGGCCGTCTCCACTGAGGGCAGCGCGCTCACATCCCCGATCCAGTCACTCCCCGGCGCTTCCAGCATGCCGCCCAGCAGGCCCTTGTCGGGCCGGGGCCGGACATAAACCTCGCGCCGCCCCCGCGCGCCGCGCAGGATCACGAACGCCAGACCATGGCGCACTGGCCGGGCCTTCTTCGCCGCCTTGACCGGATAGCGCTCCGCCTCGCCAGCGGCGCGCGCCGCGCAGGCGCCCGCCCACGGACAAGCCGCGCAGGCCGGCCCGCGCGGCGTGCACACCGTCGCGCCCAGATCCATGATGGCCTGCGCGTAATCGCCAGGGCGGACCGGATCGGCGAGGCGGGCGGCGTGATCGCGGATCACCCCCTTGGCGCCGGGCAGCAGCGCAGTAATCGCGAACAGGCGCGTGATCACCCGCTCCACATTGCCGTCCACCACGCTGGCGGGCAGATCGAAGGCGGCGGCGCGGATCGCATTGGCGGTGTATTCGCCAATCCCCGGCAGAGCGCGCAGGGCCTCGAGATCGCCGGGGAACACGCCGTCCAGCGCGTTTGAAACAACCTGCGCGCAGGCGTGAAGATTACGGGCGCGGGCGTAGTATCCAAGCCCCGCCCACTCAGCCATCACCTCATCGCGCGGCGCGGCGGCCAGGTCATGCACGCTGGGCCACAGCGCCAGAAAGCGCGACCAGTAGGGCGTGGCGTGCGGCACCGTGGTCTGCTGAAGCATGATTTCCGACAGCCAGACGGCGTAGGGATCGGCGGTCACGCCACGCGCCCGGTCCTCCGGCCGCACCCGCCAGGGCAGGGTCCGGCCCTCGCGCTCATACCAGGTGAGCAGCGCCGCGCGCAGGGCGGGCGCGTCATCGCGCGTGAGGATCGAAACAGGGGTGGAGGTCATGGCGCGCGCAGGTTTGTAGCAGCGCCCGCTTGCCAGAGCGGCGCGCGGGAGCGATCCTCCACACCATGAAACGCCCGACCATTCCGTCAAGCGGCGCGCGCCGCCCTGTCGCAGCCGATCCCGAGGCCAGCGCCCGAGCCTGGGCCTGGGCGCAGCGCCATCGCGGACGTCCCGCCATCGCGCCGCCCCCCGCGGCGGCGGCGGCGCTGGGGCGGGGGGTCCAACCCCAGCCGGGCCAACACGGGCCCGGCGTGGCCCCCCGCGCCCCGCCCAGGGGGGGGGTTGTCGGCGCGCCGCGGGCGGCCACCCCGGGCCGGTTAGGGCCCGGCCGGGGTTTGAGCCCCCGCGCCCCCGCCGCCGCCGCCGCGGGGGGGGGCGCGATGGCGGGACGTCCGCGATGGCGCTGCGCC
>JAFIEB010000020.1 GCA_020832735.1 Oceanicaulis sp.
TATCAACCCCAAGGACTCTCGTTATGAATGAGGGACGACCGGGGGGCAGGTCAACAGCTCTGTTGACCTATTGTTATCCTGGATTTTGGACATGCGAAAGCCCCGCTTGGGGCGAGGCGTAGGGTGTTGATACTATTGAGAGAAATGGTTGCGGGGGTAGGATTTGAACCTACGACCTTCAGGTTATGAGCCTGACGAGCTACCGGGCTGCTCCACCCCGCGTCAAAGCCGACCGCAGCAGGGCCGCGGACAGGGAGCGCTATGTATGACGGCCCCGGCGCGGCGTCAACCGGCGCGCTGCGCGACGGCGCGCAACGAACTCTACATCACCGCAAGCCATGTGCGCGAACAGCGCCGCCGCCGCATCGGCTCGCGCGGCTGGACCGAAGACGGCCACTATGCCGGCGTGACCGCGCGCGCGCGCTGGTGACGCACCGGCGTGAAGCGCCAAGCCGGAACACGCCCATGATCTAAAGGGGCAAGTTTAAACCGCTTAGCAAACGGCGCTCCCGCCGCGGCGGGTGCTGTCACCATAAATGTCTGAAAACTTTGGTGAGCCGACAGGGATTCGAACCCTGGACCTACTGATTAAAAGTCAGTTGCTCTACCAGCTGAGCTATCGGCTCTGACCCTTGCGGGAGAGGCGCGGAAACTATAGTCGGCCCCTGCCCGGGTCAAGCGCTGCGGCGCCGCAGGCGCAGCAGGCTTGCGCGCGCCATTCTCTTGCCGGATTCAACACTGTATGATGGCGTTCATGAGCACCCGCCGCGCCCTTGTTTCCACCCTGGCCGCCGCCGCCCTTCTGACGGCGGGCGGATGCGTCAACCGCGCCGCCGACGGCATGGATGCGATGGTCACAGACACGCGCGAGGCCGGAGCCGACGCCATCGGCCTGCCGCGCGAGCGTCCGGGGCGCATCCGGGTGGATGACGGCGACACCACCGTGCCCACCCCTTATGGCGGCGAGGGCTCGCGGCGCACCTGCTCGACCACAGCGCGCGACATCGCCCGGCTGACCGTGGTGCTGGGCCCGGACCGCGAGGCGCCGCCGCCGGAGCCCGCTGACGAGGCAGATGAAGACGATCCCACCCTGACCGAGCGCGGGCGCAGCCTGGCCGCCGATGCGCCTGATCTGGCCCGTGACCAGTACCGCTCGCTGATTGTCGGTCTCAACCCGATCCGCCCGGTGGTGCGCTTTGTCGGCCGGGCCGGCGAGATCGAGCGGGCGGCGCGCACCGAGCGCGAGCTGGCCATGAAGCGGCGCGCCTATCTGCGCGGCATGCATGCAGGCTTCGGCTGCGGCCCGCGCTTTCTGGAGCGCGCCTTTGAATCCTACGGGCTGATCGGGGACGACTGAAGGGGGCGCTTGCACGCCGGCGCGCGCGCCATAGGCTCTCCCCTGCCCCGCCGGAGCCCGCCCATGAGCGCCTTCACCCATCTTGAATGTTCCATGACCGGCGCGCGCCTCGCCGCTGACCGGGCCCATAACCTGTCGCCGGAAGGCTGGCCGTTGCTGGCGCGCTATGATCTGACGACGCTGAGGCGCACCGCCGACCGCGACGCCATCGCCGCGCGTCCCGCCCACGCCCATCCCGGCTTCTGGAAATGGCGCGAGCTGCTCCCCGTCGCCGATGACGCCCATGTCACGACCCTGGGTGAGGTGGACACGCCGCTGATCGAAACGCCTCATTCAGGTCGCACGCTGGGGCTTAAAGGCCAGCTTCTGGTCAAGGATGAGGGGCGCCTGCCCACCGGCAGTTTCAAGGCGCGCGGGCTGGCGCTGGCGGTGTCCATGGCGCGCCGGTTCGGCATCACGGCCATGGCCATGCCCACCAACGGCAATGCGGGCGCGGCGCTGGCGGCCTATGGCGCGCGGGCGGGGATGGAGACCTGGTCATTCTGCCCGGCTGATACGCCCGAGGTGAATGTGCGCGAGATCTCCGCCCAGGGCGGGCGGGTCTACCGGGTCAACGGCCTGATCCATCAGTGCGGGGCGCTGGTGGGCGCGCTGAAAGAGGAGATGGGCTGGTTTGACGTCTCGACGCTGAAAGAGCCCTACCGGATCGAGGGCAAGAAGACGATGGGGATCGAGCTCGCCTCGCAGCTGGGCTGGACCCTGCCCGACGCGATCTTCTATCCCACCGGCGGCGGCACCGGCCTGATCGGCATGTGGAAGGCCTTTGACGAGATGGAGGCCCTGGGCTGGATCGGCCCCGAGCGCCCGAAAATGTTCGCCGTCCAGGCCGATGGCTGCGCGCCCATCGTGCGCGCGTTCGAGGCGGGCGAGGAGCATGCGCCGGAATGGCTGGACGCGTCGACCAGCGCGGCGGGCATACGCGTGCCCAAGGCGATTGGCGATTTCCTGATCCTGCGGGCGGTGCGCGCCAGCGGCGGGGCGGCGCTGGCGGTTAGCGAGGATGATATCGAGGAGGTGCGCGCCCTGTGCGGGATTGTGGACGGGCTTTTGCTGTGCCCCGAAGGCGCCGCGGCCATGGCCGCCGTGCGCCAGGCCCGCCAGCGCGGGCTGATCGAGGCGGATGCGCGCTGCGTGGTGTTCAATTGCGGATCGGGCCTGAAATACGCCCTGCCCGACCGCGCCCGCGATCTCGACCGCACCAAGCCGGTGACCCGGGCGATGCTGGAGGGTTAATCCGCCGCCAGCGCCTGGGCGGCCGCGGCGAAGGCGCGCCCGCGCGCGCCGAACACCGTGAACTGTCGCCCGCGCGGCGCGGCGGGCGAGAGCAGCACCACGCCCGTCTCCAGCGCAGCGGCGGCGCGCGCCACAGCCCGCTCGAAATCGTCTTCATGGGCGCAGACCGGCCCATGGCGCCCGCCCGCCAGCGCCGCGCCGATGCGCGCGCCGTTTTCCGGCAGGGTGATGATGGCGCGGATGCGCTCATGACGCTCCAGCACGGCGGCCAGGCTCTCATAGTCCTGCTCGCGCTCCTCTCCGCCCAGGATCAGCGCCACGTCCTCGCCGGGAAAGGCGTCCAGCGCCAGCAGCAGAGCTTCGGGCGTGGTGGCGAGCGAATCGTCCACAAAGCGCACGCGTCCCTGCGGCGTCTGCTTCACCGCCACAGTCTGCAGCCGGTGGGGCAGGCCATGAAAATCAGACAGGCTCTCGAACGCGGCGCGCGCATCGAGGCCCATATCCTTGATCACGGCGAGCCCGGCACAGGCGTTGAGCGCGTTGTGCGGCCCGGGCACGCTGGGGACCGGGCCCCAAGCCTCACCGCCATAATGGATCACGCCGCCGGGCGCGTGGAAGCTGCCGGGCGTATTGTACCAGAGCGTATTGGGCCGATTGGCGAACAGGCGCGCCAGATTGGGATCGCCCGCGTTCAGCACGGCTCGGGTGCCGGGGTCGAGGCTGACCAGGCGCGCCTTGTCGCGCTGATAGGTCTCCAGCGAGCCGTGCCAGGGGATGTGCTCGCGCATCAGGTTGAGCATCACGCCATAGTCCGGCCCGTACGCCAGATCGGCGCATTGATAGCTCGACAGCTCCAGCACCACCGCGCGCGCTTCGGGCGGCGTCTCGATCACCGGCTCGCCGATATTGCCCGCCAGCGCCGCGTCCACGCCCCGCGCGCGCAGCATGTGATGCAGGATCGCCGAGCTGGTGGATTTGCCCTTGGTGCCGGTGATCGCGATCACGGTCTGGCCGGCCGGTTTGCGCTCGAACCACAGATTGGTCTGGCTGGTCAGGCGCGCCCCGGCGCGCTCGGCCGCCGGCAGACGCGGATCATAGAGCGAGACGCCGGGGCTCTTGACCAGCAGGACGCGTCCGCCCGCGCGCACCGCCGCTTCCAGAGCATCCTCGGCCACATGGACCGCCCCGGCGGGCAGATCCTGCGGCGCTGTGCGGTCGACCACGCCCAGCTTCAGGGCCGGCGCCTCGGCGCGCGCCAGCGCCAGCACGGCGCGGCCTTCCTTGCCATAGCCCCAGACAAGAAGGGTGTCGTAATCGGAAAACGGCCCTGCACGCATGCGCCCGGTCCCTGAGAATTTGAGGGCAAGGCAAGCGTGTTTCGCCCGTCCGCGCAAGCGCGCCGCGCGGCTCAGCCGTCAGACGCCGGGCCGGTTTCCAGGTCCGTTTCAGAGCCCGGAGCCGGGTCTTCATCCGGGTCCGTCTGAGGCGCATCGCCGGGCTGGCCGGCGTTGTCCTGCAGGGAGACCGGCGCCTGGCCGCCCAGGCTGTTGTCCAGCGCCTCGAAGAAGGTGCGCAGGCGCGCGGCGTTGGCGCCCAGATCGGACATGCCCACGCGCGAGACCGAGCGCGCATCCACGCGCGCGCCGCCGTCTTCCATCGGGGTGACGCGCACCACCACGTCATCGATGAAGCCGAACCAGAACGTCACGTCCTGGGCCTCGAACATCAGCGCGCCTTCAGACGCGGTCGACACCCGCCAGCCCAGATCGCGCGCCGTCCCCAGCGCGGCGCGGTAGGCCAGAACCGGCTCGGCCGGCGTGAAAAAGGGCGCGATATCGGGATAGGCGCCGGCCTGCACTTCGGGCAGCGGGCGGCCCGAGCGCGGATCGGTCTTGGCGTGATAATCGACCGGATTGGCGCTGTCGCCGCGCCGCTCGATCAGGGCGGACGTGAACTGGGGGGGATTGTGCGTATCGGTGGTGATGTCGTGAATGGGCGGAATGGCGGCGCGCTGTTCAGCGCCCGCGGCGACCAGGATCATCGGCCCCAGCCCCACGGCCAGCGCCGCGACGCCGGCGATATAGCCGCCCGGGCCAGGCGCATTGGCGCGCCCGAACACCAGCTGGAACACGACCGACACGATCAAAGCGGCCAGGCCCAGCCCTGCGGTGAGCGGCAGGATGAAGCCCTGCCCGATCCCGCCCGGCAGCCCGATCCAGTCCAGCGCATTGAGCCCTGCCAGCCCCAGCACGTGACGGAAACCGTCCAACGGCTCCCAGAAGCCGAACTTGCCGCCAAAGGCGGCGGTCACGAACCAGAGCGGTGCGGCTAGGGCGGCTAACGCCGCCAGCCCCACAATCAGATGGCGTAATACCCTGAGTGCATTCATCATGACCTGATGTCCCTTACAGCCTGAATGCGATTATAACGTGCTGCGGACGCGAAGGCGCACCCGATCACGGGTATAGCCGCATGATCCGCCAGGGCGTGTCTTCCCGGTCACGCTCGAACACCATCCGGTCGTGCAGTCGGAAGGCCCGGTCACGCCAGAATTCGATGCGCAGGGGCGCCACCCTGTAGCCGGTCCAGAAGGGCGGGCGCGGGATCGCCCCGACATGGAATTTCGCCGCATGGGCGGCCACAGCCTTCTCCAGCGCAAACCGGCTTTCCAGCGGGCGCGACTGCTTGCTCGCCCAGGCGCCGATGCGGCTGTCGCGCGCGCGGCTGGCGAAATAGGCGTCGGCCTCATGCGCGCTGACCTCGCTGACCGGGCCGCGCACGCGCACCTGACGGCGCAGGGACTTCCAGTGAAAGCACAGGCCCGCGCGCGCATTGGCGCCCAGCTGCAGCCCCTTGGCGCTTTCGGTGTTCGTGTAGAAGGTGAAGCCGCGCGCATCCACGTCCTTCAAAAGCACCATGCGCACGTCCGGCGCGCCATCCGCGTCCGCGGTGGCCAGCGCCATGGCGTTGGGATCATTGGGTTCGCGCTTGCGCGCCTCGGCCAGCCACTCGCCGAACAGCGCGACAGGGTCCTCGCGGGTGAAAATATCCTCCGGCGCGTCCGCCTCGCGCGCGTAATCAGCCTCGCTGGGGCTGGGCGGGATCGCGTCGCGGCCGCTCATGGCAGGTCCTTTCGCTTTTGACGCCGATGACTTAGCGCGCCTGCGCAACCGGTCAACCGTTTGACAACCTATCATGGCCTAGCGTCGGCCCATGAGCGCCAAGCCTGAAGCCCTGCTGGCCGCGTACCGCGCCTTCGGCCTGACCGGTGACGAGGACTTCAGTGAAGTCCGCGCCCGTTTCCGCGCGCTCGTCAAGACCGTGCACCCTGACGTGACTCCGACCACGCCCCAGACCATCGCCAAGCTGCAGCGCCTGCTCAAGGCCTATGAGGTGCTGCGCATCCACGCGCCGCGCCGCCATGACCTGGAAATCACCCCGGACGACGCGCGCAAGGGCGGCATCCGCACCATCAGGATTGAAGAGCGCGAGGCGCTGGTGCGCCTGCCGGTGGGCGTGAAGAACGGAACGGTGCTGGTCCCCATCGGCGACCCGCACTGGCGCGTGCACGTGCATGTGCGCGATGTGATGGTCAATCCCGACCTGTCGGTGAGCGAGACCGAACGCGAGGCGCGCGAGGCGCGCGCGCGCGCCTTCGCCGAGAGCGCCGCACGTGATGAGGCCGAGGAGACGGCCGGGATCCTGCGCGGCTTCTACGAGAAATTCGTCAAGGCCTCCCCCGCCGCCCGCCTGGCGCGCTGGGCCCGCAAGGGCGCGGCGTGACGCTGGTCAATTGCGCCTCTATGGTGCATTGCAGCGTCCTGGCGGATTGAGTCCCTTTCCATGTCCCACAACACGTTCGGCCATCTGTTCTGCATCACCACCTGGGGCGAGAGCCACGGGCCGGCGCTGGGCTGCGTGGTGGACGGGTGCCCGGCTGGGATCGCGCTAACCGAGGCCGACATCCAGCCCTGGCTGGACAAGCGCGCGCCGGGCCAGTCGCGCCATGTCACCCAGCGCCGCGAGCCCGATCAGGTGCGCATTCTGTCTGGCGTGTTCCAGGACGAGCGCATGGCGGCCCAGCTGACGACCGGCGCGCCCATCGCGCTTCAGATCGAGAATGTGGACCAGCGCTCGAAGGATTATTCCGACATTCGCGACGCCTGGCGGCCGGGCCATGCCGACTACACCTATGACGTCAAATACGGCGTGCGCGATTATCGCGGCGGCGGGCGCTCCTCGGCGCGCGAGACGGCGGCGCGCGTGGCCGCAGGCGGTGTGGCGCGCAAGGTGCTGGGCGAGGGCGTGACCATACGCGGCGCTCTGGTGCAGATCGGCCCGCGCGCCATTGACCGCGCCCGCTGGGACTGGGACGAGATCGCGCGCAATGATTTCTTCTGCCCGGACGCCGACACCGCCGCCCTTTGGGCCGACGACATGGACGCGATCCGCCGCGCCGGCAGCTCCGTGGGCGCGCTGGTGGAGGTGGTCGTCAGCGGTGTTCCCGCCGGCTGGGGCGCACCGGTCTATGGCAAGCTCGATCAGGACATGGCCAGCGCCATGATGTCGATCAACGCCGCCAAGGGCGTGGAGATCGGCGCGGGCATGGCGGCGGCGGGCCTGCGCGGCGAGGACGCCGCCGATGAAATGCGCCTCGGCCCCGACGGCCAGCCGGTCTTCACCTCAAACTTCAATGGCGGGGTGCTGGGCGGCATTTCGACGGGGCAGGACCTGGTGATCCGCGTCGCGATCAAGCCGACAAGCTCGATCCGCATCGAGCGGCGCACCCTGACCAAATCGCTGGAAGAAACCACCCTGGCCACCAAGGGCCGCCACGATCCGTGCGTGGGCATTCGCGCCGTGCCGGTGGCCGAAGCCATGGCCGCGCTGGTGCTGGCCGATCACAAGCTGCGCGCGCAGGCCTGCCGGGCCTGAAGCCCCTCGCCGCCCGCGGCGCCATCATGCTGGCTCACACAAGAAAACGGCCGGACCCGTTAAAGGTCCGGCCGCTCTTTTTCCCCGTGCCCCGAAGGCATGTCCGTACCGGACAGCCCTAGAAGCGGTAGCGGGCCTCGACCCCGTAGCTGGCGCCCCGGCGCAGCGTGCCGAAGAAGGCTCGCGGCGCGCCGGTCGAAGCGCCGGCCGGCGCCGTGTTCGGCGAGAAGCCGGGGCTGAGATAGGGCGTCTGCAGCCAGCGGGTCGCCATCACGATGGAGTCTTCATCGAGGATGTTGCGGCCATAGGCCATGATCGTCCAGGTGTCGCTCTGAATGCCCAGCTGGGCGCCCAGGATCGAGGCGGAGCCCGTCTCGGCCAGGTTATGGACCTGCACGTATTTCGAGGACTCATAGGTGAAGTCGCTGCGGGCGAACCATTCCAGACGGCCATTGGCGCCCAGCGGAGCACGCAGTTCGCCATTGACCGACAGCTGGTGCTCCGAGGTCAGCGGGATGCGGTTGCCCGCGATGGAGCAATTGCCCGTCTGGCCGAAGAAGGAGGCGCCCGTACCCGGTGCTGTGGAATCGGGGGTGATCACGCCGCCGCCCGAGGTCAGCTCCCACTGACCGTCATCGCAGCCCGAGGTGAATTCGGGACGGGTCCAGGCATAGGTCGCGCCGATAGAGAACATGTCCGTGACCTGCTGGCGGTATTCCAGCTCGAGGCCGAGGATTTCCGCGGCGCCCTGGTTGGTGGCCACCGAGTTGATCGCGCCGGCCGGATTGGACACAGCGGTGGTCAGCTGCACGTCGGTCGCATCGATGTAGTACGCGGATGCTGCGAAATAGCCCGCGCCGCCGAATAGAGAGCGCTTCACGCCAATCTCGAAATTCTCCGAGGTTTCCTGGTCATAGGTCGGGTTGCCGGTGGTTTCACCGATCGCGCCGTTCTGACCGCCCGGCTTCACGCCGCGCGCATACACGGCGAAGACCGTGGTTTCGGGATCCACCGACCAGTTGACCGTCAGGCGCGGGGTGAAGTTGGTGAAGGTGTCAGAGCGGCTGAAGGGGGTCGCGGTGCTGATGCCGTCCAGCGTCGATTTTTCTTCTTCCGCGTAGCGGCCTTCCAGCGTGACCGTGAGATTCTCAGTCAGGTCATATTCCATCAGGCCGAAAATCGCCTGGTTAGTCGTGGTCAGGCGGCTCGCCGGATTGCCCGCCGGATTGGAGAAGGTGAGGGTGAACCCGTCATTGGTCTGGTCATAATAATACGCGCCGACCATCCAGCGGAACCGGTCGGTCACCGGCGAGGCCAGACGCGCCTCGAACGAATAGTCTTCGACCAGGTTGCGGGTGGTGTTGGCGAAGAAGGCGCCGGTATCGGCCATGCCTACAGGCTGCAGCACGAAGTTGATCGAGCTGTGGTCGGAGTCCGAACCGAAGCGGCGCTCTTCGTCGCGGTATCCCGCCGACACCGTGAAGACATAACCTGAACCGCCGATATCCCAGTTCATGATGCCGGACATCAAAATGGCGTTGTTGGAGATGCCGTCAAACGCCGTGCCGTCCGCCGCCGAGTAGAGCTGGAACGGCAGGAAGGGGCTCAGCGCGTCGGCCGGGACGCCCGGTACGATGGCCGGCTGGCCCGGAAGGGCCGGACCGGTGTTCAGAGCCACCGGCGCCGGCTTGATCACGCCGCAGAAATACTGGTTGTTGTTGGTGCTGCCAGAGCGCGACCAGGACGCGAGCGAGCGATGGCCCGGCGAGCAGTTATTGCTGTCGGCAGGCTGCAGGAAGAGCGGCAGCGTGCCGTCACGCGATTCCGAATACTGGGCCCGCACCCGGAAATCGAGATTGTCAGTCGGATTGAGATCCAGCACGCCGGAGAACGAGGTGGTGGACTGGGAGCCCACAGTCTGTCCCGTCACCTGGTTGGTCCACTCGCCATCATAGTTGTAGTCGCGCATCGAGAGGCGGAAGCCGGCCCGATCGCCCATCGGACCGGAGAGGCCGGCCGACACTTCGTACTCGCCATGGCTGCCGCCGCGCAGGCGCAGCTGGCCTTCGAGCGTGTCGGTGGCGCCGCGCGTGACGAAGTTGATGGCGCCGGCATAGGTGTTGCGCCCATAGAGCGCGCTCTGGGGCCCGCGGATCACCTCGACCCGGGCCAGATCATTGGGGTCCAGGTTCTGGATGGAGCCGGGATAGTAGACGCCATCGATAAAATACGCAGTGCCTGATTCCACCCCGAACTGAACGCCGGCCAGCACGTTGGCCTGGCCGCGGATCACGGGGCGTTCCGATGAACGGCCGAACGCAGCAGAGAAGGACAGGCCGGGCGTGAAGCGGGCGACATCGTCAACCGACTGCAGGCCGAGATTGAGGATGTCCTCCTCGCCGAACGCGGTCACCGCAACGGGCGCGTCCAGAATGGTCTCCTCGCGCCGGCGCGCCGTCACCGTGATGACGTCGCGCGATTGCTGGGCGCCGTCTTCCTGGGCGGCAGCGGCGGCGGGAACCGCCGTCAGGCCGGCCGCTGCGATGGCGGCCGCCGTGGTCATCAGAATCTGCTTTTTCACGCTCTAGTCTCCCCTTGCGCGGCCTTGTCAGCCTTGTGAGCCTGCTTGAGGCGCGCCTGCCCGAATCTGCCCGCAGACGCGCATTTGACCTATTGATATACCATTAGGGCTGTTTATGCGCCTGTGGTCTTGCGCTTGTCCGAACAAATGCGCGCAGGTGTTGCATTTCAGTGACAAGCCCGGCCGCAGACGGAATCCCCGGCCGGGCCCGGTTTCAGTTGCGTTGCGGCGGCGTGACCGCGCCGGCCGCGATATCGCGGTAATAGGTCCAGCTGGTCACATTGGGACGGTCATCATCAAGCGCTGGCGGATCGGTGTATTCGGGATAGTGCAGGGCGATTTCTTCCTGGAAGAAGTCCGGCAGCTCGTCCCAGCTATCCAGCTTGGTGCCGGCGGTGTGGAAATAGATCAGCCCGTCGCGCCCGCGCATCTTCATCCAGGGCAGCCAGTCGGACATGCGCACCCAGCCCACCTCCACGTCGGCGGTGGTGGTTTCCGGATCGGTCAGATCATCGATATTGCCGAAGAAATTGAACATCTCGGTGGCGTGATAGACCGCGCCGGTCTCGTCCTGGAACTCGCCCGCCAGCGGGTTGGAGTAGAACAGCGGCACGGTGGTGGTCTGCCAGAAATCATTGCCCATGGAGGCGCCGCGCCACTGGGCCGGGCCATTGGGTCCGTTCGCATACCCGCCCCGGAAATTGACCGGATCATTGGCCACATGGAGCACGTCCACGGTCTCCCCGGTCCAGGGATTGTCCCAGGTGGACAGGATTTCGTGGGTCTCGGGATCGAGATAGAGCAGGATCTCGCGCGAAACGAGCCGGTAGCCGGTCCCGTATTCGGGATGCTCAACCGTCACGCAGGCGCGCACATTCATGCCCTCGACCCGGAACAGGCGGCGGTCCGGCTCGCCCGCCCGGCGCGAGAACGCATAACCGTTCCAGTAAAAGGTGATCGGTTCGCCATCCACCGTGGAGCACGCGACCTTGCGGTTCATGGCGATGACGTCATCTGGATTGTCGAAACTCAGGCTCTCCTGGGCGCAGGCCGCAGCCGCCGTGACGGCGCTCAGGCCCAGCGCGGCGATCAGGGTTCTCATGATATCTCTCCTCCACACGGAGCCGGTGAGGCCCGGCTCTCGAAATGGTATATCATTTCGAAATGCGCGCAGGATCAAGCCCTGTCGTGTTCGAGCTTGGCGGCGGGCGGGCGCAAACTTGCGCTAATCAGCCTCGCGCAGGAGCACCATGTCATAGGTGAAGCGTTCGCCCGGATGGACGCTGTCGGACAGGGCGATGATGCGCCCGCCCTTGTCGTAATAGCGTCGGCGGGTGCGCAGGGCGGCTTCGCCGGGTTCGGCGTCCAGCGGCTCGGCCTCGCGCTCGGTCAGGGCGCCGGCGCTGATCGACTGCTCGATGCGCGCGGTGGGCACGCCGCGCTCGCGCGCGATCCAGTCGGTCACCGAGCCGCCCATCTCCACAAGGGTCTCCACAGGCGGGGCGATATCGGCGCGGATATAGACGTCGGTGAGCGCGATCGGGGTCTCGCCCGGCCGTCCGCGCACGCCGAACACGTGGAAGTACTCACCCCCCGCCGCCACGCCGAAGGCGCGCGCCACCGCCCCGTCCAGCGGGCCGCTGCGGGTGGCTCTGGGCTGCAGCTTGGCGTCGCGCGCGTACTGCATGAGATCATCCACCCCGCCCAGGCGCTGGGTGAAGTGATCATGGGACTGATTGGCCACCACCACTGTGCCAGCCCCGCGCCGCCGGGCGATCAGCCCGGATTCGGCCAGTAGGCGCAGCGCCTCGCGCACGGTGTGGCGCGATACGCCATAGGTTTCGCACAGGGCGTGTTCGGTGGGCAAAAGCTCGCCGATGGCCGGGTCGCCGCCGGCGATTCGCGCCCGCAACGCCTCGGCCAGCGCCATGTAACGCGGCGCGCCTGAAGCATTTTCCAGCATAGCGGTCATAGCGAGCTCCGAATATCTGTCCATGCGCTCTCTAGCATAGCGCGGTGATCGGGGTGAGCGATCTGTGTCAGGGCGCCTGCGCGCGCCTCCAGGTCGAGCCCGCGCAGATCGGCTGCGCCATGCTCTGTGACCACGATGTCTATATCCGCCCGGCTCAAGCTCACGGCCGGCGCGGTCAGGCGCGGCGTGATGCGCGACAGCGTCCCGCCTTTGGCCGTGGAAGCCAGCGCCACAATCGCCTTGCCGCCAGGGCTGGCCTGGGCGCCGCGCAGAAAATCGGTCAGCCCGCCCCCGCCGGACACCTGGCGCCCGCCGAAAAACTCGGCATTGGCCTGACCGAACAAATCCACCTCGATCATCGAGTTGATAGCGGTGAAGCGCGCCAGCCCCGCCAGCACGGCGCCGCTATGGGTGCCGCTGACCGGCGTCATGGTCAGGCGCTCTTCGCCCGTCAGACGCTCGGCCAACACGCGCGAGCCCAGCACCGCCCCGGTGCGGATGGCCGCCACGGCCTCACAGTCAATAATGTCGAGCAAGGGGTCGGACACCATGCCCGAATGGATCGCCAGTCCCTTGTGGCCCTTGAGCGCAGGCAGCACCGCCAGCTGCACCTTGCCGAGGCCGAACTGCACCGCCGCGCGATCCTCCACCAGTCCGGCGATATGGCGCGCGATGGACGTGAAGGCCTCTGGCAAATCGCCCGCCTCATAGCCGCGCGGCTCGCTCTCCACCTCGCACACGGCGTCAAAGGCGCTCAAGGGGATAGACGGCGCGCCGGGCATCACGGGCAAAGCCGGATTGATCTGGGCGATGCGCAAGGGCGCCCGCGCCCATATCGCCGGGGTGAAATCACAGCTGAGAGACAAAGAGCAGTCGCCGTTGGCATCGGGGGGCGAGACCTGAAGGATGGCGGCGTCCACCGGACACGTCTCCAGCCAGCGCCAGGCCTTCGTGTAGGTCAGCGGCAGGAAGGTCACGCGCCCCGTCTCGAACCCGGCGCGCAGCTGCGGCGCCAGAAAGATCGACTCGAACCGGGCGGTCTCGTGCAGCGCGCTCCAGTCAGTGCGGTTCACGCCGGGGATCCACACGCCGAAGAAAGTCAGCCCGCGCGCCTGCTCAGGGTCGCGCGCAAAGGCGTCGGCCAGCACGTAAGGCTCGGCCGCCACGCCGGGCACATAGACCCGCGCCGCATCCGGCAGACGCGCACGCAAGCGCGCGATCAGCGCCTCTGGCGAGAGCACGGACGGACGGGCTGTCATCGGCGTTCCCCGGACTTGATGCGCGGGCTTCACGCCGCGCGTTCGGACATGCTACTAGCACATTATGTCCGGACAAAGCATCCCGCTCACCCTGACCCGGCGCCTGGCGGCGCGCCTCGCCCGTCCTGTGGATGCGGGGATGCGGTCGCGCGCCGCGCTGCATGCGCTGGACTGGGCGGGCTGCGCGCTGGCCGGAGCGACGAGCCCGGCGGGCCGGGCGATGGCGCAGGCGATGGTGGGCGAAGGCGCTGGCGCGTGCACCGTCATCGGCGCCGGCTCAGGCTCAGGCTCAGGCTCAGGCTCAGGCTCAGGCTCAGGCTCGGCGCTCACCGCCGCCATGGTCAATGGCGCGCTGGGCAATGTTCTGGAGATGGATGATGTAGACAAGCGCGCCATCCTCCACCCCGGACCCAGCGTGATTCCCGCCGCCCTGGCCGCCTGCGAATCGGCGGGCGCGGACGGACACGCCTTCCTCGACGCCGTGGTGCGCGGGTACGAAGCCGTGATTGCGCTGGGCCGGGCCGTCGGGCCGGGCCATTACGCCTTCTGGCACAATACCGGGACATGCGGACCCTTCGGCGCGGCAGCGGCGGCGGCCAGCGTGCTGGGCCTTGATGAGCTGCGCACCGCCCACGCGCTGGGCCTTGCCGCCACACAGGCGTCGGGCTTCTGGCAGACCCGCCACGAGCCCGCCTCCATGGCCAAACAGCTGCACACCGCGCGCGCCGCCCATGCCGGGCTGTCCGCCGCGCAACTGTCGGCGCAGGGCTTTGACGGACCGCTGGCGATCCTGGAAGGGCCGCAAGGCTTCTTCGCCGCCACCTGCCCCGGCGCCGATCCGGAAGCCGTGCTGGCCGATCATGGCGCGCACTGGCTGATCGAGCAGGTCAGCTTCAAGCCCTGGCCCGCCTGCCGCCACGCCCACACCGCCATCGACGCCGCGCTGGCCGCACGCGCCGCCGGGATCTCGGCGGGAGAGATCGAGGCGGCAGAGATCGTCACCTATGCCGACGCGATCACATTCTGCGACCGGCCCAAGCCCGCCAGCGTGATCGAGGCGAAATTCTCCCTCCAGCACGCCCTCGCCATCACCCTGATGCGCGGCGAGCCGCAGCTGCCCGATTTCGACCCCGGCGCCTTCAACGACGCCGCCGTGCGCGCCTTTGCCGCGCGGGTGACAGTGCGTGCGGGCGAGCCCTACGCAAGCGCCTATCCGGCCCGCTACGGCGCGGGGCTCAGCCTGACCCTGACCGGCGGCGAGGTGCGCGTGTTCGACCAGCCCGATGCGCTGGGCGATCCGGAAAACCCGCTTTCGCGCGAGCAACTGGCCGCCAAGGCGCGCCGCCTCGCCATCCATGGCGGGCATGACGCTGCCGCCGCCGATGATCTCGTCAAGGCAGCGCTGGCGCTGTCTGACGGCGGATCGCTGGCGGCGTTCAGCGCGGCGCTGGCCCGCCCGGCCTCTGAAGGAACCCATGCATGAGCGCGCCCGACGCCTTCGCCCTCCACGCTCTGGAGCTGAACTGGGACAAAGTCCCGGCGCCGGCGCAGGCTGCGGCGCAGGCCTTCCTGCTGGACACGCTGGCGGTGGGCATCGCCGGGCGCCGGGCCTGGCTGGCCGATGAGGTGTTGGGCGTGGCGCAAAGCTGGGGCGCGGCGGACGGCGCGATCCCGGCTGCTCATGTGCTGGGCGGCGGACCGCGCCTGCCCGCGCCGTCAGCGGCCTTCGTCAACGGCTTCCAGATCCATTGCCAGGAATATGACTGCGTGCACGAACCCGCCGTGGTGCATCCCATGGCGGTGATCGGCGCGGCCTTGATGGCCGAGGCCGAGGCGCGTCCCGTGTCCGGCGCGGACTTCCTCGCGGCGCTGACCGGCGCGGTGGATGTGGCCGCCGGCCTTGGCGTTGCGGCGCTGAGCCCGATCCGGTTTTTCCGGCCCGCGACAGCCGGTCTGTTCGGGGCGACGCTGGGCGTGGCCCGCCTGCGCGGGGCGAGCCTGGACCAGACGCTGGACGCGCTGGGCTATGCGCTGGCCCAGGCCGCCGGCACCATGCAGGCCCATGTGGAGGGCAAGCCCGCCCTGCCCTTGCAGATCGCCGGCGCCGCGCGCGCCGCGCTGGTGGCCAATGATCTGGCGGGCGCCGGCATCCCCGGCCCCCATGACGTGTTCGAGGGGCCGTTCGGCTATCTCTCTCTGTTTGAAGGGCGCGCCGATCTCGCCCCGGTGATCGCCTCGCTGGGCCGGACTTTCCGCATCGCGGAAGTGTCCTACAAACCCTTCCCTACCGGCCGCGCGGCACAGGGCGGTATTGTCCTGATGCAGCGCCTGCGCGAGAGCGGGGTTCAGGCGAAAGACATCCGCTCCATCCGCCTCATCGCCCCGCCCCTGATCGAGCGTCTGGTGGGCCGCCCGGCCCATGGGGACATGCAGGTCAATTACGCCCGGCTGTGCTTTGGCTATTGCGGCGCACTGGCGCTGCGCACGGGTCAGGTGCGCCTCGACGGCTATACGCCTGAAGCCTTGCGCGATCCCGAAACACTGGCCCTCGCCGCGCGCATCCAGGTGGAGCGCGACGGCTCGGACAATCCCGCCGCCTTCACGCCCCAGACGCTGGAAGTGCGCCTGACAAGCGGCGAGGCGCGCACGCTCACCCTCGACACGCTCTACGGCTCGCCGGCTGATCCCATGCGCGCCGCTGACATCGCCGCCAAGCGCGCTGAATGCCTCGAATTTGGCCTCGGCGCGCCGCAGCCAGACCTCGACGCCGCCATGCAAGAGGCCGTCGCCGCCCTGCCCGGCGCAGCCTCCACCGACACGCTTGTCCGCCTGATGCGCGGGCAGACCATTTGACCGACATGACTTTGTGAAAGGGGCGCAGCCATGAGCGCAGCCAATGCCGACGGACACAGCAGCTATTTCGACGCCGCCGACTGGGGCGCGGTCCAGCGCCAGCACCCGATTGGCGCAGACTTCGTCCATTTCGCCAAAACAATCAGCCGCGACGAGTTGTTTGCGCGCCAGAACGCCCTGTTCCTGAAATCGGTGGCGCGCGCCTGGCGGACGCTGTTCTACCGCAAGCTCTGGGGTGATGCGGGCGTGGAGCCGGGCGACATCACCGGGCTTGAGATGATCGCCAGCCTGCCGAGCTTCGACAAGTCCGACATCATGGACTCCATTGCGCGCAAGCCCCCGTTTGGCGATTTCGACGCGCGCGACAGCCATGCGGGCGGGCCGCCCAACGTGGTCATGCACACCACGTCAGGCACCACCGGCACGCCCCAGGTGCTGCTGTTCGGCGCCAAGTCGCGCGAGGTGCAAAACCTGCTGCTGGCCCGGCTCTACCGCTTCCAGGGGCTCAAGGCCGAGGACGTAGTCCATTCGGTCTATGGCCACGGAATGATCAATGGCGGGCATTATGTGCGCGAGGCCGTGATCCACTGGACCAGCGCCATCTTCATGTCGGCGGGCACCGGGGTCGAGACCCGCTCGGCGCGTCAGGTGGAGCTGATGCGCGATTTCGGCGCCACGGTGATCGTGGGCTTCGCCGACTACATCAAGAAGCTTGCCCGCGTCGCAGACGAGATGGGCATCGACCCGGTGCGCGATCTCAATATCCGCATGATTTCCGGCCATCTGGGACGCGAGGACCGCGACTCCCTCTCCAAGGCCTGGGGCGGCGCCGAGTGCTTTGACTGGTATGGCGTGGGCGATACCGGGATCATCGCCGGCGAAGGCCCAGACCGCGCCGGCCTCTATGTGATGGAGGACGCCCAGTATCTCGAAGTCGCCGATATCGAGACCGGCAAGCCCGTCGCCGACGGGCAGCAGGGCGATATGATCTGCACCTGCCTGTACAAGGACGATGTCTATCCGATCATCCGCTTCAACACCCATGACGTGACGCGCTTCCACACCGATAAAAGCCCGCTGGGCCTTGCGTTCCGGCGGATCGAGGGTTTCCTGGGCCGTTCGGACAACATGGTGAAGATTCGCGGCATCAATATCTTCCCCCAGGCCATGGGGCCGCTCCTGGAAGAGCACGCCGCCTTCGCCGGCGACTTCATCTGCAAGGCGGTGCGCGACGCATCCGGGCGCGACGAGTTCATCGTCATCGCCGAAGCGCGCGAACCCGGCGAGGCGCTGCGGGCGGAATTCGCCGATCTCCTGAAACGCAAGCTCGGCATAGACGTCGGCGTGGAGCTTGCCAAACCGGGCGAACTGGCCAACCTCACCCAGACTGAAGTGCGCCAGAAACCCATCCGCCTCATTGACGAACGCTTCTGATGACATCCAACAGCGCCGACCTGCCGCTCAAAGCCTCTCAACGCACCTGGGCGGCCCAGGCGGCGGCGTTTGCGCTGGGCCGCTGGAGCCCGCTGGAAGTGTTCGACGCCTATGCGCGGCGCATCGCGGCCCTGAACCCGGCGCTGAACGCCGTGCTCGACACCCGCTTCACCGCCGCGCGCGAGGAGGCCGCCTCCAGCGCCGACCGCTGGGCGCGCGGCGCGCCCCTGTCGGAAATCGACGGGGCGGTGGTGCTGGTGAAAGCCAATATCGCGGTTGAGGGTCTGCCCTGGCATGCCGGGATCAAGGCCTATGAGCGGCGCATCGCGCGCCAGGACGCGGGCTGCGTGGCGCGCCTGAAAGCCGCCGGCGCGGTGATCGCGGGTACGGTGAACATGGAGGAAGCCGCGCTCGGCGCGGTCACCGACAATCCCTGGTTCGGGCGCACGCTCAATCCCTGGGGCCAGCCGGGCGAGGCGCTGACCCCGGGCGGATCATCAGGCGGATCGGGCGCGGCGGTGGCGGCGGGCCTGTGCGTTATGGCGCTGGGCACCGACACCATGGGATCGGTGCGCATTCCGGCGGCCTATTGCGGCGTCTCCGGCCACAAGCCGGGCCGCGATCTCGTTGAGACCGGCGGCGTGGTCGCCCTGTCCACCACCCTTGATCATGTCGGCCCGCTGACCCGTTCGGCGCGCGATCTCTCCGCCTTCATGGCCGCCCTGTCCGGCAAGCCCCAGCGCCCGCAAAAGGGCCTGACCGGGCTCACCATCGGGCGCTGGCGCTTCGAGGATGCGCTGGATTGCCACCCCGCCGTCATGGCCGCCTTCGAGTTCGCGCTGAACCGGCTGGATCAGGCCGGCGCGCGCATTATCGATGTCACGCCAGAGCACTACGCCTATGGCCGCTCGCGCCGGGCGGGCCTGCTGATCAGCGAAGTGGAGGGCGCGCGCGCCCACGCCGCCCAGCTCGCCGAAACGCCCGAGGGGTTCTCCGAAGGCCTGCGCAAGCTGTTCGACTGGGGCTCGGCCCAGAGCGAGGACAAGGTCGAGGCGGCCTACCGCCTGGTGCGCGCCGCCGAAACCGACGCGCAGAACTGGTTCGCCCGCTGTGATCTGGTCGTAGCGCCCACGGCGCTGGAGCCGGCCTTCGAATTCGGCGCTCCGGCCCCGGCCGGCCAGGCCGACCTGACCGCCTTCGCCGACATGGCCGGCGTCCCCGCCACAGCGACGCCCATGGGCCTGACCCCCGAAGGCCGCCCGGTCTCGATCCAGTTCCTCGCCCCCCGCGGCCATGACGGCCTGGCCCTGCGCGCCGCCTCCCAGTTCGAAATGATGGCCGGCGGCCCGCTGATCCCGCCAGGGTATTGAGGCGGGGGAGCAGATGGGCTCCCGCGCCTCACCTGAAATCGCAAATTTCGTCCAGCGGCTTCTTGCTGGCAGCGGCGGCCGGGTAAGCCGCATCCCCGGCGGGATAGCCCGTCACGATCAGCATGACCGGTTTTTCGTGGGCCGGGCGCTCGCAGATCTCGCTTAAGAATCCCATCGGGTTTGGCGTGTGGGTCAGGGTGGCCAGGCCCGCCTGGTGCAGGCTGGCCAGCAATAACCCGCAGGCGATGCCGACGCTTTCGGTGACATAGTAATTCTTCTTAAAATCGCCGGGCTGCGGCCCGCCGCGCTTCTGGCCGAACACGGCGATCAGCCAGGGCGCGGTCTCCAGAAACGGCTTGGAGGCGTCCGTGCCCAGCGGCGCCAGCGCCTCGAGCCATTCCGCCCCCGCCTTACCGGCGTAGAAGGCGCGCTCCTCAGCCTCGGCCGCCTCGCGCAGGCGGGCGCGGATGGGTCCCTGGCCCAGCACGGTGAAATGCCAGGGCTGGTGATTGGCGCCATTGGGCGCCGTCCCGGCGGTCAGGATCGCCGTCTCGATGATCTCGCGCGGCACGGGGCGGTCGGAGAACTCGCGCACCGTGCGCCGCGTGCGCATCGCCTCGTAGAAGGCTTGCGCGCGCGCCTGCATGTCGTCTTCGCTCCGCGCCTCGTAATCCAACGGACGGGCGTCCGGAATGATCATGTCAAGCCTCCCGCTTCCCGCCAGATCAGAATCGCCTTGCCCGACGGTTTGGCTTCAAGCTGATGCTATGGGATCATATGGAGCCTGCCCACAGGATGCTCAAAGGTAAAGGCGCCCGGGCTTTGCTCACTGGAGACTGGAATGATGCTTCTCAGCTTGATCGCCGCCGTCGCCGCCCACCAGACCGCCGCGCAACCGGCCCGGCCCGTCATAGCGCAGCCAAACCCCGCTGTTCTCAGGGGCATTGAGCGCGTTCAAGACGATGAAGACAGTCCGCCCCAAGAAGCGCTGCCGCCCAGAACGGCGCTAAGCGTCTCATTGAGAAACCCGCGCGGCTACATGCCATACGCCAGCATTTCGTGTGAGCACATCTCAAGCCACAGCATTAATGTTGACCACACAGCTGTCCGCTGCGGTGGCGGCTATCTTTATATTTACCCTTATTACGAACGCATAAGGCACACGGGCGAATTATTTTCGGGCGAGCTTCTATTCTATGGAAATATGTGGAATATTGTATATGACGTTGGCGAAGGCGGCCGTGTGGTCAATACGCGGAGGGCCTGCTTTGGATCGTCATTCAATCTCAACGAGATGGAAACAGACGCCTCATGTGAAGCTCTCTGGGAGGATCGTCGCCGCGACTTCCTGCACGCCATACGCTGGGCGAATGAGAATGAAAAAACTCTCACCTTCAAAGCGGTTAGGCCGAACCCTGATCACCCGTTCATCATTGTCGACTATGGCTTCAGATAACGCGGCGCCTGAAGCCGGCCCGCAATTCAACCCGGATTAAGGCCAGACGCCGCCGCATCCGTGAGGCGTCAGACGCCTTTCCAGTCCAGGATCACCTTGCCCGCCTTGCCTGACAGCATGGCGTCAAACCCGGTCTGGAACTCGGCTGCCGGCAGGCGGTGGGTGATCAGCTTCGACACATCCAGGCCCGATTGCAGCATGGCCAGCATTTTGTGCCAGGTCTCGAACATCTCCCGGCCATAGACGCCCTTGAAGGTGATGGCGCGCATGATCAGCGCGCCCATGTCGAGGGTGAACGGCTTGGCCGGCAGGCCCAGCATGGCGATTTTCCCGCCCATCACCATGTGCTCGACCATCTGGTGGAATGCGGGCTCCGCGCCGCTCATTTCCAGCCCCACATCAAAGCCTTCGGTCATTTTCAGGCGCGCCATCACGTCGCGCAATGCCTCGCGCGTCGTGTTGACCGGCGTGGCGGTGGGGCAGACCGCCTCCAGCAGGCGCAGACGGTCGGGATTGATGTCGGTCACCACCACATGGCGGGCGCCGCAATGGCGCGCCACCGCCGCGGCCATGATGCCGATCGGCCCGGCGCCGGTGATCAGCACGTCCTCGCCCACCAGATCGAACGCTGTGGCGGTGTGCACCGCGTTGCCCAGCGGGTCCAGGAAAGCCGCCTGCTCCATGGACACGTCATCGGGCAGCGGCACCACGTTGAACGCAGGCAGGCGCAGATAGTCGGCGAAGGCGCCGGGCATGTTCACGCCCACGCCCTTGGTTTCGGGGTCCAGATGGAAGCGCCCGGCGCGCACGGCGCGCGATTTCTCGCCCACCACATGGCCCTCGCCCGATACGCGCATGCCGGGCTTCACCCGGGCCACGTCGCGGCCGACGGCCTCGATCACGCCGCCGAACTCATGGCCGACCACCATCGGCACCGGCACGTTCTTCTGCGCCCAGTCATCATATTTGTAGATGTGCACATCGGTGCCGCAGATGGCGGTCATGTGCACCCGGATCAGCACATCGTCCGGACCGATCTGTGGGCGCTCGACCTCCTGCATCCACAGGCCGACTTCGGGCTTGGCTTTCACCAGGGCTTTCATGGACTGGGACATGGCGGCGGGCCTCCACGCTAGAGGGGGACGGTCATCGCCGGGGGTTCTAGCGCAAACGCGGCGCGCAGGCGATGTCCGTCGCCTGTAACAAAACCGTTGACGCGACGGTGTTGGCCGGGCCGGGCCGGGCGCGCTATAGTCCCCATTGCTCTAAAAAGGGCGAGGGGGACTTAGTCCATGACAATAACAGGTTCAAGATGAGCCGCGCGGCGCCGTCGGGCGTGATCGCGGGGGCCGCTTTGGCGCCGGCCTTTGGCGCACTGGTCGCCGTGGCCGGCATGATGACGCTGTCAGCCATGGAGGGCGCAGCCGCAGCCAGCCTGCCGCTGGCCCAGCTTGCCCCGCTGGCCGGTGAAGTCTGGCTCTACGCCCTGGCCTTCGCCTATCCGGCGGCGGCGGTGTTTCTGGTCCTGTGGCTGGTCTTGCGCGGGCTGGGCGGGCTCGGCATTGCTCTGGCCGGCGCGCTGGCGGGACTTGGCGCCATGGCCGCCTATCTGCGCCGCATTCATGACGGCGACTGGCTGTGGGCGCTGGCCGACGGGCGCGATGTCGCCACCCTCACCCTGCCCGAAGCCCCCGGCGCCTTCGCCCTGCCCCTGACCGGCCTGATCGCAGGCCTGGCCGCCGCCTGGCTGTTCGCAGCGCTGGCGGGACGCAGATGAGCGGCGCGGCGGGCATGCGTCCATACCGCCTGCGAAAGCGCGGCGTCACCGCCACAGCCCTGATGAGCCCGATGCTGGCGGCAAGCCTCGCCGTCGCCTTGCCGGCCCTGGCGACGCTGGTTTTCCTGTCGGTGACCACGGGTCTGGACCGCAACACCGGGCTGCAGGACTGGCTGGAATTCCTGGCCGTGTTTGCTCTGGCGACGGTCTGGGTTCTGGTCCGGGCCATAGCCCTGACCTATCTCGCGGCCAGCCCCTTGATCGCCGCCGCCTGGATGCTGGTCCATGGCCTGGGCTGGCGCGGGCCGCGCGATCTCGCCCTGGCCATGGGCGCAGCCGGATTCATCTTCGGCGCCGTGTTTTTCGGACTGTTTTACGGGCTGGAGGTGGCGCTGCTCATGGCGCCATGCGGGCTGATCTCAGGGGTGATCACCGGCCTTTTCATCAGCACACGGGCCTATGAGCGCGTGGCGCCCCCTGAACCGGGGGTGGACGCTGCGCCCGGCTGAGCGCCCTATTCCATTTCCGTAAAACCTCTCTTCACATCGGGAAGGACATAGGATTATGGGTAAGACCAACCCTCAACCAGGCGGCGCCGGTCAGGCCCGTCAGGCCACCCGGCCAGGCGTGATCATCGCAGCCCTGGCAGCGCCCCTGCTGGCGGCGTTAGTGGGCGGCTTTCTGGTCTTCGCCATCGCCGCCGTGTTCGTTCCCGATGCAACGGCCTCCGCAGACGAAATCCCGTCCATGCTCGCCGGTTCGCTGATTGTGGCTCTGGCCGGGCTGATTCTTTCTGCCCCCCTGACCTATGTGCTCGGCGGGCCGGTGATGGCGATCGCCTGGTATCTGGCCCACCGCCAAGGCTGGCGCAGCCCGGGCGCGATGGCGCTCGTGATGGCCGCAGCCGGGTGCATGTTCGGCGCCGCCGTCATCGGTCTGATCTGGAACGAGCCGGCCATGACCCTCGCCGGCGCGGCCGCCGGCTTCCTTACCGGCCTGCCCTGCGGCGCCCTGATCAGCGTCATCGCCTACCGGCAGGCGGTGGATTAGCCGGGCGGCGCCAAGACGCCGAAGGCGCCGTTTGACCACATTTTGGTGTAGTCTGACTGCGGTCCGGCGCTGAACATATGAAAACGGCGCTTTTGACCACGAAACCGGCGGTGTTGACCTCGTAAGCCGCGCTCTGGAGCACGTCATGACAGCCCTTGTCCGCCTCATAGCCGCCGCTGCAATCGGGGGATTTCTGGCCGCCTGCGCCAGCACCCAGGCGCCCTATTACGGGCCCGCCTCCGCCGCACGGGATGGAAGCGGATTTTCTGAAATGCGCATCGAGGACCGGCGCTGGCGGGTCAGCTATCGCGGCGCGCAGGGCGTGAGCCAGGGCGAGGCCGAGCGCCTCGCAATCCGGCGCGCGGCCGATGTGGTGCTCAATAACGGTCTGGAATGGTTCACGATTGTCGACAGCCGCACGATGCAGGAACCCCAGGCGCGCCGCAGCGGATCGCCCGTGCGCGTGGGCGGATCAGTGGGCCGCGGCTGGGGGTCTGGCGGGTATCGCAGCTCCAGCGTGGGCGTCGGCGTCTCAATGGGCGTGGGCAGCGGCTCGCAATCGGGGCAGCGCGCCGAGGCGGTGATCGAAATCATTGCCGGCGCTGGCGAACCGCGCCCCGAAGGCGCCTATGACGCCGCCATCATTGCGGCCGAGCCTCTGCGCTGAACACCTTTACCAGCGCCTTGGGCGCCACCGCGCGCCAGCTCTCGTCGATCCAGCTTTTGAGCATCTCCACGGGCGCGTCCTCGCCGTCCTCGAAACAGGCGTAAACCCAGCCCGCCTTGCCCAGCCCGTACCCGGCCAGGCTGGCGAATTCATGCACCGACAGCACCGCCTGGCCGCTCTCGGGCAGCTTGACGGTCAGCGCGCAGCCCGTGCCGCTGCGCCCGCCGGACAGGAAGACGAAGGTCTTGGAGCGCACCTTGATGGCGATATCGCCCCAGGGATGATGCTCGCTCGCTTCAGGCAGGGTCAGCGCATAGGCGATCAGCGCGGGAAGATCCTTGTGCATGGCGCACCTCCAAGCCGCTGAGGCTCGCCGGGACGCGCCCGCGCGTCAAGCTTGCCAAGACCCGCGAACTGGCCTGACCATGGCGCCATGGACGCGCTCGCCGAACCCTTGCTCAGCGGAAACCGCACGGCCCTGGCCCGCGCGATCACCCTCGTGGAATCAACGCGCCCCGACCATCAGGCGCGCGCCCGGAGCCTGCTCACCGATATCATGGACCGCACCGGCGGCGCCTGGCGCATCGGCCTGACCGGCGTGCCGGGCGTGGGCAAGTCCACCCTGATCGAGGCGCTGGGCACCCGCCTGACAGCGCAGGGCCGCAAGGTCGCGGTGCTGGCCGTAGACCCCTCCTCCAGCCGTACCGGCGGGTCAATTTTAGGGGACAAGACGCGCATGGGCGCGCTGGCCGTCGACCCGGCCGCCTTCATCCGCCCCTCCCCCAGTGCCGGCACGCTGGGCGGCGTCACCCGCAAGACGCGCGAAACCATGCTTCTGTGCGAAGCGGCGGGCTATGATGTTGTGATTGTTGAGACCGTCGGCGTCGGCCAGTCCGAGACGCTGGTCGCCGACATGGTCGATGTGTTCGTGGCCCTGATGCTGCCGGGCGCCGGGGACGAGCTTCAGGGCATAAAGAAGGGCTTACTGGAGCTCGCTGAAATCCTGTTCGTCAACAAGGCCGACGGGGATAACGCCACCCGCGCCCGGCGCGCGGCGCGTGATCTGGAAGCCGCCCTGCACCTGCTCGCCCCGGCCTCGCCGCACTGGTCCCCGGTGGTGCTCACCGGCTCGGCGCAGACGGGTGACGGCGTGGATAAGCTGTGGGACGCCGTCACCGCCCACCGCAAGGCGCTGGACGCGGCCGGCGCCCTGGCGCAGCGGCGCGCGGACCAGCAGGTGCGCTGGCTGTGGTCTATGGTGGAGGCGCGCGTGCTCGACGCCTTCAGGGCCGATCCGTCCGTCAAATCCGCCGCCGGCGAGCTGGAGCGCGCCGTCGCATCCGGGCGCCTGCCCGCCAGCGAAGCGGCGGAAAGATTGCTGAAAGTGGGCGCTATAAAGCTATAAATATCAGCGCCTTCAGGCGACGGGGCTATGGCGCGCAAAGAAGCGCTCCGCCGCCGCCGCAATCACTTCCGGCCGGTCTTCCTGCATCAGATGGCCGCTGCCCGGCACAGCCTCCAGCTCCCCCGCCGGGGTCAGAGCCGCGAACCGTCTGCCATGCTCGATAGGTATCCACGCATCCGCCTCGCCCCACAAAACGTGGAGCGGCGAGCGTATCCGGCCGTACAGCGGCTCGACCGCATCGGTATGGGCCTGATCCATCTGCGCGATCTGGCGGTAGAAGCCGCGCTGGCCCGCCTCGCCGCGCCAGGGGGCGGCATAGGCTTCAACCGCCGCATCGCTGAGCGGGCTGGCCGCCGCAGTCTGCAGATAGGCGCGCAGCAGCGCCTCATGCATGTATTCAGGCAGGGTGGCGAAGGCCGCTTCGTGCTCGCGCACATGCTGCACAAAGGGCGAGCCCCAGGGCCGCACGCAGACCGGATCGATCAGCATCAGCGCGTTATAGTCAACCTTATCAAGGAGATGGCTGCGCAGGGACGTGGCCCCGCCAAAATCATGGGCGATCACATCCGGCCGCACGGCGCCGAGATGGGTCATGAGCGCGGTGAACACAGTGTTCTGAATGCCCAGCGATACGTCCGAATCGGGTTTGGCGCTGGCCCCGTATCCCAAGAGATCGTGGAAGACGACGCGGCGGGTGCGCGCCAGAACCGGGGCGATGCGCCGCCAGACCTGGGCGTTGAAGGGCGTGCCGTGCAACAGCCAGAGCGTGGGCGCGCCCTCCGGCCCCATCACGCCATAGCGCACCTCATGGCCGTCAAATTCGAACCAGCGATCAAGAATCAGAGCGGTCCCGTCCGCCATCACACCACCTCTAACTCCCGCCCCACTTTCGCAATCGCCGCCACAGCGCACTCGATCATCTCAGGATATGCGCCGCGCTCATCTGGGTGCGGATGCGCGCCTTGCATCCACATGCCTTCACGCGGCACTGCCTTCACAAGCACTTTCACGGCGCCTCCCGTTCCGCAACGGGTCTGGCGCGAAGATACATGACCGCGGCGATGGGGAATGTGAGCATGAAGGGAATGAGCAGCAGGCCCATGATCTCGGCCACATACCCGTTCGAGCCCGATATCCAGGCCGCCGCGATAGCCAGCGCCCCCAGCGCTGGCGGCACGGCGAGCATGCGCCGCCGGCCGGCCCAGAACAGACCGGCAAGCAGCGCGCCATAGGCCGCGATCAGGCCCCATTTCACCCAGGTGTCGAGCTTGAGCCTCTCAATCTGCGCCGGCAGGACGGTATCGAAGCTATGGGCCGCAATGGCCGGTTCCGCCGAAGCGCCGCCGAACGCATCTGCGCCCGGGCATTCGGCCGTCCGGGTCTGCGTGTCGCAGACCGGATTCTCCAGCTCGTGAAGAATTGCGTTCATGACCGCGTTTTCCCGCCAGTCCGCCGGGATGGCCGCCAGGGCGAGGCCGATGCCCAGCAACGCCAGCAAATTGCCGCGCAAGACGAGACCGAGAAAGAATGCGGCGGCCATGCCGGCATAGGCGACAGGGAAGAACCAGTCGAGAAACTGCACCCGCACCAGCCAAGCGCGCAGCGCGGCCCCCTCCTCGCCCGTCAAGAAGTGCAGATCGGAGACCTGCCGGGCGAATTCCAGCGCCAGGATGGGCGTCGCGTACCCATCGGCCATAGGCGCCGCGCCCTCAGGCGCCGGCGGAATATTCATCAGCACGGCGATTACAGTCGTCGCCGCAGCGAAAACAAGCGTCGCCACAAAAGCCCAGCGCGATGGTGTCATGATCAGCCCTCCCGCCGCCATGGGGCTGGAAGGCGCGGCAGTGGTCAAGAAATTCCCCTTGTCGTCACACCACCCCCAGGCGTTTCCCCACCTTGGTAAACGCCGCCACGGCGCGGTCGATCATGTCGGGCGTGTGCGCCGCGCTCATCTGGGTGCGGATGCGCGCCTGGCCCTTGGGCACCACGGGATAGAAGAAGCCGATCACGTACACGCCCTCAGCCATCAGCGCGTCGGCCATGCGCTGGCTCAGCGCTGCGTCGCCCAGCATGACCGGGATGATGGGATGCTCGCCTGGCAGAAGCGTGAAGCCTGCTTCGGTCATGCCGGCGCGGAAGCGCTTGGCGTTATCGAACAGGCGCGCGCGCAGATCATCACCCTGCTCCACCAGGTCCAGCGCTGTCAGGCTGGCGCCCGCAATGGCCGGGGCAAGCGAATTGGAGAACAGATAGGGGCGCGAGCGCTGGCGCAGCATGTCGATCACGCTCTGGCGCGCGCAGGTGAAGCCGCCCATGGCGCCGCCCAGCGCCTTGCCCAGCGTGCCGGTGACGATGTCGATGCGGCCCAGAACCCCGCAATGCTCCGGCGTGCCGCGGCCCTTGGCGCCCATAAAGCCGTGAGCGTGACAGTCATCCACCATGGTCAGGGCGTCATAGCGGTCGGCCAGATCGCAAATGCCCGGCAGGTTGGCGATATAGCCGTCCATGGAGAACACGCCGTCGGTGACGATCAGTATGGTGCGCGCGCCGTCCGCCCGGGCCTGTTTCAGCTTGGCTTCCAGATCATCCATGTCCGAATTGGCGTAGCGGTAGCGCTTGGCCTTGCACAGGCGCACCCCGTCAATGATCGAGGCGTGGTTGAGCGAGTCCGAGACGATGGCGTCGTTGTCGTCCAGCAGGGGCTCGAACAGCCCGCCATTGGCGTCGAACGCGGCGGCATAGAGGATGGCGTCCTCATGGCCCGTAAAGGCGGCCAGGCGCCGCTCCAGCTCGCGGTGAACGTCCTGGGCGCCGCAGATGAAGCGCACCGACGCCACGCCATAGCCATAGCGGTCGAGCGCGGTCTTGGCGGCTTGAATCAGGCGCGGGTCATTGGCCAGACCCAGATAGTTGTTGGCGCAGAAGTTCAACACGTCCTGCGTGGCGCCATTGGTGCGCACGGCGATCTGCGAGAATTGCTGCGAGGTGATCACCCGCTCGCGCTTGTACAGCCCGTCCGCCTCGATCTCCTTCAGGGTCTCTGACAGGCGCTGATAGAAATTGTCGCTCATGGCAGGTCTCCGGAAGCATCGCGTTTCATGCGCTCCACGAGCGCGGTGGTGGACAGGCCTTTCACCAGCGGCGCCAGCACCACCTCGCCGCCGTTCGACTTGATGAAGGCTGCGCCCGGCAGATCGTCGGCGGCGTAGTCGGCGCCCTTGACCAGCACATGGGGATTGAGCGCGCGGATCAGGTCTTCGGGCGTGTCCTCATCGAACACCACCACCCGGTCCACCATATCCAGCGAAGCCAGCATCACGGCGCGCGAAGCGGCCGGATTGACCGGACGCTGCGGGCCCTTGAGGCGCGCCACCGAGGCGTCGGCGTTGAGCCCCACCACCAGCCGGTCGCATACGGACGCCGCGTGGCGCAACACGGACAGATGGCCGGGGTGCAGAATGTCGAAACAGCCATTGGTGAAACCGATGCGCAGGCCTTCAGAGCGCCAGCGCGCGCTCAGGCGCGCAGCGTCTCCGCGCTCCAGTATGCGCCAGTCCGGCGCCTCGGCCCCGCCGGTCGCATCCTCGATCAGCTCGTCGGGACTGACCACAGCAGTGCCCGCCTTGCCCACCGCCACGCCGGCGGCCAGATCGGCCAGCGCCATGGCGTCGGTCATCGCCACGCCCGCCGCCATGGCCAGCGACAGCGCGGCCAGGGCGGTGTCGCCGGCGCCGGACACGTCAAACACGCTGCGCGGGCGCGAGCGCTGGTGATGCAGGCGCCCGTCATCGGTCAGCAGCGTCATCCCCGCCGCGCCGCGCGTGACCAGCAGCGCCCGGGTCTGCGGCAGGCGCGCCTGCAGCGCGCGCAGCGCCGCTTCGGCCTCGCCGTCATCGCGCACGGGCAGGCCGGTTTCAGCCGCCAGCTCGTCGGCATTCGGCTTGATCACCGCCGCGCCGTCATAGCGCTCATAGCCCTTGCCGCGCGGATCCACGCTGACCGGCACCCCGGCCTCGCGCGCCGCCGCGATCAGCCGCGCGGTCAGCTGGGGCGTCAGCAGGCCCCGGCCATAGTCTGACAGGATGAGGACCCCCGCCTCGCTGAGGCGGCGCGCCGCCGCCTTGAACACGGCCTCCGCGCTTGGTCCGCTGACGGGGGTCCGGGGATCGCGATCGACACAAAACATCTGCTGGTTCTGGGCGACGTAGCGGATCTTGGCGGGCGTCGCGCGTCCGGCTTCGGTGACCAGCAAGGCGGCGTCGCCGCAGGCGTCGCGCGCCAGGCTGGCGGCCTCGGCGCCTTCGGCATCGTCACCGGCGACAGAGACCAGCATGGCCTCGCCGCCCAGGCTGGCGATATTGCGCGCCAGATTGCCCGCCCCGCCCAGCATCACGCTGCGCCGCGTCTCCGACAGGATCGGCACCGGGGCTTCGCGTGAAATCCTGTCGGTGCGGCCATAGACGAACCGGTCGAGAATGACATCGCCGACCACCAGGGCTTTGCGCCCCGCAATGGCGGTCAGCAGATGCGCTGCGCGCTCGCGCTGCATCATGCCCCTCCCGGACCTAGAGCGCCGTGACCGGCTGGGCCTTGGCCAGCGCGTCGAACGCCTTGAGATCGCGCAGGATCGCTTCAAAGCGGTTCAGCGGGATCATGTTGGGGCCGTCAGACGGCGCATTGTCTGGATCCGGGTGGGTTTCCATGAACACCGCCGCCAGGCCCAGCGACACCGCGGCGCGCGCCAGATAGGGCGCAAACTCGCGCTGGCCGCCGCTGGAGGCGCCCTGTCCGCCGGGCTGCTGCACCGAATGGGTGGCGTCAAACACCACCGGGCACCCGATGCGCGACATGATCGGAATGGAACGCATGTCCGTGACAAGCGTATTGTAACCGAAGCTCACGCCCCTCTCGCAGGCCATGACGTTCGGATTGCCCGCCCCGGTGATCTTCTCCACCACGTTCTTCATGTCCCAGGGGGCGAGGAACTGGCCCTTCTTCACATTGATCGCCTTGCCGGTTTCGGCGGCGGCGATGAGCAGGTCGGTCTGGCGGCACAGGAAGGCGGGAATTTGCAGCACGTCCACGGCCTCAGCCGCCATGGCGCATTGATCAGCGGTGTGCACGTCGGTCAGCACGGGCAGGCCGGTGGTCTCGCGGATCTCGGCGAAGATCGGCAGCGACGCCTTGAGCCCCAGGCCGCGCTTGCCTTTCAGGCTGGTGCGGTTGGCCTTGTCAAAGGATGTCTTGTAGATCAGGCCGATCCCGACCTTGTCAGACATTTCTTTGAGCGCGGCCGACACCTCCAGGCCGTGAGCGCGGCTTTCCAGCTGGCACGGGCCGGCGATCATGACCAGCGGCAGCGCATTGCCGATCTGAAGATCAGGGGCGCCCGGACGGGCCAGGCGTATGACGGAAGCAGGTTCGACTGACACGGAAGAGCGGCTCCAGAGTGAGTAGGGCGGGCGCAACGGCGCGCGCACAGCGGCGGACTGATCCGCCCGATCATGACCTGCGTATTACGCTAGAAACGCTTTTTCGTCACCCGTTGCGCGCTGCTGATCCCTTATGGCTTTAGACCCCGCCCCCGTCCTCATGTGGTTCCGTCAGGACCTGCGCCTGGGCGACAATCCGGCATTGCTCGCCGCCGCCGCCACCGGCGCGCCGGTAATCTGCGCGTACGTGCTTGATGATGTCTCGCCAGGCGTCTGGAAACGGGGCGGCGCCAGCCGCTGGTGGCTGCATCATTCCCTGGCCTCGCTGGACCGTGATCTCAAACGCCAGGGCGGCGCGCTGACCCTGCTTGCAGGCGATGCGCGCGATGTGATCCCTGCCCTGGTGCGTAAAACCGGCGCCAGGGCTGTCTACTGGAACCGGCGCTACGAGCCCTGGGCGCGCACGCGCGATGAAGCGGTCAAGCGCACGCTGAAACAAGGCGGGATCGAAGCGCGCTCCTTCAACGGATCCCTGATCGTGGAGCCCTGGGACATCCCCACAAAGACCGGCGCGCCCTACAAGGTGTTCACCCCGTTCTGGAAAGCGCTGCAGGCCGGCCATGCGCCGTCAGAGCCGGCCGGGCGCCCTGCCCGGCTGAACCTGATCAAGGGACCGCACGGCGATGCGCTTGAAGACCTGGATCTGCTGCCTCAGTCGCCCGACTGGGCAGGCGGATTGCGCGAGCATTGGACGCCGGGCGAAGAGGCCGCCCATGACCGGCTCGCCGGGTTCATCGCGAACCGGATCGAGGCCTATGCCGGTACGCGCAATCTGCCTGGCCGGCATGGCACGTCGCGCCTGTCGCCGCATCTGCATTTCGGCGAGATTTCCCCGCGCCAGGTCTGGCATCGCGTGCGCCAGTCCGGGCTCGCCGCCAGCGATGGCGGGCGCACCTATCTCAGCGAGATCGGCTGGCGGGAGTTCAGCTATAACCTCCTGTATCACTTTCCTGATCTGCCCGACGCCAATTTCCAGCCGCGCTTTGACCGGTTCGAGTGGACCGGCGGCCCGGCCCAGCTCAAGGCCTGGACACGCGGCCAGACCGGCTATCCCATCGTCGATGCAGGCATGCGCGAACTGTGGCGTACCGGCTGGATGCACAACCGGGTGCGCATGATCGCCGCCAGCTTTCTGGTCAAGGACCTGTTCATCGACTGGCGCCAGGGCGAGGCCTGGTTCTGGGACACGCTGGTGGACGCCGATCTGGCCAGCAACGCCGCCAGCTGGCAGTGGAGCGCAGGGTCCGGCGCCGACGCCGCGCCCTATTTCCGTATCTTCAATCCTGTGACCCAGGGCGAAAAATTCGATCCGGACGGCGATTACGTACGTAAATGGATTCCAGAGCTGCACGGTCTGGGCGCAAAGCAGATACATGCGCCATGGACCGCAGACAGCGCCGAACTGGCGCGCGCAGGCGTGAGACTGGGAACCGATTATCCCGAACCGGTCGTGGACCACGCCGAAGCGCGAAAGGCCGCCCTGGCGGCATTTGAAAAGATCAAGGACGCTGCATGACTTCCATAGAGCCGGTTTTATCACGCCGATCGAACATCGCCGTCATCGGCGCGGGCGTATCCGGCCTGGGCGCCGCCTGGGCGCTCAGATATGCCCATGACGTCACCGTGTTCGAGAAGGAGTCGCGCCTGGGCGGGCACGCCAACACCGTCACCATCGATTATGACGGCGCGGCCATCGACGTGGACACCGGCTTCATCGTCTATAACGAGCTCAACTACCCCAATATGACAGCCCTGTTCGCCGAACTCGGGGTGAGCACGGTCCGCAGCGACATGAGCTTCGGCTTCAGCCTGGACCAGACGCTGGAATGGTCCTCCAACGGACTGGCCGGCCTGTTCGCCGACCCGGCCAATCTGGCGCGGCCCGGCTTTCTGGGCATGCTGCGCGACATCCTGCATTTCAACGCCTGCGCCCAGCGCGATCTGGCCGCTGGGGCGCTGAACGGGCTGACCCTGGGCCAATATCTCGACCGTATCGGCGCTGGTGAGCGCTTCCGTTCGTGCTATCTTCTGCCCATGGGCGCTGCGATCTGGTCTTCCACCGAATCCGCCATGGCCGATTACCCGGCCGAGGCCTTCATCAAATTCTTCAACAATCACCGCCTGATGCACGCCTCGCGCCCGAAATGGCAGACGGTCAGGGGCGGCAGCCGGCGCTATGTCCGGCTCATCGCGGCGGATCTCGAGGCTGCAGGCGTTCAGATCGCCGGCGAAGCGGTGCGCGTGCGCCGCGCCGGGCGGGGTGTCGAGGTGACCGGCGCAGACGGCGACGTTCAGCGCTTTGACGAGGTGATCCTGGCCTGCCACGCCGATCAGGCGCTGCGCCTGCTGGCCGACGCCGACGCCGACGAGCGCGAGCTGCTGGGCGCCATTCCCTACGCGCCCAATGTGGCGGTGCTGCACCGCGACACCAGCTTCCTGCCGCGCCGCAAGGGCGCGCGCGCGGCCTGGTGCTATCTGCGCGAGCCCGGCCAGGAAGACGCGTCCGTGACCTATGACATGAACCGGCTTCAGGGCATTGATCCGTCCCGGCCGCTCATGGTCACGCTCAACCCGGCGCGCGAGCCGGACCCGGCCAAGGTGTTCGGCCGCTTTGAATACGACCACCCCCAGTTCACCGCGCCGGGCATGGCCGCCCAGCGCATCTTCAACCGCATTCAGGGCGTGCGCCGCACCTGGTTCGCCGGGGCGTGGCTGGGCTACGGCTTCCACGAGGACGGGCTGCGGTCAGGATTGCGCGCCGCCCTGCGCCTGGGTGGGCAGATTCCCTGGACCTTCGCCGAGGGCGACGTGACCGGCGGCGCCTGGGGCGAACGCCGGGACATCGTCATGCCCGCACGCCGCGCCGGCGGGATGGCGGCGGCTGAATGACCGCCGTCTCCGCCCCGGTCGAGCTGTATCTGGGCCATACGGTCCATGAGCGCAGCGCGCCGTTCACGCACCGGTTCCGCTACCGCATCGCCTCCATTCTGATCGATCTGGAGCGCCTGGATGAAGCCGGACGGCTGAGCGCGCTGTTCTCGGTCGAGGGCTTCAATCTGTACGGATTCCGCTCACGCGATCACGGCGCGCGTGACGGCTCGTCGCTGGCGCAATGGGCGCGCACGCGCTTTGAGGAGGCCGGGATCGCCATCGGCCAGGCGCGCCTGCGCCTGCTCTGCTTCCCGCGCGTGCTGGGCTATGTGTTCAATCCCCTGTCGGTCTATGTCGCCGAAGGTCCGGACGGGGCGCTCAAGGGCGTGATCTACCAGGTGCACAACACGTTCGGCGACCGCCACGCCTATGTCGCCCCGTGCTCCGGCGCCACGCCGGAACGCCAGGAAGCCGGCAAGGCCTTGCACGTCTCCCCCTTCTTCGACATGGGCGGACGCTATGAATTCACCCTGCGCGCGCCCGGCGAGCGCTTCCAGCTCACCATCCTCAAGCAGCGCGAAGCGGGCCCGGATCTGCTCGCCACCATGGCGCTGCGCCGCAAGCCGCTCACCGGAGCGGCGCTGGTCGGCCTGTTCGCCAGCCAGCCCTTCTCCAGCCTCAAGACCATAGGCGCGATCCATCTCGAAGCCCTCAAGCTCTGGATGAAGGGGGCGCGCTATCACCGCCGTCCGGCGCCGCCAGAAACTGACAGCCACGCGCGCCTGTCCGAACCGCCCGCTCCGGCTTCACTTGGCCGAAAGCCCTGAAACCCTTACATTAGGCTTGAGCCTAGCATCGACGGAGCCCCTATGACCCAGCCCGCCGACATGACTGCTCACTCTTCTGTCCTGCGCGCCGACAGCGACGCCATCGACAGCCTGAAGGGCGTGCCGCGCATGGCCCGTTTCGCCCTGCGCATGCTGCTGAAGATGCGCGCCGGATCACTGACCGTGGTGCTGCCCAACGCAACGGCGCTGCGCTTTGACGGCGCCGATCCCGGCCCGCAGGCGCGCATGGAGCTCACCAGCTACGCCATCATGCGCAAGGTGCTGGCCGGCGGCGATGTGGGTTTCGCCGAAAGCTTCATGGACGGCGACTGGACTACACCCGACCTGCCGGCCGTGCTGACGGTGTTTTCAGCCAATCTCGATCACATGCAGTCCATCGCCACGGGCGGTCCGCTGACCCGGATGATGAACTGGATTCACCACCGCCTGCGGGCCAATACCCGGCGCGGCGCGCGCAAGAATATCGAGGCCCATTACGATCTGGGCAATGATTTCTACCGGCGCTGGCTCGATCCTTCGATGACCTATTCCTCGGCCCGCTTCACCGATACGGCGCGCACGCTGGAACAGGCCCAGCACGAGAAATACGCCGCCCTGGCGCGCGCCATCGATCTGCAACCGGGCCACAGCGTGCTGGAGATCGGCTGCGGATGGGGCGGGTTCGCCGAATTCGCCGCGCGCGACGCCGGCGCCCGGGTGACCTGCCTGACCCTGTCGCCGTCCCAGCGCGACTATGCGCTCGAACGCATGCAGCGCCGCCAGTTGTCGGACCGGGTCGAGATCAAGCTGCAGGATTATCGCGACGAGACCGGGCGCTATGACCGGGTGGCCTCCATTGAAATGTTCGAGGCGGTGGGCGAGGAATACTGGCCGAGCTTCTTTTCCAAGGTCGCCGAGGTGCTCAAGCCGGGCGGGCGCGCGGGGCTGCAGATCATCACCATCCGCGACGACCTGTTCGAGAGCTACGCCCGGCGCGCGGATTTCATCCAGCGCTACATCTTTCCCGGCGGCGTTCTGCCCAGCGTGGCGAAGCTGCGCGAGCACTTCGGCCGGGCCGGGCTCGGCTTCGACGCCATGGAGCAGTTCGGCCAGGACTATGCGCGCACGCTGAACATGTGGCTTCAGAACTTCCAGGAGGCCTGGAGCGAGATCCAGCCGCTCGGTTTCGACGTGCGCTTCAGGCGGATGTGGGAGTTCTACCTGGCCTATTGCGAGGCGGGTTTCCGCACCGGGCGGATCAATGTGGCGCAGTTCGCCCTGACCAAGGGCGCAGCTTGAGCATTCTCTACGAGCGCGACGGCCCGGTCGCCGTCATCACCATCAACCGGCCAGGCGCGCGCAACGCCATAGACGGCCCGGCCGCAGAGGCCCTGGCCGGAGCGGTGCGCCGGTTCGAGGACGATGCGCAGGCCAGAGCCGCCGTGCTGACCGGCGCGGGCGGCCATTTCTGCGCCGGGGCCGATCTCAAATCGATTCCGTCGGGAACCGGCCCGCGCGTGGAGGAGACCGGGGACGGCCCACTGGGCCCGACCCGCATGGTCACGGTCAAGCCCGTGATCGCCGCGGTGGAAGGCTATGCCGTGGCCGGCGGGCTGGAGCTGGCGCTGTGGTGCGATCTGCGCGTGGCGTCGGAGACGGCGGTATTCGGCGTGTTTTGCCGCCGCTTCGGCGTGCCGCTGGTCGATGGCGGCACGGTGCGCCTGCCCCGCCTGATCGGCCAGTCGCGCGCGATGGACATGATCCTGACCGGCCGGCCCGTGGCGGCGGACGAAGCCCTCGCCTTCGGCCTGGCCAACCGCGTGGTCCCCGCAGGCGAGGCGCTGGCGCACGCCTGCGCCCTGGCGCGCGATATCGCCGCCTTCCCGCAGACCTGCCTGCAGCAGGACCGCCTGAGCGTTCTGGAACAGTGGAGCCTGTCGCCCGAGTCGGCGCTGGCCAATGAGACGCGGCGCGGCCTGCATACGCTGGAGAGCGGCGAAACCCTGGACGGCGCGCAGCGCTTCAGCGCCGGCGCGGGGCGTCACGGGCGGTATGAGGGCGGGGACGGGTCATAGACCCCCGCTATGGCGGCCTTCGGAATTATCGATTTCTCCAGCAGGGCGCGCCATGGCAATCTCTTGTCACGGAAGCCGCTCTGCAGCGTCCCCCCAAGCCCTGACGGCTTCCGGCAGGCGTAAGCCTGCGAACCTGACCAGCCTGACGCCCCCGAAGCCTGCCCCGGCTTCGGGGGCGTGCTGTTTTACGGGTTCGTCAGCCGCAGCGCACGGCGATCACAACGCCCTGGTCATCGGTGATGATGTTGAGACGGTCGGGACGGTAATCCATGGTCACAGGGTCGCCGCGGGTGTAGATGCGCCGGGGCGACGGCAGGCTGCCGGTGTGCACTTCCCCGATGGGCTGGCCGATCAGCATCTGGAAGTCTTCAGCCGCGCACTCACGGCCCTCCCCGGTGCGATCGACTACCGGATAGCCCGGATCGGCGCTGTCCTCATGTCCGTTCATGGTCTGGCACGCTGTCACGGACAGAGCCGCAACACAAATCACAAGCCAACGCATCATCCTGATTTCTCCCAGCGGCCCGATGCACTCTGTTTCCAGTAGGATACCGGCGTTTGCGACTTTTTCCGGGCGGCCCACAGCGCACGAGCGGCGTCCAGGGCGCCAGGATCATCCGCTTCAAACAGCACCAGGATGCGCTCCCACGCCCCGTCCTCGCCCGGATCGGCGCCGTCCAGGCAGAACAGCATGGTCGCGCCATTGAGATTCTCGGGCGCGTGCGCCAGCAGAACGGGCTGCTGATCGGCGCGCGGCCGGTCCGCGCGCCCGTGCGGCAGGAAGCTGTCGTCCACGAAGGTCCATAAATGCTGATCGAGGCTGTCGAGCCGGCTCTCCAGCGGACTGATCACGAGGGCCCGCCCGCCGCGCGCCAGCACCTTCTGCAACAGCTCGGGCAGGGTGTCGGCGATGCGGGCGCTTTCATGGTGATAGAACCAGATCTCGCTCACCGCCAGCTCCCGCGCCTCAAGGGGCGCCGCGCTGCGGTCCGCACACTGGCAGACCGCAGCACGGGCGCGCCCTTACGCCTCGTAATTATCGCGCACCAGCCGGTCGAGCAGGCGCACGCCATAACCCGTGCCGAAGGTCGGCAGGCGCGGGTCCTTGGCGCCCGAATACATGCCGGTGCCCGCGATATCGATATGGCACCAGGGCAGGTCGTTGGTGTAGCGCTTGAGGAACTGGGCCGCGGTGACGGACCCGGCCAGCCGGCCCTGGCCGATATTCTTCATGTCCGCGATATCGCTGTCGATCTGGCGGTCATACTCAGGGCCCAGCGGCAGGCGCCACACGCCCTCGTCAGAGGCCTTGCCCGCCTTGAACAGCTGGTCGGCCAAGCGGTCGTCGCTGGAGAAGATGCCGGCGTGCTCATGGCCCAGCGCGATCAGGATCGCGCCGGTGAGCGTGGCCAGATCGATCATGAATTTCGGCTTGAATTCCTTCTGGGTGTACCAGAGCGCATCGGCCAGCACGAGGCGGCCCTCGGCGTCGGTATTGAGGATTTCAATCGTCTGGCCGGACATGGACTTGACGATGTCGCCGGGGCGCTGCGCCTTGGCGTCGGGCATGTTCTCCACCAGGCCGATCACGCCGATGACATTGGCCTTGGCCTTGCGCCCCGCCAGCGCGGCCATCAGGCCGACAACGGCGGCCGAGCCGCCCATATCGCCCTTCATCTCGTCCATCTTCTCGCCCGGTTTCAGCGAGATGCCGCCGGTGTCGAAGGTGACGCCCTTGCCCACAAAGGCGATCGGCTGATCGCCTTCCTTGCCGCCATTCCATTTCATGATGACAAGCTGGGATTCCTGGGCAGAGCCCAGACCGACGCCCACAAGAGCGTGCATGCCCAGCTTCTTCATCGCCGATTCGCCCAGCACCTCGATCTCGAGGCCGAGCTTGTCGAGTTTCTTGACGCGGCGGGCGTATTCCTCCGGCCCGAGCACGTTGGGCGCCTCATTGACCAGATCGCGCGCCAGCATGACGCCTTCAGCCACCGGCTCCCAGTCCTTCCAGACCTTGCGCGCCGCCTTGGGATCGCTGACCACGATCTCCATCGCCGAGAGGGAGGGTTTCTTGTCGTCGGACAGGCGGGTGCGGTACTTGTCAAACCGGTAGGCGGCCAGATGCGCGCCGAGCCCGGCGCGCGCCGCGCCCTCCAGCTCGGCCGCGCCGTCCAGGAGCAGCGACAGCGTCATGGCGCCGGTGGTCAGCAGAGCCTTGACCACGCCCGCGGCGGCCTGCTCCAGCCCATTGCCGTTCACCGCTTTCTTGTCGCCAAGCCCGAACAGCACAATGCGGTCGGCGTCCATGCCCTGCGGCGCGCTCACCGTCAGGGTCTGGCCGGACGCGCCGGTGAAGCGCGAAGCCTTCACAGCGCGCGCCAGAGCGCCGCCGCTCTCGGCGTCCAGCGCCCTGGCGGCGTCAGACAGGGCGCCGCCCGAATAGGCCGGGGCGGCGATGGCGTCGCCAGTGGCGGCGTCGTTGAACTTGATTTTCATGGGCTTCCTTTCGACGGTCGGCGGGGCGCGCGGAAAACAGGGGTCTCCGCCGCGCATGAATGAGACAGGCGCCCGCCAGTGGTATCGCATCGCGCGGCGGGTTAGAAGACGGGGTCTTCATACCCGCCGCTTGACGGCCCGCGTCCCAGAGCCTGCTCATGACCCTGTTTCAGCGCTATGTTTACCGGCAGGCGCTCTGGCCGTTTCTGGGCGCGCTGGCTGCGCTTGGCGGGCTCGCGCTTCTGACCCAGTCGCTGTCCAATCTCGATCTGCTGGCCGAACAGCGCGACACCGCGCTGCGCTTTGTGTGGATCACGATGCTGGCCATGCCCCAGGTGATCGCCCTGCTGATTCCGGTGGCGGTGTTCATCGCCTGCGCCATGGCGTTCAACCGGCTCAACAGCGATTCTGAACTGATCATCGGCGCGGCGGCGGGCATGAGCCGGCGACAGCGCCTGTCCCCCTTCCTGCGCCTGGCGGTCTACGCCCTGCTTTTGAACCTGGTGATCAATCTGTTCGTCCAGCCCGCCAGCTTCCGGCAGATGCGCGAGCAGGTGTTCGAGATCCGCACCGATATCGCCTCCAGCCTGATGCGTCCGGGCGAGTTCGTCGCCATGGGCGACCGGGTCAGCTTCTACGCCCGCGAGATCGGCGAGGACCGGGTCCTGCGCGGCGTCTTCATCGAGGACGGGCGCGGAACGTCAGCCACGGCCTACGCCGCGCGCCGGGCCGTGATCGCCCGCAGCGACCGCGGACCGGTGATGCTGCTGGAGGATGGCGTGCTCAGCCAGTTGGACGAGACCGGCACGCTGGCAAGCCTGACCTTTGACCGCTACGAGTTCGATCTGGGCGCCTTCATCGACACCTCGGCCGCCTTCTTCTTCAAGGAAAGCGACCGGTTCCTGCCTGAATTGCTGAACCCGACCGCCGCCGACAAGGCGCGCGCGCGCCGGCCTGCCGATCTGGCCGCAGAGGGCCATTACCGGCTGGCGGCGCCGCTCTATTCGCTCGCCTTCGCGCTGATCGCCGCCGCCGCCTTTCTGGCCGTGGAGCACAGGCGCACCGGATACATGCGTTTCATCATCATCGCCGGCGCGTCAGCCCTGCTCCTGCGCCTGATCGGCTTCGCGGCGCAGGCGGGCGCCTCGAACAACAGCGATCTCAATGCGCTGCAATACGCGGTGCCGCTGGCCGGCGCCGCAGCCGCGCTCTGGCTCATCGCCCGGCCCGGAAGGCAGGCGCGCCACCGCCGGCGCCGGCGGTTGTGGGAGCGCCCGGCATGATCAAGACACGCCTGTCGCGCTATATCTTCTGGCAGACCCTGCAAGGCGTGATCGGCGCAGCGTGCGTGATCATCGCCGTGATCATCCTGATCGATTTCGTCGAAACCTCCCGCGACATCTCCCGGCGCGCAGATGTGGGCGCCCTGCAGGCGCTGGAGCTGACCCTGCTCAAGACCCCGCTGCTGGTCCAGGAGACGCTGGCCTTCATCGTGCTGTTCGGGGTGCTGTTCACGTTTTTCCGGCTGAACCGGCGCAGCGAGCTGATCGTGATGCGCGCCTCGGGCTATTCAGCCTGGCGCATCCTGGCGCCGGCCGGGGCGCTGACGCTGATCGCCGGCGTTGTGGGCGCCGCCCTGCTCAATCCGCTCAGCGCCGCCGCCAATGCGCGCTTCGAGACGTTGCGCGCCCAGCATGTCGATGCCCACGCCGCACCGCAAACAGGCTCGGCCCGTGTCTGGCTGCGCGAAACCACGCCGTCCGGCTTCATCATCATCGGCGCGGACAGCATTGACGCCGACGCCTCCTCCCTGCGCGCGCCGGTGTTCCGGTATTTCACCGAGACCGCCCAGGGCGTACCGCAGCTGGAGCGCACGCTGTTCGCCGACCGCGCGGAACTTCGCGGCGGGTTCTGGTCGCTGACCCAAACGCGCGAAGCCCTGCCCGGCGATCCGCTGGAAAGCCTGGGCGATGTGTCCCTGCCCACCAATGTCGGGGCGCAGGCCCTGTTCGAGCGCGTGCGCACGCCGGGCGGCGTGTCGTTCTGGCGCCTGCCGGCCATTATCGAGTCCGCGCGTGAGGCCGGGCTGTCGAGCCGGCCTTACGAGCTGCGCTGGCAAAGTCTGCTGGCCCAGCCCCTGCTGCTGTTCGCCGCCGCCCTTTTGGCCATCGGCGCGACCTTGCGGCTGCACCGCCTGGGCGGCGCAGCGGGGTTCGCCGCCGCCGGCGCCGGGGTCGGCTTTCTGTTGTATTTCAGTCAGGAGCTGTTGCTGGGACTGGGCGCTGCGGGCACTCTGAGCCCGGTGACGGCGGCCTGGACGACCCCGGCCCTGTTCACTCTGGCCGGTCTATTCTTCATCTCGATCACCGAGGATGGCTGACCTGCAGCGTCCCGCGATTGCACCAAGGCGCGCAATGGGTATCTTGCGCCAGACACAGAACACGATGGTAAAACGCATGCTGTCCACTCATCTCCTGCGCCTCGCCGCCATTCTCGCGGCGCTTCTGATGGCCGCCCCGGCCGCGAGGGCGCAGATCGTCGAGGGCATCGCCGCCGTCGTGAACGACGAGCCCATCACAACGCTGGACGTGCGCGACCGCATGCGGCTCATCCTGTTTTCGGCCGGAGTCGAGCCGAGCGAGGACATTCTCGCCCAGGTGCTTGATCAGGCGCTGCGCGGTCTGATCGAGGAGAGCATCCAGCTCCAGACCGCCGACCAGTTCGATCTGGAAGTCGAGGAGCGCGAGATCGATGACGCGCTCTCCAACCTCGCCCAGTCCAGCGGCGAATCCTTCGAGGCGCTTCAGCGCGATCTGGCTGAAGCGGGCGTGCCCATCGGGACGCTGCGCCGTCAGGTGCGCGCCGAAATCGCGTGGCAGATCCTGACCAGCGGCCGTTTCCGCCAGCGTATCCGCGTATCCGACCGGCAGATCGAAACCGCCATGGAGCGTCTGGTCGCCTCCGCCCAGCAGCAGCAATTCCGCATGCTGGAGGTCCTGATTGAAACGCCGTCGGGTTCAGGCGGCGAGGAGCAGGCGGCCAACACCATCCGCACCATCTACGCCCTGCTCGATCAGGAAGACGTGCCGTTCCAGGCCCTCGCCCAGCAGTTTTCCGCCGCGCCCAGCGCCACTGTGGGCGGCGATACCGGTTATGTGACCGCCGCCTCGGTGCGCCCCCAGGTGCTCGAAGTGGTCCAGCAGATGCCGCCGGGCTCGATTTCCAACCCGATCCGCGTGCCGGGCGGGCACATGATCGTGGCGCTGATCGACCGGCGCGAAGGCCGGGTGATCGAACAGCTCAACCTGTATCAGGCGACCGTGCCCAACTCGCGCATCACCGACGCCTCGCGCCCGGCCATGACCCGGGCCGCCTCGCGGCTGAGCGGGTGCGATGACGTCTCGGGCGTCATGTCAGGGGTGGAGGGCGTGATCGTCTCCAATCTGGGCTCTGTCGCCGTCAACGCCCTGGTGCCGCAGATCCGCGACGCAGTGCGCGGACTCGAGCCGGGTCAGGCCACCAGCGTGCTGGAGACCGGCGCCGGGCTGCAGGTCTTCGTACTGTGCGGGCGCGAGCTGACCGGTCCGGGCGTGCCGACCACGCAGGAAGTCGAACGCCAGCTCATCGACCAGCAGCTGAGCCTGCTCGGCCGGCGCTGGCTGCGCGACCTGCGCCGTGAGGCGACGGTCGATATCCGCGACATCCAGTGAACCGCGCCCCTCTCGCGCTGACTCTGGGCGATCCGGATGGGATCGGTCCGGAGATCGCGCTGAAAGCCTGGCGCGCCCTGCGCGACGAAGGTCCTGTTTTCGCCCTCGCCGCCGATCCGCTCCACGCCATGGCCGCAGCCCAGGCGCTGGAACTGCCCCGCCCGGAAGCCGTCGCATCTTGGGGCGAGGTTGCTGCGGTCTTTCCTGACGCCCTTCCCGTAATCCCCCTGCCCGCTGCGCAAGGCGCAAAGGCTGCGCTGGCCTCCATTGAGGCCGGCGTCGAGGCCGTGCTGGCCGGTGAGGCGGGCGCCCTGGTGACCAATCCGGTGTCCAAGGCGCGTCTCTACCAGGCCGGCTTCGCGTTTCCCGGCCATACCGAATATCTCGCCCATCTCACCGCCCGCGCGCCCGCGCCGGGCTTGCGCGGACCGGTGATGATGCTGGCCGGCGGCGGATTGCGCTGCGCGCTGGCGACCATTCACCAGCCCCTGCGCGAGGCGATCGCATCGCTGACGCCCGGCCTGATCGCGCACACGGCGCGGGTGACGGCCGAAGCCTTGGCGCGCGACTTCGCCATCGCCCGTCCGCGCCTGGCGGTGGCGGGGCTGAACCCCCACGCCGGCGAAGGCGGGGCGCTGGGCCGCGAGGAGATCGACATCCTCGCCCCCGCCCTTAAGCAGCTGCGCGCAGACGGCATCGACATCGCCGGGCCGCTGGCGCCCGACACCATGTTCCACGCCGAGGCGCGCGCCGGGTATGACGCGGCGGTGTGCCTCTATCACGATCAAGGGCTGATCCCGGTCAAGACGCTGGATTTCCATGGCGGGGTGAATGTCACGCTCGGCCTGCCCATCATCCGAACCAGCCCCGATCACGGCACTGCGTTTGATATTGCGGGCAAGGGCGTTGCGCGCGCCGACAGCCTGATCGCCGCCCTGCGGCTGGCGGGCGAGATGGCGGTCTGCAGGCGGGAGGCGCTGCGGTGAGCCTGGAGGCCCTGCCCCCCTTGCGAGACGTGATCGCGCGCCATGGCCTGGGCGCGGACAAGCGCTTCGGCCAGCATTACCTGCTCGACCTCAACCTGACCGCCAAGATCGCCCGGCTGTGCGGCGATATGAGCGGGCATGACGTGATCGAGGTGGGGCCGGGGCCAGGCGGACTGACGCGCGCCCTGCTGGGCGCCGGGGCCCGGCGCCTGACCGTGATCGAGAAGGACGCCCGCTTCCTGCCCGCGCTGGACGAGATATCCCGGGCCGCGCCCGGACGCCTTGACGTGGTGCAGGCCGACGCCCTGAAGGCGGACGAGGCCGGACTGGTCCAGGCGCCGGCCATCCTCGCCTCCAACCTGCCCTATAATGTCGGCACCGCGCTTCTGATCAAATGGCTGGAGGCGTCTCCGCTGTGGTGGAGCCGGCTGGTGCTGATGTTCCAGAAGGAAGTCGCCGAGCGCGTGGTGGCGGCGCCGGGAGAAGAGTCATATGGCCGGCTCGCCATCCTCACCGCCGCCGTGGCGCGCGCCCGCTACGCCTTCACCGTCCCGGCGCGCGCCTTCACCCCGCCGCCCAAGGTAGACAGCGCCGTGGTGGTGATCGAGCCGCGCGTGCAAGACGAGCGCTTTGAGGATCTCGAAGCGCTGCGCATCATCACCGAGAGCGCCTTCGGGCAAAGGCGCAAGACCTTGCGCCGCTCGCTGGCCCAGGCTGCATCGCGCACGCCGCAATCGAGCGAGGCCTTGCTGGAGACAGCCGGTATTGATCCGGCCTTGCGCGCCGAGACCATTGATCCGGATGGATTTTTCCGCCTCGCAGCCGCATGGCGCTCGGCCCGGGACGCATGACGGGAGACGCGGAGCATCGGCGAATCGCTTGCGTCCGGTTTATAGTGGCCGGGCTAAGCGAGGGATAATGGCGCGCTCCGATACGGTATATGTCTGCCAGTCCTGCGGGGCGGTGCACGCCAAATGGGCCGGGCGCTGCGACGCCTGCGGCGCGTGGAACTCGCTGGTTGAGGAAGCCGGCGCCAGCGCGCCCCTGGGCTCCGGCGCCGCGCGACCCTCCCCCGCCCGCTCCAGCCGGCGCTCGCGCCTGGAGCTGGTCGATCTGGGCAGCGAGTCGCCCGATCCGCCCCGCCTCGTCACCGGCATCGCCGAACTGGACCGGGTCGCCGGCGGCGGGCTGGTGCCCGGCTCGGCGATCCTGGTGGGCGGCGATCCGGGGATCGGCAAATCCACACTCCTCTTGCAGGCTGCCGCGCGCCTGGCCGCGTCCGGCGCGTCTGCGGTCTATGTCTCCGGCGAGGAAGCGTCCGCCCAGGTGCGCCGCCGCGCACGGCGCCTGGGCCTGGC
>JAFIEB010000027.1 GCA_020832735.1 Oceanicaulis sp.
GGGGCAGTTCATCGAGGCTGAATTTGCGCAGCCACTGGCCTGCAGGCGTGATGCGCGGATCATGGGTGAGCTTCTGGTATGTGGTCCATTCGGCGGCTCGCGCAGGATCACTGGCCAGCACGTCCTGCAGGCGAGCCTCTGCGTCCACGCACATCGTGCGGAATTTCAGGCAGCCAAAGGTGCGGCCGTGTCGCCCGACGCGCGGCTGGGAGAAGAAGGCCGGCCCGCCATCGCGCCGGATCAGCCAGATCGCCAGCAGCATGAACGGGGCAATGGCCAGCAGGCCCGCTGCGCTGGCGGCAATATCGAAGACGCGCTTGGCACGCCGGGCCAGCGGACGGTCAAGGCTGTCACCGATGCGGAAGACGAAACCGTCTGCCGGCGGGTAATCGATCATGTCGATATTCTGCGTCGGGATGCGCCCGATGCTGGGCTGGTAGTAGAAGCAGTCCCCGCGCGCACTGAGCAGGCCGGCAAGACGGCTGGCGAAGGTCTGCGTGGCATCATCCGGTGCCAGGAAGACAGGATCGGACGGCAGCGTGGCCAGCCAGGCCTGCAGGCCCGCATCGTCCAGCCGTTCAAGGCTTTCCAGCGCCACGACCCGCTCCGGCATCAGCCCGTGATCGAGATTGCGGCGCAGGATGGAGGTCTGTTCCTGGCGCAGCGCGCCGGCGGTAACCAGCGTCACCGGCTGCATCCATTCGCCGACCGCTTCCAGCCCGGCGCGCGTGACAAAGCGCAGAACCAGCATCAGCGGCAGGAGTGCGGCCCATTGCACCAGCGTGGCCGTGCGCAGGCCGGGCTCCCCGCTCATCATATGGATCGTGCCTGCGCCCAGAAGCGCGAGCGTACACCCTGCCAGGATCGGACGGACCTGATGGGCGAGGCCTTGGCGCACGCGGTAATGCCCGCGTGAGCGCAGCCATGCCGCCAGCAGGGCAAACAGGCCTGCGCTGGCCGCCATGTGGCGCGATTGCTGTGCGAGATCGTGTTCAGGCGAGGCTAGCGGCAGGGCGATCAGCAGCGCGATGGCAAAGGCAAGAATATCGCTCAGCGCAAAGGCGCGCAGCACGTTGGAGGACCGCCTGCGGCCCGCGCCTGCGCCATGCGGCGGCGCCTCAGCCGTGTTTGCAAGAAGGGAATCTGACCCAAACTGATACGTCACCTGTATACTCCGCCCGTCCCGGCCGGGGGGAGGCCGGGTTTCAGGGGGTATGACGCAAGTTTCCTGCCGCAGGCGTTTGCGGCCGGGCGATAATGGCCATGGCGATGGCGAAGGCGACGGCCGCATGGTGCCATTCCTGCCAGAAGCCATAGCTGAGGCTGACATTGACGAACCAGATGGTGAGGGCCCAGCACACCATCATCACCGCGGGGCGGGACAGCGTCATGCGCATGACCGCGCGTGCCACCGCCAGCAGGGCCAGCGCGGCCAGCGCGGCTCCGACAAGCCCGGTCTCGACCCAAATCGTCATGCCGGCATTGTGCGCGTGCATCGGCAGAAGCTCGATCTGTATACCGCGCAGTTCGGCTTCAGTTGCGATGACGCGCGCCGCGCCCAGCCCGTGCCCGGTCAGCGGCTGTTCACCAATGCGCGACAGCGCATAGTTCCATATCTCCAGGCGCCACTCCCACGACAGTGGCAGCATGGCCCGGAACTCCTCACCGGACAGGGCCAGAAGGGCGGAGAATATGAGCGGTGCGAACATGATCGCCGCCGCCATCGCGCACAACAGGACAGGCAAGGCATGGCGCGGCCAGCGGGCCGCCATGGCGGTCACGGCGAGCGCGGCAATGAGGGCGACTCCGTTGGCGTGAACATTGAAGTCAAAGGCGATGGCAAGGCATATCAGCGCCATCGCGCCGGCCACCCAGCGCAACAGGGTCCGGCCGGTGGTCCACAGCATGATGGCCGTGATGCCGATCATCATCAGGGCAGGGGTGGTGCCTCGGCTCAGGACCCGGTCGACGGCGCTTTGCAGGTATTGGCGTGCCCCTTCATACCCTTCCACCGCCACCTTGTAGCTCAGCGTCATGTCACCGCGGGTGAGCGATTCTGCGACCATCACGGCGCTGACCGCAGCCATGGCAAACACCAGCCCCGTGCGCGCCATTGGCAGATGACGTGGCTCCAGCTGCAGGGCGGCCAGAGGCACCAGCGCAAAGAGCGGGGTAAGCAGGGCCAGCTTGGCCAGCTCGTCCACCCGCTCATAGGGCGACCACAGATAGCTCAGCGAGAACCAGCCAAGCGCCAGCCCCCCCATGATCAGGGCCGGTCCCGGCGCGCGCAGCGTTCTCCACAGCGCTTTTGCCGGTGCGGCGAACATCACGAACAGTCCGGCCAGCGGGGCAAGGCCAAGCCCGCCCGCCGGGATCAGGATGACGATCAGACCCATGGCGCCTGTCCAGGACCACAGCGTGCGGCGTGAGGGGATCATGACACCCTCCGCAGGGCGTCTGCTACGGGGAGGGTGTTCCAGCATTCCAGCGTGAAGGCGCCGCCCTCATGGCGGGCAATGCCCCAGTGCCCGGTCTTCACCTTGGCATCCTCCGGTGCGGCGGACGGCCCTGCGATCAGGGCGTGGAAATAGCGCAATATGCCGTTGGAGCTGATCACCAGCACTGTATCGTCCGGCGCGGCGGCTGCGATAATGGCTTCGCACACGCCGCGCGCATTGGCGGCGATTATGGCAGGCTCCGGTGTCCAGCCCGCCCCGTGGGGCACGATGGAGCGTTCGCGCCAGTCATGAATGGCCGCTTCGCCCCATTTGGCGGCGATCTCGGCATCGCTTCTGCCGCCCCACAGCCCGTAATCGATTTCTTTCAGGCGCTCGTCGATCTCGATGGGGCCTTTGAACCCGCAGGCGCTCGCGGCGATCTGCGCGCCATCAAATGTGCGCTTCAAGGGTCCGCACACAATGCGGGCAGGCACGATACCGGCCGCATGTAGCGCTTCGCCAATGCGGCGCGACTGCGCCTCGCCGGTATCGGTCAGCGGCAGGTCTTCGCGCGCGCCCACCCAGACCGGCGTGTCGCCGGGCCCGAACGTATTGCCATGGCGGGCAAGGATGAGCCGCATCAGACGATTTCACCTTCCCTTGCGATGATATCGGCTGCGATCTCTGCATCGCGCGGCGAGTCCACAGACCAGGGCGTGCGGCCCTGGTAGCTGGTCAGCACCACGCGGATGGGAATGCCGTTCTCCAGCGCGCGCAACTGCTCAAGGCTTTCGGCCTTCTCCAGCGGCGTGGGCTCCAGCGCCACCAGCCTCGAGAGCGTATCGAAACGATAGGCATATAGCCCGATATGCTTGTAGACCGGCGTGCCGGCGGCCTTCTCGCGCTGGAAGGGGATGACGGCCTTGGAAAAGTAGAGCGCGTTCATGTCACGCCCGAAGACGACCGTGGTGCCACCCACCTCGCCCTTCGCCTTGGCTTCCGCCATCTTGGCGTAGGCATCAGCGGACAGTTCTACGGCAGGCGTCGCCATGGGCAGGGCCGGATCGGCGGCCATGGCGCCCGCCATGGCCTCGATCACCCAGGGCGGGGTGAGGGGCGCATCGCCTTGCAGGTTCAGGATGACGTCGTCAGCATTGGCGAATGCCTTGACCGCCTCGAACACGCGCTCCGTGCCGTTGCGGCAGCTTTCCGGCGTCATCACCGCCTCGCCGCCAAAGCCCTTTACGGCTTCCATAATCCGGGCATCGTCGGTGGCCACGATGACCCGCGCAACGCTGGGCGCAGCCAGCGCCAGCCTGCGTACACGTTCCACCATCGGCACACCGGCAATCTCATGCAGCGGCTTGCCGGGAAAGCGCGTTGATCCGTAGCGGGCGGGAATGACAGCGATGACAGTCATGGTCTGAACGCATAGCCGGGATTGGCCGGACCCTACAACACAAGATTATATTGGTGTTCAGTGGCCGCGCAGGGGGTGTTTGCTCCCCGCCCGTCCATGCGATAGAAGGCCCGCCTTCCCGCTTTGCGCACGAGCAGGTTTGTTTTCAGGAGGTTCCCCATGGCCGGGCATTCCAAATGGGCCAATATCCAGCACCGCAAGGGCCGCCAGGACAAGGCGCGCGCCAAGGTTTTCTCCAAACTTTCCAAGGAGATAACCATCGCTTCGAAAATGGGTGGGCCGGACCCGGACATGAATCCGCGCCTGCGCCTGGCGGTTGCCAACGCCAAGGGCCAGTCCATGCCCAAGGACAATATCGAGCGCGCGATCAAGAAGGGCCAGGGCGGGGATGTCGAAGAGTATTTCGAGATCCGCTATGAGGGCTTTGGCCCCGGCGGGGTCGGGCTGATCGTGGAATCCTCCACCGACAACAAGAACCGTGCCGCCTCTGACGTGCGTGCGGCCTTCTCCAAGAATGGCGGGAATATGGGCGAGACCGGCTCGGTCTCCTTCATGTTCGATCAGGTCGGCGAAATCCGCTTCCCCGCCAGCATCGCGGACGAGGAGGCGATGCTGGAGGCGGCCATCGAGGCCGGCGCGGAAGACGTGACCGGCGAAGACGTCACCGATGACGATGGCGAGCCCGCGCGCGAGCATGTCGTGTATTGTGCGCGCGAGGACCTGGCCGAGGTGTCCGGCGCCCTGCAGGCGCGCTTCGGCGAGGCCAAATCGGCCAATATCATCTGGCGTCCCCAAAACCTGATCGAGGTGGATGGCGAGAAGGCCGCCACCCTGATGAAGCTGATGGAGGCGCTGGAGGATCTCGACGATGTCAGCGAGGTGTTCTCCAATTTCGACATTTCCGATGCGGAGATGGACAAGCTCGCTTCGTGACCGGTCCCCGGGAGGGTCCAGACGCCATGATCATCGCCGTGGACGGCCCGCTCGCCTCGGGCAAGGGCACGATCGCCCGCGCGCTCGCCGCGCATTTCACCTTGCCTCATCTCGACACCGGCACGCTCTACCGCGCCGTGGCTGTGGCCGTGGCCGAAGCGGGCGCCCAGCCTGAAGACGCCGCCGCGGCCGAGGCAGCCGCACGGTCGCTGGACATTGCGGCCATCGACGAGACCAAAATCCGCACCGCCGGAGCGGGCCTGACCGCCAGCATCGTCTCGGCTCATCCCGGCGTGCGCGCGGCGCTGTTGACGCTGCAGCGCGAATTCGCCGATCAGCCCGGCGGCGCGGTGCTGGACGGGCGCGATATCGGCACGGTGATCGCGCCGCATGCGGATGTGAAACTCTTCGTCACCGCCGATGCCCAGGTGCGCGCGGGCCGGCGCCACGCCGAGCTGGTCAATCGCGGCGAGCAGATCGGCTTTGACCAGGTGCTCGACCAGCTGCGCCAGCGCGACGCGCGCGACGCCAGCCGCGCCGACGCGCCGATGATGCAGGCCGAGGATGCGGTGACGCTGGACACCAGCGAGCTTACCCAGGGCGAAGCCATCCGCGAGGCGATCGCGATCGTGGAGGCGCGGCGCGCGGGGTGAGCGCGTGAGCCGCTGACGCCTCAGCGCGGGCGGTTCTCTGGCGGCAGGGCGGCGCGCACCCGCAGGCGCTCGGCGGTGTCGGCGTCCAGCGCATTGGCCAGCGCCGCTTCAAGGCGCTGGCGGTCGGGATCATCGGCCATCTCGCCATCGCGGGTGAGCCCTGCGCGCACCGCCCAGACATAGGCGTCTTCCAGATCGCGCGCCGTACCGTCGCCTACAGCCAGCGCATAGGCGTAGAGAAACTGGCTTTCGGGATCGCCGCGCCGGGCGCCCTCATGGGCGAAATGGGCGGCGTTGACCGGATCGGCCGGCAGGCCCGGCGCGCCCTGGAACAGCAAGAGCGCATACTGGCCCATGGCCGGGGCCAGTCCGGACTCCGCGGCAATGCGCACTAGCTGCGCGCCGCGGGCCGGATCGGCGTTCTCGCCTTCCTCATTGAGATGCATGGTCCCGGCCATCAGCGCCCCGAACGGAACGCCCGCCTCGCCTGCGCGCTCATACCAGCGGCGCGCTGCGGTCAGGTCGTGCGGGCCATGGGCCCATTCGCCCAGCGCATAGGCGTAATCGACAAACGCTTCCTCGCGCCCGCTCTCGGCGGCCAGGCGCAGCCAGTCCATGGCCGTGGAGGCCGCGCCCGGATCGGCGCGCTGGAGCAGATACAGCCCGTATTCGTGGGCGGCGCGCACATCACCTCCCTCGGCGGCGCGGGAGAGAAAGTCGCGCGCCTGCCAGGGGGCCAGCCCGGCCGCGCCCGCCTCGGCCAGGCGCGCCAGGATGATCATGGCGTCCGGCTCGTTCAGCTCGGCAGCCCGGCGCAGCCAGCGCACCGCGCCCGCCTCATCCGCCTCGCCGGTCAGGCCATGCAGGAGGATATGGCCGGCCAGCGTCGCCCCGCGCGCCTCGCCGCCCGCCGCCGCCCGCTCGGCGTGCAGCAGCGCCATGGCGTAATCGCCGGTCATATACGCGCCCGAGGCGCTGGCCATGGCGGTATTGGTCAGGGAGCGGTCCTCGACCGGATCGGCGCTGCGGTCGCGTTCGATCAGATCGGCAAGCGACGGGGGCAGGGCCGGCGCAGCCTCGTCAGCGGCCAGGGCGCCGGCTGCGCCCGTCAGGGCGGCGGCGAGGGTCAGTCCAGCAAGTTTGAGAAGGCCGCGCATGCGTATTCAGGTCCTTTCGGGTGCGACCAGACGCCGGCGCACACGGCGATGTAATCGGCGCCGGCCTCGATCACCGGGCCGGCATTGTCCGGCGTGATGCCGCCTATGGCGACGCAGGGCAGTTCGAACAGCTCGCGCCACCAGCTGATCAGCTCTAAAGACGCCGATGTCTTGGGCGTTTTCGTGGCGGTCGCAAACATCGAACCGAAGGCGACATAATCGGCCCCGCGCTCGCCTGCGATCATGGCGAGGTGACGGCTGTCATGACAGGTCATGCCGACCAGGCCCTTGGGCCCCATCGCCGCGCGCGCAGCCGCATAGCTCGCATCCTCCTGACCGATATGCACCCCGTCACAGCCCAGCTCGGCGGCAAGCACGGGATCGTCATTGAGGATGACGGTGACGCCGCGCCGGCGCGCCGCTGCGATCAGGCCGGGCGCCAGCGCCCGGACCTCGTCCGGGCCGTGATCCTTCAGCCGGATCTGCAGCGCCGCGACACGGCCCGCCTCCAGCGTGCGCGTCAGCAGGGTTTCAAAACCGGCGTCAATGTGCGGCGGGGTGAGGAGGTAAAGCTCGGCCATGTCGGGGGGTTACCGCCCGTGCGCCTTGCGCAGGGCTTCCATATGGGCGCTCGCGCGCGGTTTGCCCTTGCCGCCATTGAATTTGTATTCCTGCGTGCCGGCATTGATCACCGTATCGGTGTCCAGAAGCGCCGTGGTGGCGTAGGTGAAGCCGGCCGGCAGGCGCTCGTAGATCGGCCCGAAATCGCGTCCGGCCGTGGCCTTGTGCAGCGCCTCGAACGAGTCGATGACGAAATACGTGTCCTGGAAATCGCTGATCACATAGTCGGTGCGCATCACCCGGTCGACATTGAGCATGATGCGGTGCGGGCTGTCGGAATACAGCGAGAACAGCGTCTCGTCGGGCGAGGACAAGATGCCCGCGCCATAGATGCGCAGGCCGTCAGCCTCCTGGATCAGGCCGAACTCCACCGTGTACCAGTAGATCGCGCCGAAATTCTTCAGCCGGTTATGCTCGATGGCGCGCCGCCCGCCCTTGCCGTAGGCGGCGATATAATCGGCGAAAAAGGGATCCATGAGCATGGGCACATGGCCGAACACGTCGTGGAAGATGTCCGGCTCCTGCAGATAGAACAGATCGTCCTCGACCGTGTCATAGGCGATATGCTCGGGCGCGCGGCCCTCATTGGCCTTGCGCACCCTGGCGGTCTTGGGCTTGCCGCCGCGGATGAAGGCGCCGGCGGGAAAGCGCCGGTTCTCCAGATGCCAGAAGAACACATTGTCCGGGATCAGTTCGGGCACCGCCACGACGCGCCATCCGGTGGCGGGTTCAAGCACGTCGTTCAGCGTGCCGAACTCGGGGATGCCGTCGCGCATCGCGCCTTCCAGCGCGGCGAAACCCTTCATGAAGTCGCTGCAGGCGCGCCCGGGCAGCATTTTGCGCTGGCTTTCAAACAAGAGCCGCCAGCGATGATGCTCGGCTTCGGTATAGCGAGGCTGGCGAGAGAGCAGCCAGGTCTGGGGGTTGAAATCGGCGGTCCCCAGCGTGTAGCCCTCCGGGCGCCGCGCATAGCGGTGCAGGGCGCCGCCGGGGCCTTCCAGTCCCTCGCCTGCATCCTGCAGCAGCGGATCGAAATACGCCTCTCCCATGCCCGGAATGGCGTTGGGGGAGGAGGTAGAGCGGATGTCTTCGGCCATGGCTTGCACCTTGTCCTGCCTTGCCCCCTCCTTCTAGCATGGCCCGGACTGCGCCCGCCAGAAACCGGCTGCGCGCGCCGGAGACAGCCATGACCGCCTCATTCGCCTTCAAAACCGTGCCTCACATCCTGTTCGAGCCCGGCGCCAGCGCGCGTCTGTCCGAAGCCGCCGCCCCGGCGCTCAAGGGCGCGCGGCGCATTCTCTTCGTCACCGATGCGGGCGTGCGCGGGGCGGGCCTGTGCGAGAGCGCGCTGGCCGGGCTGGCCGCCGACGGGCTTGAGGTGCTGGTGCATGACGAGATCGTGCCCGATCCGCCCGAACAGACCGTGCTCGACGCGGTGAAGGCCGGGCGCGATTTCGGCGCGCAAGCCGTGATCGGCTTTGGCGGCGGCAGCCCGATGGATACGGCCAAGGTGGTGGCCGTGCTGCTGTCTGGCGAACAGGGCTTGAGCGAGATGTATGGCGTGCAGCAGGTGCGCGCCGCCCGACCGCCGCTGATCCTTGTGCCCACCACCGCCGGGACCGGCTCGGAAGTGACCAATGTGGCCGTGATCACCACCGGCGCGACGTCCAAGCGCGGCATCGCCGCCGATCCGCTCTATGCCGACATGGCGATCCTGGACCCGGACCTCACGGTGGGGCTGCCGCGCCACCCCACCGCCTATACCGGCATTGACGCCATGGTCCACGCCATCGAGGCCTTCACCAACCGGCGCGCCAAGAACCCGGTCTCCGACGCGCTGGCGCTGGCGGCCTTGAAGAAACTGCACGGATCGATCCTGCGCGCCTGCGCCGACGGATCGGACCGCGAGGCGCGCGGCGACATGCTGCTGGGCGCCATGCTGGCGGGACAGGCCTTCTCCAACTCCCCCGTGGGCGGGGTGCACGCCATGGCCTATCCGCTGGGCGGGATGTTCCACGTGCCCCATGGCCTGTCGAACGCCGTCGTCCTGCCGCCGGTGCTGCGCTTCAACGCGCCCGCGGCCGAGCCGCTTTACGCCGAGATCGCCGCCCATCTGGGCCTGCAAGCCTCCTCTGACGGGTTGATCGCGGAGATGGACCGCATCGCGGCGGAGGTGGGGATCGAGCGGCGCCTGTCAGAGCTCGGCATCAGCCATAACCACATCCCGGCCATGGCCGCGGACGTGGCGGCCAATGACCGGCTCCTGCCCAATAATCCGCGCGAGATGGACTACGCCTCCATCGTGGCGATGTTTGAGGAAATTCTGTAAGCTGGCGTTATGAGAACGTTTGCGCCGCCTGTAACCTCGTTCGACGATATTGCCGCCCGCCTGCGCGAGCGGACCGACAGCTTGCGTGCGTTCGACGTGGACGCTGTGACCGTGTTCGGCTCGTTCGCATGCGGAGAGTTCGACGGAGCCAGCGACGTGGACCTGGTTGTCGAACCCGGTCCCAGAAGCTTCAGCCGTCTTCTCGATCTGCAAGACCTCCTCGAGAGCGCGCTCATGCGGCCCGTGGACGTGCTGACCCCCGGCGCTTTGAAGCCAAGGCTCGTCGGCGAAGTCGCGCGCACGGGCCAGCGCATCACACTATGACCCACCGCAGCCGCGCCGCCCGCGCCGATTTCGCTGTTTTCGAGCCTATCGAGACGCGCTGGGCGGATAATGACGCCTATGGCCACGTCAACAACGTGGTCTTTTACGCCTTTTTTGACACGGCGGTGAACCGGCGCCTGGCGCGGGCGGGCCTGCTGGACATAACCGGCGGGCCGATGATCGGCCTGGTGGTGGAGACCGGCTGCCGCTATCACGCGTCCGCCGCCTTTCCAGAAGCGCTGGAGGCGGGGCTCAAAGTCGCGCGCATCGGGACCAGCTCGGTGCGCTATGAGCTGGCGATCTTCCGCGCCGGCGAGGATGCGGCCATCGCCGAGGGCTTTTTCGTCCATGTCTATGTGGACCGGGACACCCGGCGGCCTGCGCCTCTTCCGGAGGCCTGGCGAAGCGTGCTGGCGGCATGGATGCTAGCGGGATCCGGGGCTTAGCAAAAAAACACTGTTTTGCGATAAAAAATTATTGTTATACATAAATTTCTTGTTATAAGACGGCATGGTCTTCAGGAGATGACACATGACCGCTGATAATCGAATGCGCAATTTGGGACGGGCGATGGAAGTGGGCGGCTATCTCGCCCTCATGCTCTGCCTCATTCATGCCGCCATGCATCTGGCCGAGCGGGTCTCGGCCGGGCCTGTCGGAGCGGAGGGACCGCTCGGCACGTTCAATGCACTCTTTCTTGGCTTTGTAGACGCCTTGCCATTGCTCTTCCTGATCAACGGGCTGGCGGCGATGGCCGCGCTCGGCGCCGCCTATGGACGCGGCGAGATGTTCACCGCCAAAAACGCCAAACGCATCCGTAGCTTTGGCGAGGCGCTGGCCTGGGCGGCGGCGGCGGTGATCGTGATCCAGCCCACCTTGCTGGACTGGATCGGCGGCGTATCGCGCGGGATCGCGTTCAATATTGATGCAGCCGGGCTGGCGCTGGCGGCTGGCGGCGTGTTCACCACGGCCATGGCCTTTGCGATGCAGCGCGCCCACGCGCTTCAGGCGGAGCATGACGCCATTGTCTGAGCGCGATGCAATGACAGAGCCGCCGGCCATCGTGGTGACGCTGGATGTCATGCTGGCGCGGCGCAAGATGAAGGCGAAGGATCTCGCCGCGCAGATCGGCATCACCGAGGCCAATCTGTCGCTGCTCCGGTCGGGCAAGGTGAAGGGCGTGCGCTTTGATACCCTGGCCCGGCTCTGCGCCGCGCTGGATTGCCGTCCCGGCGATCTGCTGGATGTGGAAGGCGCCGAGACCTGAAGCTTCAGCGCCGCGCCAGGATCGCGTCCGCCAGCACGCCGGCGCCGTGGCGGATCGGGTCGGTGGCGGGCAGGCCGGTCTCGGCCCGCGCCGCCTCCAGCGCTGCTTCCGCCGCCTCAGGAGTTAGCCCGCCCGTATTGACGCTCACCGCTGCGGCGCGCACCGCCGGATTATTGATCCGCGCGGCGGCGAGATGGGCTTCCAGCGTGGCGGTGAGGCTGGGCAGGGGCCGGTTAGGCATGCCGCGAATATGAGCGCGCCCCGCCTCGTGGCACAGCACCAGCGCGTCGGGCTGGGCGCCCAGCACCAGGCCCAGCGTCACCTGACCGAAAAAGGGATGCAGCACGCTTGCCTGCCCCTCGATCACGTCCCAGTGGCCCGGATCATTGGCCGGGCACAGCATCTCCACCGCGCCGGAGACGAAATCGGCGGGGACGGCGTCAATGGCCACGCCCGCGCCCGCGATCAGAACCCCGGTCTGGCCGGTGGCGCGGAAGGTGGATTTGATCCCGCGCGCGCACATCTCCTGCGCGACGGCCAGCGCCGCGTATTTCTTGCCGATATTGCAATCGGTCCCGACCATCAGCACGCGCTGGCCAGCGCGCTTTTCGCCCGTGCCGAGCTTTAATGGCGGGCCGGACCAGTGGCGCACATCATGGAGCTGGCGGCCCAGCCGGTCTGCGGTCTCTTTTAAGGCCGGAAACGAGCTCAGGCGCTGATGCAGGCCGCTGGCGATGTCGAGCCCGGCTTCGAGCGCCTGGCGCAGCGGCTCGATCCAGCGCTCGGGCATTATGCCGCCCCGGTTGGCGATACCGATGAGGACGGTGCGCGCGCCGGCCGCCACCGCCGCGTCGAAATCCATGTCGGGAATGCCCAGATCCAGCTCGCATCCGGGCAGGCGGAACTGGCCCGCCACCTGATCGGGGCGCCAGTAGAGCACGCCCTGGGCGGTCTTCACGCCCACCTCGCGGTCGGCATCGCCCAGAAACACCAGATAGGGCAGTGCGATCATGACAATGTCTCTCCCATGCCGCCCCACACGCCGGCTGGCACGGGCGTCAGCCGGCCCGCCTCGTCCAGCGCCATCGGGGCGATGTCTTCAGCGAGCCAGACCGGCCCGTCCACATCCACGAAATCGGCGTCCTGGGCCAGGATCAGCGCCGGGGCGATGGCCCTCACGCCGCAGATCATGCAGCCCACGAACACGCCCTTGCCCAGCGCCCGCAGGCGCGCGCGCATCTCCAGGGCGTGGGTCAGCCCGCCGCACTTGTCCAGCTTGATATTGATCACGTCGTATCGCTTCGCCGCCGCCTCGAGCTCGGCCATGGACTGGCAGCTTTCGTCTCCGCACAAGGGCAGGCCCGAGCGGAAATCGTCCAGCAGATGATCCTGTTCGGGCGGCAAGGGCTGTTCGAGCAGTTTGAAATCCAGCTGCGCCAGCTCATGGGCGTGATGGGGCAGGTCTTCGCGCGTCCAGCCGCAATTGGCGTCGGCGATCAGCGCCGCGTCCGGCGCGCCCCGGCGCACGGCGGCGGCGCGCGCGCCATCCAGCCCGTCACGCCGGCCAAGCTTCACCTTCAGGAGCGGGCGGTGCGCGGCTTCGCGCGCCTGCTGCTCCATGGCGTCCGGCGTGTCGAGCGAAATGGTGAAGGCGGTGACGACAGGCCGGACCGGACCGGGAAGGCCGCACAGGGCGGCCACCGATGTGCCGGCGCGGCGCGCTTCGAGATCCCACAGCGCCGCATCCAGCGCCGCGCGCGCGCCGCCCGGCGGCAGGAGGCTCATCAGGCGCATCCGGTCGGCGCCGGCTTCGATGGCGCTGCGCACCGCCTCGATCTCAGACACCATGGTCTCGGCCGTCTCGCCGCGATAACTCACCCCCACAGCCTCGCCATAACCCACATCCGAGCCTTGGCTGATGGTGACACAGACCGAGGCCTGCTCGGTGCGTGCGCCGGTGGCGATGACGAAGGGGCGCTTGAGGCGCCTTGTGATGATGCTGGCCTGCAGGTGACGCACCGGGCACTCCCTTCCCGACAGGTGAAATCAGCCCTGTATGTATCGGGTTGCGGGAGGGCTGGCGAGATGGCGATTTACACGCTGGAGCGCACGGCCTTGATCACCTGGTCCTGACGCTCGCCGGCGAGATAGGCGTCCATGGGCAGGGACACGACCCGCGACATGGCCCGCTCCGTCGCGGGCAAGCCGCCCGGCGCCAGCGGGAAGCGCTGATAGGGTTCCTGAACGTGCATAGGCACAGGGTAATACACCGCCGTGGGCACGCCCTTTTCGGCCAGGCGGGCGCGGAAGGCGTCACGGTCATCGACCTCGATCGTATATTGCGCCCAGGTCGACACCCCGCCCTTGATCACCACCGGCGTCTTCACAACGTCCGCCAGCGCCGCCGCGTAGGCGTCAGCGGCCTTGTTGCGCTGGACGATCTCGTCGGGGAAAATCTCCAGCTTTTCCAGCAGGATCGCTGCCTGGATCGTATCCAGGCGCGAGTTCATGCCGATGCGGTCATAGGCGTAGCGCTCCTCACCCTGGCCGTGATTGCGCAGCGAGGCGAACAGGGCGGCCAGTTCGTCATCATTGGTCACCACCGCCCCGCCATCGCCGTAACAGCCCAGCGGCTTGGCCGGATAGAAGCTGATCGTGGCGATGTCGGCCCAGTGAGCCGGGCGCCGGCCGCTGAGCGTGCAGCCGAAGCCCTGCGCGCTGTCGGCGATGAGTTTGAGCCCGTGGGCCCTGGTGATGGCGCTGATGGCGGGATAGTCGGCGGGCTGGCCGAACAGGTCCACCGCGATCACAGCGCGCGGGGTCAGGCCGCCCTCGCGTTTGGCCCACTCGACGGCGCGCTCAAGGCTGACCGGATCCATGCAGTAGGTATCAGGGTCGATGTCGACGAACACCGCCGTCGCGCCCAGCCAGGCCACCACCTCGGCGGTGGAGGCGAAGGTGAAGCTCGGCACGAATACAGCGTCGCCCGGGCGCAGCTTCCAGGCCATCAGCGGCAGGGCGATGGCGTCGGTGCCGTTGGCGCAGGTCAGGGCGTGGCGCGTCTCGCCGAAGGCTTTCAGCCGGGTCTCCAGCTCGGTGACTTCAGGCCCGAAAATATATTTGCCCTCCTCGATCACACGCGCGATGGCGGCGTCGAGCCGGTCTTGAATGCGGGCGCGCTGGGCGGCCAGATCGATGAAAGGGATCATGCGGACGGGTATCCTGTTGCGAGGCGGGGCACGACGGGGCGTATAGCCCTGTATGCGCACGCGCTTAAGTCACGTTTCATTGCCTTATTCGACAGTCACCGATTTGGCCAAATTGCGCGGCTGGTCCACGTCGGTGCCCTTGTGCACCGCCGTGAGGTAGGCGATCAGCTGCACCGCCACCGCCATGACGATGGGCGCGGCCAGCCGGCCGGCGGCGGGCGTCACGAATGTCAGCGCGCTCTGCCCGTCCAGCGCCGCCGCTGCCTCAGGATCGGCCACTGCGATCACCCGCGCGCCGCGCGCGCGCACCTGCTCGATGGACGAGCGGGTCTTGTCAAATAGCGCGTCCATGGGCGCCAGCACGATCACCGCCACGCCTTCTTCGATCAGCGCGATGGGGCCGTGCTTCAGCTCGCCGGCGGCATAGCCCTCGGCGTGGATATAGCTGATCTCCTTGAGCTTCAGCGCGCCTTCCAGCGCCAGCGGGTAGAGGGAATTGCGCCCCAGGAACAGCACGATATCGCTGCGCGCCAAGTCCAGCGCCAGCGCGTCCACGCCCTGACGCAGATTGAGCGCTTCACCCATCAGGCGCGGCGCGGCGGACAGATCGGCGATGGCCGCCTGCACCGCCTGAGCGTCCATGCGTTCGCGCTGGGCGCCCGCCGCGACAGCGAGCGCGGCCAGCTGACAGGTGAAGGCCTTGGTGGACGCCACCCCGATCTCCGGCCCGGCGAGCGTGGGCAGCACGATGTCGGCCTCGCGCGCCATGGTGGAATGGGGCGTGTTGGTCAGGGCGATGGTGATCAGCCCCGCCGCCTTGCACAGGCGCAGCGCTTCCAGCGTGTCGGCGGTCTCGCCCGACTGGGAGATGAACAATGCCGCATCGCCCTTGGCGAAGGCCGGGTCGCGATAGCGGAACTCCGAGGCGATATCGACTTCGGTGGGAAGCCCGGCGAGGCTTTCAAACCAGTAGCGCGCCACCATGCCGGCATAGGCCGCCGTGCCGCAGCCCACGATCAGGAGCCGGTTCATGGCTGCGAAATCCACCGCGGCGGGCAGGTTCACCGCGCCCCCGGCCAGATCGAGATAGGCCGCCAGCGTGCGGCCTACGACTTCGGGCTGCTCGTGGATTTCCTTTTCCATGAAGTGGCGGAACGGGCCCTTGTCGACCCGGCCGAACACGCCGGGGCCTGCGGCCTGCTTGCGCTGGGCCGGGCGGCCTTGCGCGTCGCGAACATCGGCCGAGCCGGGCCCCGCCACCACCGTGTCGCCGTCTTCAAGATAGATGATCGTGGCCGCATCTTCAGGCAGCGCCATGGCGTCCGAGGCGATATAGCCCGTCCCATTCCCCAGAGCGGCCAGCAAGGGCGCGGCCTTGCGCGCGCCGAACACCAGACCCGGCGCGCTCTCGCTCACTGCGGCCAGCGCAAACGCGCCCTGCAGCCGGCCGACCACCGCGCGCCAGGCGTCATGGGGGTCGGCGTGCACATCCAGCGCCGCGTCGAACAGATGGGCGACGACTTCTGAGTCGGTGTCGGACTGAAAGGTCCGGCCCGCGGCCATGAGCTCGGCTTTCAGCGCAGCGTGGTTCTCGATAATCCCGTTATGGACCAGCGCCACCCGTCCGGCGCGGTGGGGGTGGGCGTTGCGTTCCTCGGCCGCGCCATGGGTCGCCCAGCGCGTATGGGCGATGCCGCTCATACCCGCCAGTCCGCCGCGCGCGGCCAGCTTCGCCGCCAGCGCAGACACCTTGCCCGCCGCGCGCTCGCCGGCCATCGCCCCGTCCAGGCCAGCGCCGCACACGCCCGCGGAGTCATAGCCGCGATACTCCAGCCGGCGCAGGCCCTCGACCAGCACCTCGCAGGCGTCGGCGCGCCCTGACACTCCCACGATGCCGCACATTGTTCCGTCTCCTGACAGGTCCCGGGACGCTCAGGCTTCTTATAGTCAGCCCTGCACGCCCGGCGCCAGCCGCGCCCGCCCGACAAAACATTTCAGATCATGACAGGCGCGCAGCGTTGCGCCCCGGCGCGCCCGCGCCTAGAAGGCGGGCCATGACTGCGCCCGGCCAGAACCTGACAGACGCCGCCCCGCGCTTCGCCATCGCCATGCCGGTGGGGGCGTGGCACCCGCTCCTGCCTGCTGCGCTGGACAGCCTCAGGCGCCAGGACATGGCGCTGGAGATCGCGTTCCTGGACGCCTCGGGCGATGCGCGCGTGCGCGATGCGGCCGACGCCAGCGGCCTGGACTTCGCCTGGCGGCGCGAGGGCCCCGATGACGGGCAGGCCGCCGCCATCGCTGAGGGTTGGGCGCACACGCGCGCGCCGATACTGGGCTGGCTCAATACCGACGATCAACTGACGGACGGCGCGCTGGCGGCCGTGGCGGCGCTGTTCGAGGCGCACCCCGGGGCCGGCGTGGTGCATGGCGGATCGGACTTCATCGACATTGAGGGGCGGGTCACGGGCGCGCACGGCCAGCTTGGCGAGGCCGGGCCGCTGCTTTACCGCGCCAATCTGATTTCCCAGCCGTCTTGCTTTGTCCGGCGCGCCTGCGTAGAGGCTGTAGGGGGGATTAACGGGGCGCTTCACTACACCATGGACTGGGATTTGTGGGTGCGGCTGCACGCCGCCGGGACGCCGTTTGTGAGCACCGAAACCGTGCTCTCGCGCGTCTATATGGGCGAAGGCACCAAGACCGCTAATCTCGGCGTTCGGCGGCTGTGGGAGATCGCCCGCCTGGTCAACCGCCACGCCGGTCCCTGGAACGCGTTCAAATCGACCGTCTCTTTCGCCCTGCACCCGCTCCGGAGCCGCTGATGCCCCCTGCCGCAACGCGCCCGCGCTTCACCATCGTGACCCCCAACTGGAACGGCCAGGCCTATCTGCGCCCGTGCCTGGAATCGGTGCTGGACCAGAATTATCCCGAGCTGGAATACATCGTCGTGGACGGCGACAGCGCTGACGGCTCGCGCATCATCATCGAGGAAGTCCGCGACCGGCTGGCCGGCCTGATCTGCGAGCCGGACGAGGGCCATGCCGACGCGCTGAACAAGGGTTTCGCCGCTTCCACCGGCGAGATCATGGGCTGGATCAATTCCGATGACGTGATCCTGCCGGGCACGCTGTCCTTCGTGGCGCGGCTGTTCGAGGCGCGCCCTGACATCGAGTGGATCACCGGGCGTCCCTCCAGCATGAATTCTGACGGCGTGATCGAATGGATGGGCACGGTGCGGCCCTGGTCGCGCGTGCGCTTCCTGGCTGGCGATCATCAGTGGATCCAGCAGGAATCCACCTTCTGGCGGCGCAGCTTGTGGGAGCGCGCGGGCGGGCGCCTGGACACCGAGTTCAGCCTGGCCAACGATTTCGAGCTGTGGTGCCGTTTCTTCCGCCATGCCGAGCTGCACACCGTCGACCGGCATCTGGGCTGTTTCCGCGTGCGGCCGGGCCAGCGCTCCATCGTCTTCAAATCGCGCTACGAGAAAGAAGCCCGGGCGATCCTGGCGCGCGAGCTGGAGGCTGTGGAGCCGGCGTTCCGCGACGCGTTCGGCGCGCTTTTGCCTGACGCGCCGGTCACGCTGGACGACGAGACCCGTCTGCGCCGTGACCGCGAGCTGTCCGTGTGCGATCCGCCCATCGTGCGCGCCAGCAGCTTGCGCCCGGCGCGCCAGGGCGCGCGTACAGGCCCGGCGCCGCAAGCATTCACAAATCCCGTCGACCGCGCCTGCGCGCCCAGCACGCTGGCGCGCTTCAGCGGCGTGCACACGGGCCAGCGCTGTTTCATCATGGGCAATGGCCCGTCCCTGAATCAGACCGACCTGAGCCTGCTGGACGGCGAGACGGTGTTCGCTTGCAACTCGGTCTACATGCTGTTCGACCGCATTGGCTGGCGCCCGGCCTATTATGCGTGCGTGGATTCGCGCGTCCTGCCCGACCGGGCCGGCGAGATCGCGGCCATGCTGGACGCCAACCCGGCCATGACCGGATTCTTCCCCACCGTGATCCAGGAGCATGTCGGCGACAAGCGCCGGCTGCCCTCGCGCACCGTGCTGCCGACCGCCAGAAACCGGTTTTATTTCAATGAAGTGTTCGGCACGCTCGATAATCTGCCGGACTCGATGTTCTCTGCCGATATCGAGGCGGGCGTGGTGCAGCCGCACACCGTCACCATCACCATGCTGCAGATCGCAGCCTATATGGGTTTTTCGGAGATTTACCTGATCGGGTGCGACACCCGCTACACCGTGCCCGCCAGCGCGGCGGCCGAGGACCCGGACGGGATCGCGCTCACCTCGACGCGCGATGACGACCCCAACCATTTCGACCCGGCCTATTTCGGCAAGGGGCGCAAATGGCATACGCCCAACACCACGCTGATGGTCGAGCATTACAAGTTCGCCCGTCAGGCGCTGGAGGCGCGCGGGATCAAGGTGTTCAACGCGACCGTGGGCGGCGATCTGGAGGTGTTCGACCGGGTCGACTACGAGACGCTGTTCGATCCTCAAGCGCGCACCCTCATCCGCGAGCGCCAGTCCGCCCGGCCCGCAGAAGGCCCCGCGCCGCGAACCGGCCGGATCGAGGCGCTGATCGCGCGCGCGCCGGCCCGGCTGCGCAGCCCCCTCCTGTCGGCCTGGCGCAATCGCGCCTTCCTGGCGCTGATGGCGGTGCTGGGCGCCGCCTTCATGGGGGCGATGGCGCTTGACGCGGCCGCGCCGCTGCGCCCCTGGCTGTGGCCGCTGGCCCTGTTCGCGCTGGCCTTCGCCTTCACAGCCGGCGTCGCGGTCAAGTCGCGCCGCCTGCTCAACGAGGCGCGCGTCCAGCTGGCCGATCTGCAGCGCCGCGAGGTGTCGCGCGAGATGCGCTATATCGAGCTGGAAACCCAGCTGGAAGATGTGCGCACCCGCCTGGAGGAGCTGGAATCCGGCCGCCCCGACGCCGATTGATCCGCCAGGGAGTTGCTCCGTCGCCAGCGCGGCGTCACACTGGCGCCCGGCCCTGCGGAGACCTGCCCCATGACCATGATCACCACCGCGTTCGAGCGTGAGGAGCTGACCGATCCGGTCAACCGCCTCAACCCGTATCTCAAGGGCGTCTATGCGCCTGTGCGCGAGGAGATCACCGCCCTGGACCTGGAGATTGAGGGCGAGCTGCCGCGCGATCTGTACGGGCTTTACGTGCGCAACGGCCCCAACCCGCTGACCGCGCCGCAGGGCCTGCATCACTGGTTCGACGGCGACGCCATGCTGCACGGGGTGTGGTTTGAGAACGGCAAGGCCGAATACCGCAACCGCTATGTGCGCACGGCCGATTTCGAGGCGGCCAGGGCCGGGACGTGCGAGGCGGGCGGCATTTTCATGCCGGCCTGCAAGGAGCGCCATCCCACGGTCTACAAGGACACCGCCAATACCGACGTCATCGTGCACAATGGCGAGCTGATGGCGTTGTGGTACGTGTCCGGCCAGCCGGTGCGGGTCGATCCGCGCACGCTGGAGACGCTGCGCACCGAGACCTTTTCCGGCGCCCTGCCGAAAAATGTCTCGGCCCACTCCAAGACCGATCCCGAGACCGGCGAGCTGATCTTTTTCGATTATGATCTCTACCGGCCGTTCATGTCGGCGGGCGTGGTCTCGCCGGACAATCAGCTGAGCTGGTTCCGCGAGGTGGAGCTGCCCGGCCCGCGCCTGCCTCACGACATGGCGATCACGAAAAACCATCTGGTGCTGATGGACCTGCCGGTGGTGTTCACTCAGTCGGGCATGCGCAACGGGCTGTGGCAGATTCACCAGCCCGCAGGCCTGGCCACGCGCTTTGGCGTGATGCGCCGCGACGGGACCGGGGGCGTGCGCTGGTTCGAGGCGGATCCGTGCTACATCTATCACGTGGTCAACGCCTGGGAGGAGGGCGACGAGATCGTCCTGTTCGCCTGCCGGATGATCCCCAACGGCCAGACGCCCGATCCGTCCTTCGGCCCCTATGGCCCGATGGCGGTGGTGTTGGCGCTGCAGGCGGTGCTGTATGAATGGCGCTTCAATCTGGCGACCGGCGAGACGCGCCAGCGCCAGGTCGACGACCGGGTCAGCGAGTTTCCCGTGGTCAGCCATGCGCGCACCGGGCGCAAGAGCCGGTATTCCTACCATGTCTCCATCCCCAACCAGCCGGTTCAGCTGTTTGACGGGCTGATCAAGTACGATCTCGAAACCGGCGCCAGCCAGGCGCAGATGTTCGAGCCGGGCGTGTACGGCTCCGAGCCCGCCTTCGCCCCGCGCGAGGGCGCTGCGGGCGAGGATGACGGCTATGTCGTCTCGCTGGTGTTCGATGCGGCCACCGGGGCGTCGGAGGCGCGGGTGTGGGATGCGCAGGACTTCACCGCTGCGCCGCGGGCGCGGGTGAAGCTGCCGGCGCGCGTGCCCGCAGGATTCCACGCCGCCTGGGCGCCGGGCGGCGCGGTCAAGCGCGCCTGACGCCGCCAGTGGAGCTGAAGCCAGCAGCAGGATTGACGCCATGACCCGCGCCCGCGCCCCGCGGCGCATACGCTACAACATGCTGACCCGCCAGCTGGAAGGCTGGGTGCGAACGCGGCTGTGGGCGCAGGTGCTCATCGGGCTGGTTCTGGGCGTCGGAGCCGGTCTGCTGCTGGGGCCGGAGGCCGGGCTGGTCAGCCGCGGGATGGCGGCCACGCTGGGCGAATGGATGGCGCTGCCTGGCCATATCTTTCTGGCGATGATCAAGATGGTGCTGATGCCGCTGGTGGCGAGCTCCATCATTCTGGGCCTGGCCGCCGGCGCCGCCGATCCGGCGCGGCTGCGCGCCGTCGGGGGCCGCCTGGCGGTGTTTGTCGGCGTCACCACCACGGCTGCGGCGGCTCTGGGCGCCTTCCTGACCCTGACTTTCAAGCCCGGCGCGCTGGTCGCCGCCGAGTTCGTGCCCATCCCGCGCCTGCGCCCGGATCCGGCCGAGGCCGCCGCCAGCATTGACCCGTTCGCCCAGATGGCCGCCGAGGCGCCGGGCATGATCGCGGCGCTGGTCCCGGACAATCCGCTCGCCTCCATGGTGGAGAGCGAGATGCTGGCGGTGGTCATCTTCTCGATCTTTCTGGGCGCCGCCTATGTCGCCTCGCCCAACAAGACCCGGCTCGACCCGCTGATCCGGGTGCTCGAAGGCCTGCTGGAAGTGGCCATGACCGTGGTCAAATGGGCGATGTACATCACCCCCTACGCGGTGTTCGGCCTGACCGCGCAGCTGCTGGCGCGGCTTGGCGCGGAATCGCTGGTGGCGCTGGGCGCCTATGTGGCCACGGTGCTGGCCGGCCTCGCCGGTCTTCTGGTCATGTATTACGCCGCCGTGGCCCTGTTCGGGCGCATGAGCCCGCTCGCCTTTCAGCGCGCCGTCGGAGAGGCGCAGCTCCTGGCCTTCTCCACCTCGTCTTCAGCCGCCGTGATCCCGCTCTCGATCCGCACGGCGGTCGAAAAACTGCGCGCGCCGTCCTCCATCGCCAGTTTCGTAATCCCGCTGGCCGCGACCGTGAACATGGCCGGCACCGCGCTCTATCAGGCCTGCGCGGTGATCTTCGTGGCCCAGATCGCCGGGGTGAGCCTGGACCCGTTCCAGGTCGCCTTCATGGTCGCCACGCTGGTGGCCGCCTCCATCGGCGCGCCGGGCGCGCCGGGCGTGTCCATCGCGATCCTGTCCGGGCTGATCGTCAGTTTCGGCATCCCGCCCTACGGGCTGGTGTTCGTGCTGGGCGTGGACCGGTTCCTGGACATGGCGCGCACGGCGGTGAACGTGACGGGCGATCTGGCCGCCACGCGCATCCTGACCCGCAATGGCGAGGAGCTGGACGCGGCCGAAGCCCGTCAGTCCTGAGACAGAGGCCGCGTCAGGGTCACATGGCCCATCTTGCGGCCCTCGCGCGCGGCGCGTTTGCCATAGAGATGCAGACGTGCGTCCGGCTCGGCCAGCCAGCGCGGCCAGGCGTCCACATCGGCTCCGATCAGATTGATCATGCGCGCTGAGGCGAACGCCGACGCATCGCCCAGCGGCCAGCCGGCGACCGCGCGCACATGCTGTTCAAACTGGCAGGTGCGGCAGGAATCCATGGTCCAGTGGCCGGTATTGTGGACGCGCGGCGCGATCTCGTTGACCCGCAGCGACCCGTCCTCAAGCTCGAACAGCTCCACCGCGATCACGCCGACATAATCCAGCGCCTCAAGGATGGCGCGCGCCATGGCGACGGCCTCGGCCTCCGTCGCCGCACTGACATCGGCGGGCGCCAGGCTTTCGCGCAGAATGCCCCCCGCGTGATGGTTCTCAGACAGCGCAAAGGCGCGCACCTCGCCGTCGAGCGCCCGGGCGGCCACCACCGACAGCTCCCGGCGGAACGGCGCGAAGGCTTCCAGAATGGCCGGGCGGGATTCAAAGCGCTCGAACGCCGCCGCCGCCTCGCCGGCGCTTTTGACCACCGCCTGGCCTTTGCCGTCATAGCCCATGCGCCGCGTCTTCAGGATGGCTGGCGCGCTGAGCGCCGCCAGCGCGGCGCGCGCGTCACCGGCGCTGTTGACGGCGCGGAACTCCACGGTGCGCGCGCCATGGGCGTTGAGGAAGGTCTTTTCAGTCAGCCGGTCCTGCGCCGTTTCCAGCGCCTGCGCGCCGGGCCTGAGCGGCGCATGGCGGGCCGCCTCGCGCGCGCTCTCCACCGGCACGTTTTCAAACTCGAAGGTCACCGCCGCCACCGAACGGGCGAAGCGGGCCACCGCGTCCAGATCCTCGTAAGGGGCGCAGACATGCTCCGCCGCCACACGGCTCGCCGGGCAATCAGCCTCGGGGTCATAGATCACGGCATCCAGGCCCAGGCGCGCGGCGGCCAGCGCCAGCATGCGCCCCAGCTGGCCGCCGCCGAGAATGCCGATGCGGTCTGCCGGCTTCAGCGCGCTCACATCAGTCCTCGACGCTGTCAGGCACCGAAGCAGTCTGGGCCGCGCGCCAGGCCTCCAGCCGCGTCATCAGCGCCGGATCGGACAGGGCCAGGATGGAGGCGGCCAGAAGGCCGGCGTTTTTCGCCCCCGCCTCGCCGATCGCCAGCGTGCCCACGGGCACGCCGCCGGGCATCTGCACGATGGACAGAAGGGAGTCGAGGCCAGACAGGGCTTTGGACTCCACCGGCACGCCCAGCACGGGCAGGGGGGTCATGGATGCGACCATGCCGGGAAGATGCGCCGCGCCGCCCGCACCGGCGATGATCACCTTCACGCCCGCCGCGTGTGCGCCCTTGGCGAACGCCACAAGCCGGTCCGGCGTGCGGTGGGCTGAAACCACGCGCGCGTCATAGGCCACATCAAGGGCGTCCAGCATGGCGGCTGCGGCCTTCATGGCCGGCCAGTCTGAACGCGATCCCATTACGATGGCGACGGGCGCCGCTGCGGCGCGATTGCTCATGATGAAGCCTGCCGGGTGACTGGAAAGCGCGGGACAATACCCGTGCGCCCGGTCAGGTCAAGGAGAACAGGCGAGCGCCACCCCTCAAAGCCGATATCTACAAGAAGGAATAAGGCTCGATATCCAGATTCACCCGGATCGAGGGCGGGGTTTTGAACCGGGCGGCCCAGGCGCGCATATAGGCCGAGATATCCACCTGCCGGTCGGCCTGCACGAGAAAACGCTTGCGCCAGCGCCCGCGCACCACGCCCAGCGGCGGATCGGCCGGGCCGAACACCTCTACCCCGTCGGCCAGCGGCGCCGCGGCGGCTATAGCGCGCGCCACGGTTTCCAGCGCTTCGGGGTCAGGACCTGACAGGATCATCGCGGCGAGGCGTCCAAACGGCGGCAGGCGCAGCATTTCGCGCACCGAGCGCTCGGCGGCCAGAAACGCCTCCCGGTCCCCGGCGGCGAGCGCCTGCAGCGCCTCATGCTCGGGGCTCCAGGTCTGCAATAGCGCCCGTCCCGGCCGGTCGGCGCGGCCGGCCCGTCCCGCCGCCTGCACCAGCGTCTGATAGGTGCGCTCGCCGGCGCGCAGATCGGCGCCGGCGAGGCCCAGATCGGCGTCCACCACCCCCACAAGGGTCAGGCGCGGAAAATTATGGCCCTTGGCCGCGATCTGGGTGCCCACCAGAATATCAATCTCCCCCGCCTCCATGCGCGCGACCATGTCGCGCACGGCGTCAGGTCCCTGCGCGGTGTCGGATGAGAACACCTCCACGCGCTGGCCGGGGAAACGCCGGATGGCCTCCTCGGCGACGCGTTCGACGCCGGGACCGACACTGATCAGGCTGTCCTTTGCGCCGCAGGACGGGCAGGCCGCGGGCCGGGGCATGGAAAAACCGGTGACATGGCAAATGAGGCGCCCGGTATAGCGGTGCTCGACCAGATAGCGGTCGGCCTGCGGGCTTTTCATCTTGTGGCCGCAGGCCTTGCACAGCACCAGCGGGGCGTAGCCGCGCCGGTTGAGGTAGAACATCACCTGCTCGCCGCGCGCCAGCGTCTCGGCGGCCGCGCGCGCCAGCACGGGCGAAATCCACTCGCCGGTTTCCGGCGGATGCTCGCGCAGATCAACCAGCTCGATCTCCGGCAGCACCGCCCCGGCGGCGCGGGCGGGCAGGCGCACATGGACGTAGCGCCCGGTCTCGGCATTGACGAGGCTCTCCATGGACGGCGTGGCGCTGGCCAGAACGCACATGGCGCCGGTGATCTTGGCGCGCGCCACGGCCAGATCGCGGGCGTTATAGGCGAGCATCTCGTCCTGCTTGTAGGTCGGGTCATGCTCCTCATCGACGATGATGCAGCGCAGCCTGGAAAACGGCAGGAAGATCGCCGAACGCGCCCCCGCCACGATGCGCGCCCGGCCCGACGCCGCCTCGCGCCAGACCCGCCGGCGCGCCTTGTCAGACAGGCCTGAATGCCACACCGCGGGCTCGGCGCCGAAACGCTCCTCAAAGCGGCGGGTCACCGCCTGGGTCAGCGCGATTTCGGGCAGAAGCACCAGCACTTGGGCGTCCGGCTCGCGGCGCAGAATCTCGGCGGCGGCTTCGAAATACACCTCCGTCTTGCCCGATCCGGTGACGCCGTCGAGCAGGGCCGCCTGATACCCGCCCGCGCCCGCCATACGGCGCAGCGCCGCCGAGGCGTCAGCCTGCAGATCGGTCAGCTCCAGGCCCGCCTGCTCAGGGTCGGGCGAGGCAAACGGCGGATCGGTGGCGATGTCCTCAGCCCGCAAACCGCCCGCCTCGGCGAGGCCCGATACGACCGAGCTTGAAACGCCCGCGCGCCGGGCCAGCTCTGCGGCGGTGGCCGGGCCCTCAGCCGCCGCGTCCAGCACCGCACACCGGGCGGGCGTGAGGCGGGCCAGCGGGGCTTTGGTGGGGTGATAGACGGTTTCGACCGGCGAAGGCCTCAGCGCGCCGGGACTGCGCAGCACCGCGCGCAAAACCACGCCCGGCGGCTCCACCAGATAGCGCGCGCTCCAGTCGATAAAGCGCCGCGTCGCCTCGCCCAGCGGCGGGCCGCCGATCACCGCCTCGATGGATTTGAGCTTGCGCGATCCGTCATCGGCGCTGACCGCCCACACCACGCCCGCCGCCGAGCGCTTGCCCAGCGGCGCGACTACGTGATCGCCCGGGCGCACCTCGACGCCGTCGGGCACCGCATAGTCGAACGGTTCGGGCAGGGGCATCGGAAAGAGAACCGACGCCTTGACGCTCAACAGGGCGGGCATGGCGGGCGCACGGGCCTCCGCTCGGGGGGAATCACACGCCCCACCATAGCAGAGGCCGGCGCGGTAACCCCCCCGCCCGTTTGTGGCGGACGCTTAAACCCCCGCGGCGTTTTTAGAAAAAGGCGT
>JAFIEB010000038.1 GCA_020832735.1 Oceanicaulis sp.
AAGGAGCCGCCATGACCGTCACCCCGCGCCTGACCCTGGCCGAGGCCGGCTGCGCGTTCGCCAGCCGGCCGATCCTGGCCGCCGATCCTGACGCGGCCGAGGCCGGCGCCGGGGCGAGCCTGCGTGCGCCGGAGGCCTGGAGCGCGCGCGCCTGCGCCGCCTTTGCCGCGCTGGCCGCAGGCGGTCAGGGCGATGGCGATGCGGGGCAAGCGCTGGACGCCGAAACCGTGATCGGCGATCTCGCCGCGCAGCTGGCCGCGGGCTGGCCCAAGGCGCAGCGTGATCTGGCGCGCGGCGAGCTCGCCGCCTCGCTGATGGCGCGCGAGGCCTGCCCGGAGCTCGCCGTATGGCGCGGCGAGGCGCTGACGTCGCCCGCCCCGGCCCCGGCCGCCGGCGCTGATGATCTGCACGCCGTGCTGGACGATCTCAACGCCGCGGCCATGAGCCAGGCCGCCGCCGATGTCGGCGCGCGCGTGCTGGCCGAACGGCTCGAAGCGGTGGCGCTGGCGTGCGTGAACTGCACCGGCGCCGAGACCGAGTGCTTTGATCCGCGCCACAACCGGGCGCTGGCGCGCGCTGTGCGCGCCGCCCGGCGCGACGGCGCGCCGGACGCCATGATCGAGCGGGCCATCGCCCGCGCCCGCCAGGGCGTCACCACGCCCGAGGCCGGCCTGAACAGCGCGCCGCCCGCTTTCGATCCGCCGCCGGTGCGCCTGAGCCCGCAATTTTTCGACCTGGCCCACAATGACGCCATGCTGGCCGGCGCAATGCCCGCGCGCGCGCTGTCGGCGCGCCTGTCCGAAGCGCTGTGGACCCATGGCCTGCCGCGCCTGCAGTTTTCCGAGGCCCCCGCCCCGCCCCCGCCCGCTGTGACCCTGGAGCTGACGCGCTTCATCACCGGCGACGGCGTGGACGAGACCGGGCTCGCCGCCGCCGCCGCGCTGTGGGGCGCCGTGGCGGAGACGGCGGGCGGCGCGCTGGCCGTGACCGGTCTGGGCGCGGCGCTGTGCGCCCTGCGCCTGGCCTATGACAGCGAGCGAGCGCGCGAGACCGCCGCCGCCCTGATCACCGCCGCCGCGTCCAGCCCCGCCCCGCTCTCGCTGGCGCGTCCGGACGCGCGCACAGCGGCGTTCCTGGATGCTGAATCGGTGGGCGTGCATCCCCCCGCCGCGATTGACGCGCCGGGCGGGCGCGGCTTTGCGCCCTGCGTGGAGGCGGCTCTGGCCGACCTGCCGCAGGACGAGCGCGACACCGCCCGCGCCCATGCGCTGGGCGCGCGTTCGCTGTCAGGCCATCAGGCCGAGTGGATCGACGCGCTGCGCCGCCAGGGCGTGGATGACGCCGCTTTCGCCCGCATCGACGCCGCGCTTAGCGAGGGCGTGCCGCTGCGCTTCGCCGTCAACCGCTGGAGCCTGGGGCCCGAGATCGCCCAGCGTTGCAATATCAGCCCGGAGCGCTTTGACCGGGCCGGCGGGCGCCTCCTGGAGGCGCTGGGCGTTGATCCGGTCGATATCGCCGCCGCCGAGCGCTATGTGCAGGGCGCAGGACGCCTGGACGATTGCACCGCGCTCAGCCCCGAGCGCCGCGCCGTGTTCGCCGATCCCACGCCGGAAGCGCGCCTGGCCATGGCCGCAGCGGTGGAAGGGGTCCTTGGCGCCTCATGCGGGCTGGAGATCGCCCTGCCCGGCGCGGCCGGCATGGACGAGGCCGGAGCGCTGGCCGAGGCGGCCTGCCGCCTGGGCCTGCACGCCATCGCCATCCGGCGCGAGGGCGAGGCGCTCTATGATCTTCTGAACACAATCGAATTTGACGGCGGCGATTACGGCCCGCGCGATGTGGTCACCGAGGAGCGTGTGATCGAGCGCGTGGTGGAGACCGTAGTCGAACGCGCCGCCGCCCGGCGCAAGCTGCCCGACCGGCGCAAGGGCTATATCCAGAAAGCCACGGTGGGCGGCCACAAGGTGTATCTGCACACCGGCGAGTTCGAGGACGGCGAGCTGGGCGAGATTTTCATCGACATGCACAAGGAAGGCGCCGCCTTCCGCTCGCTGATGAACAATTTCGCCATCGCCATCTCCATCGGCCTGCAATACGGCGTGCCACTGGAGGAGTTCGTGGACGCCTATCTGTTCACGCGCTTCGAGCCGGCGGGGTCCGTGGAGGGCAATGATTCCATCACCTACGCCACCTCGATCCTGGACTATCTGTTCCGCGAGCTGGCCGTGAGCTATCTCGGCCGCGAGGATCTGGCCCAGTCTGAAGACCCGCACGCCGACGCCGCCGGCATCGGGCGCGGAGTGGCGAGCGAGAAGCTGGCCGCCGAAGCCGATCCGGCGAGCCTGATCTCGCGCGGATTCTCGCGCGGCCAGCTGCCCGACAATGTGGTGATGCTCGGATCGCGCCCGCGCAAGCCCGCCGCCGAGCCCGCCAGCGGCTCAGGCCCCGCCCCGGCGCGCGCGCCGGCCCCCGACTATTACGGCGAGCCCTGCCCGGAATGCGGTCATTTCACCTTGCTCGAACAGGGCGCAAGCGTCGCCTGCGACGCCTGCGGCTGGTCAGGTCCGCCGCCGGGTTAAGCCTCAGACCGCGTCCAGCCCGAGGTCCAGCACGCGCGCCGAATGGGTCAGCGCGCCCACGCTGATCACGTCCACGCCGGTTTCGGCGATGGCGCGCACGGTCTCCAGCGTCACCCCGCCGGAGGCCTCCAGCACCACGCGCCCCTTGGCGGCGGCGACGGCCTTGCGCAAATCCTCAAGGCTGAAATTGTCCAAGAGCACGCTCTCGGCGCCCGCCTCGATCACCTCGCCAAGCTGGTCGAGCCGGTCAACCTCCACCGCGATGCGGGTCATGTGGCCGCAGAACGCGCGTGCGCGGCGCACGGCCTCGCCGGCGCCGGCGCACATCGCCACGTGATTGTCCTTGATCAGCACCGCGTCATCCAGGCCGAACCGGTGCGGCGCGCCGCCGCCGGCCCGCACCGCCTGCAACTCCAGCGCTCTGAGACCCGGCGTGGTCTTGCGTGTATGGGCGACGACAGCCCCCGTTCCCGCAATCGCCGCCGCATAGCGCCGGGTCAGCGTCGCCACGCCGGACAGGCGCCCCAGGAAATTCAGCGCCGCGCGCTCAGCCGTCAGGATGGAGCGGGCCGGGCCGCTCAGCCGCGCCGCCACAGCGCCCGCCTGCAGCTCGCCGCCATCACGGACAAGCCATTCAACCCGGATCGCGTCATCGACCTGGCTGAACACCTCTTCGGCCGCCTGCACCCCGGCCAGCACGCCGTCAGCGCGCGCAGCGATGTCGAACACGCCTTGAGCACTGTCCGCGATGGTGGCCAGCGATGTCAGATCGCCGCGCCCGCCCAGATCCTCATCTAGCGTCATCGACACGATTTCCGCGACGATGCCGCGCGGCACGGGTGGGATGTTCATTCAGCAGCTCCGGCGGCTGAGAGGGGCGCGGCCAGCGCGCGCAGGCCCTCCAGGGTCAGGCATGACGAGCGCGCCTCATGGCTGGCGGCGGGATGGTCGAGGCGGAAATGGGCGCCGCGGCTTTCGGTGCGCATCAGCGCGGCGGCGGCCACGAAACGCGCCGCGATCAGGGCCGGAGCCGGGCCATAGCGCACCTCAAGCGCGTCGATCACGTTAATCAGCCGGGCCAGCCCCGCGCCATCGCGCTCCACGCCGGCCTCGGCGCTCATCACCTGGCGCAGGCGCTGCAGGGCCGGGCCGGGCAAGGCGGGCGGCGCAGCGGGCGCACGCCCCGGCGCCAGGCGCACGGGCGCAGCGTTCAGGCGCGCAGCCGCCCGGCGGGCGAAGACCAGCCCGTCCAGCAGCGAATTGGACGCCAGCCGGTTGGCGCCATGCACCCCCGGCGCGGCGCACTCGCCCACCGCATAGAGGCCGGGCACGCCGGTATAGCCGTTAAGGTCCGTGGCGATGCCACCCATGTGATAATGCGCAGCCGGCGCCACCGGAATCGGCGCCGTGCGCGGATCGATCCCCGCGCTCATGCACGCGGCGAAGACGGCCGGGAAGCGCTCGGGGAAGGCCTCGCCCACCGCCTTGCGCGCATCGAGGAACGCGCCGCGCCCTGTACGCAACTGCCTGTGAACCGCGCGCGCGACCACGTCGCGCGGCGCCAGCTCGCCATCCGGGTGCGCGCACGCCATAAAGCGCCGCCCGGCCTGGTCGATCAGAATGGCGCCCTCGCCGCGCAGCGCCTCGGTGGCCAGTGGCGCCGGGTCGCGCCCGATATCTATCGCGGTGGGATGAAACTGCACGAATTCAGCATCGCGGATCACCGCGCCCAGCGCGGCGGCCATGGCCAGCGCATGGCCCTGGCTGGTCCAGGGCGTGGTGGTGACCGCATAGAGCCCGCACAGCGACCCGGCGGCGAGCACCACTTCTCCCGTGATCGCCTCCAGAGCGCCGTCCGCGCGGCGCGCCAGCACGCCCGCGCAGCCCTGCCCGCAGGCTGACGCCATCAGCGCCTCGGCCCGCCAGCCTTCGCGGATCTCTACATGGTCTGCAGCGCGCACCGCTGCGATCAGGGCGGCCAGAATGCCGGCGCCCGCCTGGTCGCCGCGCACGCGCGCCACCCGGGCGCGGCTGTGCGCCGCTTCGCGCGACAGCGCCCAGACGCCATCGGGCGCACGCTCGAACGGCGCGCCGAGCGCATAAAGGGCCTCCACCTCGCCCGGCCCGGCTTCGGACAGGATGCGTGCGGCTTCAGGGTCCACCAGACCGGCGCCTGCGGCCACCGTGTCCGCCGCATGCAGGGCCGGCGCATCGTCCCGCCCCAGCGCTGCAGCCACCCCGCCCTGGGCCCAGGCGGTGGACGAGCCCTGCCCCAGCGGCGCGCCGGTCAGCAGAATGACGCGGCGCGGCGCCGCATGCAGCGCCGTCCACAGCCCTGCGATGCCCGCGCCGGCTATGATGAGGGGATGGGTCATGGACCTGTTCAGTCCTCAGACCGCCACATACGGCACCGCGACCGCAGCCTTGCCGGTGTCGAAATGGGCCGGAACGGACGGCGGGGGCAGGTCCAGCATGGCCTGCAGGCTGGCGCGCGCCTTGGCGGCGATGTCGGGGTCCACATGGACCTCGTGCTTCATGTCGCGCAGGGCTTCGTAGATGCCCTTCAGCGTGATGCGCTTCATGTGCGGGCAGAGATTGCAGGGCCGCACGAACTGAACGCCCGGATTCTCCACCGCCACGTTGTCACTCATGGAGCATTCGGTGATCAGGATCGCCTTTTTGGGCGCATTGTCCTTCACATAGGCCGCCATGGCGCCGGTGGAGCCGGCGAAATCGGCCTTGGCCATCACGTCGGGCGGGCATTCGGGGTGGGTCAGGATGATCGCGTCGGGGTGGGCGGCGCGCAAATCATCGATGTCCTGCGCGGTGAATTGCTCGTGCACCTCGCACGCGCCCTTCCAGGTCAGGATTTTGATCGGCGTCTGGGCGGCGACGTTTTTGGCCAGGTACTCGTCGGGGATCATGATGACGGTGTCCACGCCCCATTGCGCGGCGGCCGCTTCGACCACCTGGACGGCGTTGGACGAGGTGCAGCAAATGTCGGAATACGCCTTCACCTCGGCGGACGTGTTCACATAGGTCACGATGGGCAGGTGAGGATAGGCCGCCTTGATGGCGCGCACGTCCGCGCCGGTGATGGAGCTGGCCAGCGAGCAGCCCGCCTCCATGTCGGGGATCAGAACGGTCTTGTCCGGCGACAGGATTTTCGCGGTCTCGGCCATGAAATGCACGCCGGCCTGGACGATCACCTCTTCCTTCGCTTCGGCCGCCACCTGGGCGAGTTTGAGCGAGTCGCCGGTGATGTCGCCCACGCAGTTGAAAATCTCCGGCGTCATGTAGTTGTGCGCCAGGATGGTCGCGCCGCGCTCGGCTTTGAGCCGGTTGATCGCATCGATCAGCGGCGCAAAGACCGGCCACTCCATCGGCGTGATGACGTCTTTCACACGGGGGTAGAGATGATCGGTGCGCGCCTTGACCGCATCGTCATAAACGAGCGCATCGGCGTCGGGCCAATCATTGCGGGGCGCGTAAATCATGCCGTCCATGGCCGCCTCCTTTTGCTCGATATGAGCATTTCTTGGGCCTTAAGAAACGGCGCGTGTATGAGGGGCGCGCCGCAGTTTTGCTCTGTGTGAGCCTAAGGTGGGGGCGACTATACGCCTGGCAAGGGCGCAGGCAAGAAAAAATCTCGCCTCAATGCCGGATTTGTGAGGCGGAGCGCTGTGTCCTAACGCGTCGCGTTGAACAGCTCGCGCCCGATCAGCATGCGCCGGATCTCGCTGGTGCCCGCGCCGATCTCGTAGAGCTTGGCGTCGCGCAGGAGGCGGCCTGTGGGGTATTCATTGATATAGCCGTTGCCGCCCAGGATCTGGATGGCGTCCAGCGCGCACTGGGTGGCGGCCTCGGCGGCGAACAGAATGGCTCCGGCCGCGTCCTGGCGGGTGGTGCGGCCGCGGTCGCAGGCCTGGGCCACGGCGTAGACATAGGCGCGCGCCGCGGTCATGCGGGTGTACATGTCGGCGATCTTGCCCTGGATCAGCTGGAACTCGCCGATGGGCTGGCCGAACTGCTTGCGCTCGTGGACGTAGGGCATGACCACGTCCATGCACGCCTGCATGATCCCGATGGGGCCGGCGGCCAGCACGGCGCGCTCATAGTCGAGCCCGCTCATCAGCACGCGCACCCCGCCGCCCACATGGCCGAGCACGTTCTCTTCAGGCACTTCGCAGTCTTCAAACACCAGCTCGCCGGTTTCAGAGCCGCGCATGCCCAGCTTGTCGAGCTTCTGGGCGACGGAGAAACCCTTCATCCCCTTCTCGATCAGGAAGGCGGTGATGCCCTTGGAGTTCGCTTGAGGATCGGTCTTGGCGTAGACCACCAGCACGTCGGCGCTGGGCCCGTTGGTGATCCACATCTTGGAGCCGTTGAGGACGTAATGATCGCCCTTCTTCTCGGCCTTCAGGCGCATGGAGACCACGTCGGAGCCGGCGCCGGTCTCGCTCATGGCCAGCGCGCCGACATGTTCGCCGCTGATCAGCTTGGGCAGATAGCGCGCGCGCTGATCGTCATTGCCGTTGAGCCGGACCTGGTTGACGCACAGGTTTGAATGGGCCCCGTAGGACAGCCCCACCGAGGCGGACGCCCGGCTGATCTCCTCCATGGCGATGCAGTGTTCAAGATAGCCCAGCCCGGACCCGCCAAGCTCCTCTTCCACTGTAATGCCCAGAAGGCCCAGCGCGCCCATCTCCTGCCAGAGATCGGCCGGGAAGGTGTCGGTGGCGTCGATCTCGGCGGCGCGCGGCGCAATCTTGTCGGAGGCGAAGGAGCGCACGGTGTCGCGCAGCATCTCGGCCGTTTCGCCCAGAGGGAACTCGAGCGTGGGATATTGATTGGCTGTCATGCCCCGCGAGATACCACGCTGGGGGACCCGGTCAAGCGGCGGCACAGACCGGATCAGGCATACACTGCGGCGCCCATCAGCGCAGCGATCCCGGCAGCTGCGCTCAGCGCTGCGCCGACGCGCCGCCAGGCCGCATCTTCAGGGCCCGACAGCGCCCGCACATGGAAATAGCTCATCCAGAGCGCGATAGCTGCCAGCACCACAGGCTCATAGACCCGGTTGTCCCCGCCTGGTCCGGCCAGCACCGAGACAGGTTCGGCTGCGCTGATCACTGCGAGAAAGCCAAACAGGCCGTACTGCGCGGCCCGTACGCACGCGGTCAGCCCCCGACGCTTCAGCCGCCACACCTGGGCCGAGGTGAACAGCAAAACGCCAAACGCCAGAGCGGCGAGAAACAGCGGCAGGGTGACCGAGGCTGCGCGCCAGAACTGGCCCTCCCCAGCGGCCGTGCGCACGCCCTCGCCCATGGCGACGACGGCGCCGCCCGCCTGTGGCGCTGCGAGGGATGCTCCTATCAGTCCGGCGAACAGGCCCAGCACCAGGAACGGCCCAGGCGCCAGGCGCCATCCGCGCCGGCCTTCATTCTCGATGGCGTCCAGCTGGGGCGTCAGAAGGCGCGGATTGAGCAGCACCGCCAGCAAGGTCGGGAGGATCAATATAAGGCCCAGCGACAGCTGCGTCAGCGCTCCGTCAATCACACCCAGCATCCGCCGGCCGTTTGACGCGATGTCGTCCGCCATGCCCGCCCCTCCCGGCGCAGACTTTGGCTCAGCCCATGCCTCAGGTCCAGCATCTTCCGGCGATGGCGAGAGGCGGCGCAGTGCGGTCAGGCGCGCTTGGAGCGTCCCTCTGTCAGGCGCCCCGCCAGCGTCCAGGCTGAGGCGACGCTCAGCAGCACCCCGGCGGCGAACACGCCTGGCCCGACAAAATTGGCGCCGATGCCTTCAGCCATATAGCTGTCGAAATTGGCGATCAGATCGGCTGCGCCCAGTCCGGTCATGGCCAGACCCACGCACAGATTGGCCACGAAGATCACGATGCCGCCACGCCCGGAAGCCTTGGCGCCCGCCTCGCCCGGCGCCGGCAGCGCCGCTTCGACGCCCGCCACATGGGCAGGCTCCAGCACGGCGTCGTCTTCGTGATAGCTGTCGGCCGGCTCGCCTTCAGGGCGCTCGGGACCGTCCGCCTCGCCCGACAGGCCCGGCGCGCGCGCGGGCGCCTCGCCCGGATGTGGCGGCGCGAGATCGGGGACGCGGAATGAGGGTTCCGGCTGCACGCTGGCGGGCGCAGACGCCGCCGGGCTGGCCGGCGCCGGCTTGCTGACAGGCGCCGAGACCACAGCCGGGGTCAGGAAGCTGAAGCCCAGGATCGCATCGCCCCGCACCGTGGCGGCCGACGGTGCCGGCTGGGGCTCAGCCGGTTCGGTTGGGGCCGGTTCGGGTTGGGCCGGTTCAGGTTGGGCCTCAGGCTCCGGTCCGGCATCAGCAGCCGTGGCCGGACGCGCGGGCTCTGCCGACATGGCCGACGCCATGCGCGCGAGCACCGCCTGGACCGCCGCATCCTGCGCCGAGCGCGCGGCGTCGTCTTCTTCGCGGCTGGTCTGCGCCGGTTCGGATTCAGGTGCAGGCGCCGGCTCGGAGGTAGGGTCCGGCTCGGCGGGCGTGTCGGGTTCGGGAGACAGCGCTGCATCGGCGTGTCCGGATTCAGGCTCCGGTTCGGGCGCAGTGTCCGGCCCGGGCGCCGGTTCGACCGCCGGTTCGGGGGCGGCTTCGGCTTCCGGTTCGAAATCCTCGAACGCGATATCGAGCTCCACGAGCGTACGCGGCGCAGGATCAGGTTCTGACGGCGCCAGATCGGGGTTTTTTGGCGCCAAATCGGGGGATGGCGCCGCCGGATCGGGCTGCTCGTCCCGCGCGTTATCCACCTGCCTGTCCGATCCGCTATCCGGCGGATTGTCCAGCGCGCTCAGATACAGCGCCTTTTCAGCCGCGCGCCGGCGCGCCAGGCGCTCGGACACCACCAGGCGGCCGTCTTCCTCGGCCCGCACCCAGGTCTCCAGGGCCGCCGCCGCCTCGCGGTGCTTGCCCGCCCGGGTCAGGCGCGCCACATCCGACACCTTGAAGGCGTTGGCCCCGACCGAGGCCGCGAACGAGACCAGCGCATCGCGCATCGGCGCGGGCAGATCGCGCCCGGCCGCAGACTCGACCGCCTGCTCGGCCTGCAAAACATCATAGATCAGAAGGAGTTCGGCGTTCTCGGGGGTAATGGAGACGCCGGCCTTCGCCGCAGCGCTGTGGCCATAGCCCACAACCCAGCGCCGGCCGCGGCGCCGGGCCTCGGCGATAAACGGCTCGTGAGCCTTGATCAGGTCGCGCGCAGCGCGGGTGGATTTCAAACGCGGTTTCATCGCTGTCCCGTTCCGAAACGGCAGTGCCCAGGCCGTGAAGACCTTGCAAGGGCGAGGCCGTCAGCGCGCGTCGCGGGCCAGAACGTCTACTGAATCCACAGCTGTGAAGGGGGCGAAGAAGCCCGCCCCCGCGCCGCCGCCGATCAGCCAGATATCTCCGTCCAGCGAGACCGCCGCCGCCTCGGTCCGGGCGGTCGGGAGCGCTGCGCCCCGGCGCCAGCTGTCTGCGCCGGGATCAAGAATGAAATGGTCGCGCAAGGTGCGGCGCATGTCCGAACTGCGCCCGCCCAGCAAGTGAATCGCGCCATCCGCGACCACCATGGCGTGGCCCGCCAGCGGTTCGGGCAGGGCCGGACCGCTGGTCCATTCGCCTGCAGAAACGTCATAAACATCTACGCGCGCGCTGGTTTCGCCGTCGCGCGAGCCGCCCACCACCCATATCGCCTCGCCCAGCACCGCCGCCGCCGCGCCGCGCCGCCCCACCGCTTCAGGGGCCGCCAGCGTGGTCCATTCGCGCGCTTGAAGATCGAACCGGTAAACCCCGGGCGAGCCGTGCTCGCCGCCCACCGCATAGAGCGCGCCGGCCACCGCCAGCAGCGAGAACGAGGCCTTGGCGCGCGGCATGGCCGGCTCGCCCTGCCAGATATCGCTCTCGGGATCATACGACCAGACCTCGGCGATGGGCTCGCCGCGCGAGTCAGACGAATAGCCGCCCGCCACCCAGATGCGCCCGTCCGCCGCCGCCATGGCGAAACGCTCCAGACCTTGCGGCAAAGGCGCGCGCGTGCGCCAAGCGCCGCCGTCAGGCTCCAGAGCTTCAAAATCATTGCGCGGTTCGACCAGCCCGGCGCCGCCCGCAGCGTAGATCACGCCGTCATGAACCACCGCCGACAGTCCGGCCCGGCCGCTTTCAAGGCGCGGCCCCGGCCGCCACGGTCCGGACAGGGAGTAGGACGAGACAGGCCCGCGCTCGCTCCACTGGCGCGCGTCCTCCTGTCCGGACGCAGGCGCTGGGGCCAGCGCCAGGGCCGGTCCTGCCAAAACGGTGATGCAAATCGTGCGCAGCATGGCTGGTTCCTGTCACTCCCGCCCCCGGTAAGCGCGCGCATTGTCTCGCGCCAATCGCGGCGGAACAAGGGCCAGCATACGGCCATGACTGAGCAACAGATGCAAAAAAGCCCGGCGCGAACGGGCCGGGCTGGCGCCCCCCCCCGGGGGGGGCGGGGCGGGGGGGGGGGCGGAGCCCTGAACCTGCCCCGGGGTTTACCCCCCCCGCCCCCAACCCCCGG
>JAFIEB010000042.1 GCA_020832735.1 Oceanicaulis sp.
CCGCCGCCCCCGGCGCGCGGGGGCTCCGCGCGCCCGCCCCCCCGGCGGCGCGACCCCCGCGCGGGCGCCGGCGCCCGCCCCCGCACCCGAACCGGGCCCGCAGCAGGCCATGGCCGCCGCCGCCCACCCCGACGCGGTGGAGGCGGGGCTGGAGGCGCTGCGCCGAGGCGGGGACGCGGTGGATGCGGCCATCGCGGTGCAGGCCGTGCTGGGCCTGGTCGAGCCGCAGAGCTCGGGCATCGCCGGGGGCGCCTTCATGGTGCGTTATGACGCGGCGACGGGCGAGACCATTGTCTATGACGGGCGCGAGACCGCCCCGGCCAGCGCGTCGGAGGACATGTGGCTGGACGAGAACGGCGCGCCGCTGGGCTTTATCGACGCCTGGCAGAGCGGGCGCTCGACCGGCGTGCCCGGCCTCATCGCCATGCTGGCCATGGCCCATGAGGATCACGGACGGCTGGAGTGGGCGGACGGGTTTGACGCCGCCATCGCCCTGGCCCAGGACGGGTTCGAGGTCAGCCGGGGCCTGTCCTCCCTGGCCCAGCGCGTGCGCCCGATCTCCTCGCTGCCCCGGCGCGAGCCTTCGCGCAGCTATTTCTACGATGAGGACGGCGACGCCTGGCCGGCCGGCCATGTGCTGACCAATCCGGGCTATGCCGCCACCCTCACGGCGGTGGCCGCCGACTGGCGCAATTTCTACACCGGCGACATCGCCCGCCAGATCATCGAGACCGCCGGCGAGGACCCGCTGCCCGGCCTCATCACCGAGGCGGATCTGGCCGGTTACGAGCCGGTGCGGCGCGAAGCGCTCTGCTCGCCCTACCGGGTGTATCTGGTCTGCTCGGCGCCGCCGCCGTCTTCGGGCGGCATCGCGGTGGGCGCGATCCTGACCATCCTGGACGGTTTCGACATGAGCGCGCACCGCCCCGATACGGTCGAGGGCTGGCGCCTGTTCATCGAGGCCAGCCGCCTGGCCTACGCCGACCGCGACCAATATGTCGGCGACGCCGATTTCGCGGACGTGCCGGTGGCCGGCCTGCTGGACCGGGATTATCTGGCGACGCGCCGCGCGCTGATCGATCCTGAGGGCGGGGTCATCGCCGCGATCTCCCACGGCGTTCCGCCGGGCGCGGCGCCCGCCGGTCTCGACACCACGCCGGACAATCCCGGCACCACCCATTTCACCATCCGCGACACCTTTGGCAATGTGGTCTCCATGACCTCCACGGTGGAATCGGGCTTTGGCAATAACCGCATGACCGAGGGCGGGTTCCTCTTGAACAACCAGCTCACCGATTTCGCCTTCGTCCCGCGAGACGAGGCCGGACGCCTGCATCCCAACGCACCGGCGCCGGGCAAGCGCCCGCGCTCGTCCATGTCGCCTGCGATCGTGTTCGGCGCGGACGGCGATTTTGTGCTGGCCACCGGCTCGCCGGGCGGCAATTCGATCATCGCCTACACCGCCAAGACGATTGTAGGCATGCTCGACTGGGGCCTCAGCGCGCAGGAGGCGGCCGACCTGCCCAACGTGGTCGCGCGCGGCGATGTGGTGCATATCGAGCGCGGGTTTGATGCGGATATCCTCGCAGAGCTGCGCGAACGCGGCTTCGAGATTGACGGCGAGCGGGGTGAGAACTCCGGCATCCACATCATCCGCATGCGCGAGGACGGGACGCTGGACGGCGGCGCCGATCCGCGCCGGGCGGGCGTGGCGCGCCAGCCCTGACGGCTCAGGCGCTGTAGCGCCGCTTCAGGCCGAACAGGAAGGCGATGGCGCCAAAATACAGGAACGGGCGGACCGTCGCGGCGAGCCCGTTCATGTCCATGCGCGTGAACGCCAGCTGGAAGGCGAAATTGGCCGGCATGTCGCCCGCGCTGGCGTATTCCAGGCCGAAGCGCAACAGCACGTCCACGGCATAGGCGATCAAGGCCGCGCCGGTGATCTGGCTCCAGCGCCGCATCACCAGCGCCGCCACGATCGAGGCCATGGCGATGAAGGACACGTCAAAGAAGGTGAAGCCGCCCATGATCAGGGTGATCGGATCTGCGCCCATGGCCTATCCTCCCTCCCCGGCGTCCGCGCTGTAGTCCTCGCAGGTCAGGCTGGCCAGCGTGCGCCCGTCTTGCTGTGTGGCCGTCAGGAACACCGCCCCGCCTTCGGTCTCGTGCAGCGGGGTGTCGGACGGCGCGATGTCGCGCCCCTCGCCCAGCGCCCGGGCCGCCGCCTCGGCCGCCGCGCCGCCATCGCCGCCGGGATTGCAGCCGGTGGCGATCTCCACCGCCGCGAACAGCCAGTTCAGGCGCTCGCGCGCGGCCTCCGGCCCGGCGGGACTGGCGAAGCTCGCCGTCACCTCGAACACCGGGGCGAGGCAGAAATCGGCCGCGACCGTGATCACCGAGCCGTCGGGAAACACCGCGAAATCGGCGCGCGCCTCGGGCCGCTCGAAGGCCGGGGCGGACAGGATCGCGCCCGCCTCGAACAGATCAAACTCGAACGCAGTGAAGTCCACGCAGGCCAGGCCGTCCGCGTCATCCTCCTGCGCCAGGGCCGGCGCCGCCAGCCCGGCCAGCGCCAAGCATGCCCCCGCGAGTAACGCGCTGCATCGAATCATGATCGCCCCCGTGCGTAACCGGCGGTGATCCTAACCCGGCGCGACGCCCTGCTCCAGCGCCTGCGCGAGGGCGCCCGCGTCGCGCGCCGCGTCCGTGCCGGGATAGCGCTTGTCCAGCGCCGCCTGGGCGCGGATCGCGCCGGGCACATGGGGATCGCGCCTGATGATCCCGGCCAGTGGCGGGCGGAAGCCCAGAAAGCTCTCGCACGTGCGCGCAAACATGGCGTAGGCCGACAGGGCCTCGGCTTTGCCCGGCGCGTTGTTGACCACCACGAAGGGGCTGGCCCCCTCGTCGCGCACGCGCAGCGTCTTGACGAAGGCGTAGGCGTCGGTCAGCGAGGTCGGCTCGTCATTGATCACCACCAGCACGTCGTCGGCGGCTGCGGCCAGGCGCAGCGTGGCGCGCTCGGCGCCTGCGGCCAGATCGATCAGCGTGCGGTCATAGCCCATGGAGGCCGCCGCCAGCGCGCCCGCCAGCCGGCCCACCGCATCAATGTCCAGCCCGGCCAGCGCGCCCGAGCCCGACGGTCCGGCGATGACGTCGAACCCGCCTGCGCGGTGCGAGCCGCCGCAGGCGGGCGCCACCGCTTCCTCCAGCCTGAGGCGCCCGGACACCACCGCGCCCAGATCGCCCGGCGGATTGAGGCCCAGCTGCACGTCCACATTGGCCATGCCGAGATCGGCGTCGACCAGAAGGGTGCGCGCCTTGCGCAGGGCGAAGGCGCGCGCCAGCGCCAGCGCCAGCGCGGTCTTGCCCACCCCGCCCTTGCCCGAGGCGATGGCGATCACCGGCCCGGCGCGGCGCGGCGCGCGGGCGGCCGCCTCGGCGCTGGCGGTCAGGGCGGTCATGCGGGCTCCTCCTCGCCGGCGTCATCTTCCAGCAGCGCGCGCGCGATGCGCAGCGCCGTGGCCGGCGCCCCCCCCGCGCCCATAAATGGCGCGGCGCGGACAATGGGGTAGGCCACGCCCCCATAGCCCCGCGCCCCCCCCCCGC
>JAFIEB010000055.1 GCA_020832735.1 Oceanicaulis sp.
TGGCTTCAGACGACCGTTTGAATTGAACAAAAGGACAGCCCCGTGCTCGGAACCATTCTGATAATCGTTCTCATTGTGCTGCTGATCGGCGCCCTGCCGAGATGGGGTCACAGCCGGAGCTGGGGCTATGCGCCCAGCGGCGCGCTCGGGGCCATCTTGCTGATCCTGCTCGTGCTGCTCTTGCTGGGGGCGCTGTAACGCGCCTGCCCGTTGCGCACGCTCATCCGGCCCGCCTCAGGTGCGGCGCACGGAGTTTCCGCCGTCGAGAATGCTGTTGATCAGCGCGGCGACGGCAGCGTGCAGCGCGTCACTGTCGCCGGCCGGGGCGCCGTCGTGGGCCGCAGCGGCGTCCTTGAGAACGGCGACAATCTCCGCCTCGGGCAGAATTTTGTGATCGTTCAGCGCCAGCAAAAGCGACTCGCATATGGCCAGCGCTGCAGTGCCTGCGACATCGGCCGGAACGGTCATGATCAGCGCCTCCTTCAGACGGGGGCAATATTCCCGCACACATTTTCGGGAATGTCTCGCGATCATAGGTGAAATCTGATATGCTGAACTTATACAGAGCAGCTTCAGACCCCCCTTGTTCAGCTGCCTGCACGGCCCGGCCAGTGCGCGCCGGCCCCACCGAAAGCCGTAACATTGAACCAGCTCAGCCCGCTGGCGCGAAAGCTGTCGGCTTTTGTCGCCCTGTCGCAGGACGACCTCGCGACTCTGGCGCGCTTTGACCAGCGCCGCCGGACGATTCTGGCCGGGCGTCAGATGATTCATGAAGGCCAGCGCAACGCCTCGGCCTTCATCCTGTCGGAGGGTTGGGCCTGCGCCTACAAAATCCTGCGCGATGGCGAGCGCCAGATCGTGGACTTCCAGGTCCCGGGCGATTTTCTGGGATTGCGCAGCGTCCTGTTCCGCACATCCGATCACACCATCGAGGCCGTCACCCGGATCGAGGCCAGCGAAGTGCTGGCGTCAGACATTCTCGACGCATTCTCGAACACGCCGCGCCTGGCCACGGCCGTGCTCTGGGCCGCCTCGCGCGACGAGGCCATGGTGGTGGAGCATCTGGTCAATCTCGGCCGGCGGGCGGCCGATGTGCGCATGGCCCATTTCATCCTGGAGCTGGCCGCGCGCCTCGAACTGGTGGGCATGGGCGCCAGGGACGGCTTCGTGTGCCCGCTGACGCAATATCACCTGGCCGATGCGCTGGGCCTCACCGCCGTGCATGTGAACCGGGTGCTGCGCCAGTTGCGCGAGGCCGGGCTGATGACGTTTCAGAAGGGGCGCGTGACCATCCACGACTTTGAAGGCCTGGTTGAGCTGGCCGGCTTCGACATCGGTTATCTCGACCAGGACGGGCCGCTGCTGCGGTGATGCGCTAGCCCGCGCCCCAGCTCAGTTTTTTCAGCTGGCGGTCGAACACGCCCAGCACCGCGTCCAGATCATGTCCGCGTTTGAGAATCGCCCCGGCGGCGCTGACCACTTTCCAGGCGCCCTGGCGGCGGGCGTCGGCGGGCGTCTTGACGATGCGGTAGACGGGAAATTCGGCCGCATGGCGGTAGACCGAGAACTCGGCCCGGTCCTTCAACCCGTCAATGGCGTAGTCGCGCCATTCGCCGCCCGCCACCATCATGCCGTAGAGCCACAATATGCGGTCCAGCTCGGCGCGGGCGAACATCACCCGGTCCTCGCGGGCAGGCTGGACGCCGGGCGGGGTCGCAGAACCATCCATCGCAACATCACCCCAAGCTTACAGAGATTTCATCCGCCGCCACATTCCGGCCATGTTTTGGTCCTTGCGCAGCCGCACCGCATCCCCACCTTCATGCGTGCCGGTCAGTGCGGTCAAGGCCGCCGGGTCTGGATTCACAGCCCCCCCAGCCCCCCGGATCCGGAGGGTTCGCACTGACCGGTGCTTCCCTGCCTGCAGCCATGTACCGATATCGGCGCCTGAGCGGTGGCGCGGCGGCGCGCCTTGCGATATCGCTTGGGCGCCGTCAGCTGCAGCAAGAGTCCCAGGCGCCATGATCCTCGCCGACTCCCTGGTCAAGACTTTCGCCGGCAAGCCCGCCGTCGACCGGGTCAGTTTCCAGGTGCGCCAGGGCGAGGTGCTGGGCTTTCTCGGCCCCAATGGCGCGGGCAAATCCACCACCATGCGCATGATCGCCGGCTGTCTGGAGCCTGATGGCGGGCGCGCGGCCGTGGCCGGGTTCGACAGCGCCATGCAGCGCCGCCAGGCCCAGGCCCGGCTGGGCTATCTGCCCGAGGGCGCGCCGGCCTACCCGGCCATGACGCCGCGCGGTTTCGTGCGCTTCTGCCTGCGCGCCCGGGGCTTCTCCGGCGCCGGCCTCAACGCTGCGGCGGAGCTGGCGCTGGATCGCGCCTCGCTGGGCGCAGCGGCCGACCGGCCCATCGGCACACTGTCAAAAGGTTTCAAGCGCCGCGCCGCGCTGGCCGCCGCCATCGCCCATGACCCGCCCGTCCTGATCCTGGACGAGCCCACCGACGGGCTCGACCCCAACCAGAAGGACGGGGTGCGCGCGCTGATCGCGGACATGGCGCCGCACAAGGCGATCATCATCTCCACCCATCTGCTCGACGAGGTCGAGGCGATCTGCACGCGCGCCATCGTGATCGCAGGCGGGCGCGTGCTCGCCGACGAGGCCCCCGGCGCGCTGGCGGCGCTGGGTCCCGACGGCGATCTGGTTTCAGCCTTCCGCGCCCTGACCGCGCCCAGCGGCGAAGCGATCACGCACCGGCCGGGGCGGCGCGCCTCATGACCGGGCTCAACGCCGTCTTCCGCCGCGAGCTCGCGGCCTATTTCCAGACCCCTCTGGCCTGGGTGTTCCTGACCGTTTTCGCCATCGCCGCGCCCAGCCTGACCTGGCGCGCGGGCCGCCTGTTCGAGACCGGACGGGCCGATCTGGCGCCCCTGTTCGATTACCTGCCCTGGCTCTTGCTGGTGCTGATGCCGGCGCTGGCCATGCGCGCCTGGGCCGAGGAGCGCGACCGCGGCACGCTGGAGACGCTGCTGGCCAGCCCCATCGCCCTGTGGGAGGCGGCGCTGGGCAAATTCCTGGCCGCCTGGACGGTGGCCGGACTGGCGCTGGTGCTGACCTTCCCCTTGTGGATCGCGGTCAACTGGCTAGGCGCGCCGGACAATGCGGCCACCGCCACAGCCTATTTCGGGGCGCTCCTTCTGGCCGGCGGCTATCTGGCGGTGGGCCAGGCGCTGTCGGCGGCCACCTCCAACCAGGTGATCGCGTTTGTGCTGGGCGCGGCCGCTTGCCTCCTGATCACCCTGGCCGGCCTGCCGCTGGCGCTGGACGCCCTGTCGGCCTGGCTGCCGGGCGCAGCCGCCGAGGCGCTGGCCGAGCTGTCGGCTCTGGCGCGCTTTGAATCACTGCGCCGGGGCGTGATCAGCCTGCCCGACCTGGCCTATTTTCTCAGCCTGATCGCGCTGGGGCTGGGCGCGGCCATGACCTTGATCGATGCGCGGCGCGGAGGCGGGCGATGAGCGCGGGCCGGTTCGTCGCGGTGATGCTGCTCAGCCTGATCCTGGGCTTCGCCGGGTTTAATCTGTTCATGCGCGCCGGGCTGGAGGGCGTGCGCCTGGATCTGACCGAGGGCGGGCTGTACCGGCTGTCGCCCGGCTCGATGGAGGTGATCAACCGGCTCGACGAGCCGGTCAGCCTCACCTTCTACTTCTCGCGCAGCGAGGCGGCGCGCTATCCGGCCCTGCGCGCCTACGGGGCGCGGGTGCGCGAGCTGTTGCGCACGCTGGCCGCGCGCTCGGGAGGACGCCTGCAGCTGGAGGAGATCGACCCGGCGCCGTTCTCGCGCGACGAGGATGCGGCGCTGGCCGCCGGGCTGTCGCCTTTGGCCGCCGATGATGGCGGGCAGATATTCTTCGGCCTGACCGCGCGCAACGCCATTGACGAGGCGCGCACCATCGCCTTTTTCGACCCGGCCGGCGAGGCGCGCCTGGAATACGAGATCGTGCGCGCGGTGACCGAGCTGGAACGCGCGCGCACCCCGGTCATCGCCATCGCCACCAGCCTGCCGCTGGCGCCTGCGCGCGGGGGCGCGCCGGCCAATCCGATCCTGGCCGAGCTGGCCCAGACCTATGAGCTGATCTGGCTGGATCCTGATTTCGACGTCATTCCCGGCAACGCCGACGCCCTGTTCCTGATCCACCCCGAACCGCTGGACGCGATGCAGGCCTATCTGGTCGACCAGTTCGTGCTGGCGCGCGGGCGGGTGCTGGCCGCGGTCGACCCGCTGTCGCACTACGCCCTCAAACCGGGACCGGACGGGCTGCCGCCGCTGCGCGCGCGCCGCGATTCCGATCTGGGCGCGCTGATGTCCCATTGGGGCGTCATATACGACATCAACACCGTGGTGATGGATTCCGAGGCCGGCCTGCCGGTGCAGATCCAGGAGGGCGGGCGCACGCGCATGCGCGCCTATCCGCTCTGGTTCTCCGTGCCGCCTGCGGGCCTGGACCGCGACCTGCCTGCCGTGGCGGCGCTGTCGCGCGGGATCAATCTGGGCTCGCCGGGCGCGCTGGCGCCCGCTCCGGGGCTGGAAGAGCGCTTCACCGCGCTGATCTCGACCGGGCCGGGCGCCGCGCGCCTGGATGTGGACCGGGCCGCCGTCTCGCCCTCGCCCGAGGAGCTGATGCGCCTGTACGCGCCCGCGCCCGATTCCCCGCTGGTGCTGGGCGCGCGGGTGTCGGGCCGTTTTCCCAGCGCTTTCCCGGACGGACCGCCTGCGGGCGAAGGCGTGTTCGCGCCCGGCGATCATCTGGGCCGCTCCGAGGTGCGCGCCGAAATTGTCATCCTGGCCGACACCGATCTGTTCGATCCGGCCTTCTTCCAGCGCAGCGATCCGGTCCAGGGCGAGCAGGCCGTGGCCGACAACGCCGCCCTGGTGCTCAATCTGGCCGACTGGCTGGCGGGCGATCCGGCGCTGGCGGGCCTGCGCGCGCGCGCCAGCTCGGCCCGGCCCATGACCCGGGTGGAGCGCCTGCGCAGCGAGGCCGAGGCGCGCTATATGGCGCTGGAGACCGCCCTGCAGACCGATCTGGCCGAGGCCGAGGCGCGCCTGGCCGAGCTCAGCCGCGCCGGGCGGGCCTCGGCGCTGGGCGGGGCGGAAGGCGAAGAGGCGCGCGTGGCCGAGGCCCTGCGCGCGCGCATCGCGGATTCGCGTGACCGGCTGCGCGCCATCGAGCGCGGTTTCCGCGTCGAGATCGACGCGCTTGAACGCGCCCTGATGTTCTGGACCCTTTGGGTTCCCGCCGGCGGCGTGGCGCTGGCCGGGCTGGGATTTGGCCTGTACCGGCGATGGAGGCGCGCATGAGCCCCGATCCGGCCCCGCCCGTGACGGCCCCGTCCGCGCCTGCCTTGACCGCGCCGGCCCTGCGCCGCCGCCGCCAGGCGCTGATCGCGGTGCTGAGCGCGCTGGCGCTGTGGCGCGATGCGGCCTCAGGCGCGGCGCCCAGCGTGTCCGGGCCGGCTGCGCCGGGCTGGGCCGCCGCAGCCGGGCGCGCGGACGTGATCGAGATCATCAGCGCGGATAACCAATTCCTGATGCAGCGCACCGATGAGGGCTGGACCATGCCCTCGCGCGGGGATCATCCGGTGCGCCCTGAACGCATCGCCGAACTGGACGAGGCGCTGGGCCAGCTGGTCTGGGCGCGCGCGCTGACCCGCGACCCGGCGCGGTTCGCCAGGCTGGGCGTCGATGATCCGCTCGAGGGCGGGGCGGGGGTGCGGCTCAACGTGCTCGACGCGGCCGGACGGCCGCTGGTCTCGCTGATCGCCGGGGCGCGCCGGGGCGAGGACGGAATGTATCTGCGCCCGGACGGTTCGGCGCGCGCCTTTGCGGTGCGCGGCGCCCTGCCCGAGCTCGCCGATCCGGGCCGCTGGCTGGGGCTGGACTTCTGGGATCATGATCCGGCGGGCATGGCCCAGGCGCAAGTCCAGCCTGAAACCGGCCCGGCCTACGGGCTGCGGCGCGACGGCCCCGCCGAGCGTCATCACGCGCTCGATTCACCGCAAGGCTGGCGTCTGATCACCGCGGGCGCGGGCAATGGCGTGGCCGGCGCCAGCGCGCGCCTGCGCTTTCGCGACGTGCGCCCGGAGCAGGACGTGCGCGGCGCCTTCGTGGCGCGCCACGCCGCCTCGGCCTTTGACGGGCTGGCCTGGCGGTTCGATTTTCTGGCCGAGGGCGACGAGCGCTGGGTGCGCATCGAGGTGCGCGCCCTGACCCCCGAGGCCGAGCCGCGCGCCGCCGCGCTGCGCGCGCGCACCCGGGGCTGGGCGTTTCTGGTCAGCGCCGACGCCTATGAGCGCCTGACCCGCCCGCTGGCGGCGCTCGCCGAGCCGGAAGCCGGGTGAAGCGCCGGTTTTGGCGCCAAAAGCACCGTTTTGGGTACGTGATTCATGGACAGGCGCGCGCCGTGCAGGGCCGCTATCCCCCGGCGCTATCCCCGCTTCGTGCAACCAGCGCAGTCAGCGGAGCGTTAACGCCTGTCATGGCATACCGCTTGGCATGAGCGCGCGCCCAGACAGCCCTCCCGACGCCGGCAGCGTCCTTGACGCCCTGGGCGAGATGGTGGTGGCGCGCAGCGCCGACGGGCGCGTGACCCGGGTCAACGCCGCCTTCCTGGAGGCCTTTGGCGGCGCGGCTGAAGACTGGGCCGGGCAATGGTTCGCCATCGCCCCCGGCCCCGGCGAGGCCAGCCGTGCGCGCCGCTTCGACGCCGCCATGCAGACGCGCGCCGGGCCGCGCTATATCGAATGGTCCCAGACCCCGTTGCCGGGCGGCGGGGCCGTGGCGGTGGGCCGCGATGTCAGCGCCGAGCGCCGCGCCCGCGATGAAGCCAGCGAGGCGGCGCGCGGCAAGACGGTGTTTTTCGCCTCCGTCACCCACGAATTGCGCACCCCGCTGGCGGGCGCGCTGGGCGCGGTGGACCTGCTGCGCGAGACCGGCCTGAAGCCCGACCAGCAAGCCTATCTCGACGTGGTGCGCGCCAGCGCCGAACATGCGCTGCGCCTGATCGACGACATTCTCGACCTGTCGCGCCTGGAGGCCGGCGCGCTGGCCCTGCGTCCCGAGCCGGTGGATTTGCGCACGCTGGTGGAGGACGCCTGCGAGCTCTTGGCCCTGCGCGCCGCCGGCAAGGGCCTGACCCTGGATCACGTGATCCATCCCGGCGTGCCCGAGGTAGTCCGCGCCGACCCGGCGCGGGTGCGCCAGATCCTGTTCAACCTGGCCGGCAATGCGGTCAAGTTCACGCAAACCGGCGGCGTGCTGGTGGAGGCCGATTACGCCGGCGGCGCCGTGCGCCTGAGCGTGCGCGACACCGGGCCGGGCGTCAGCCAGGCCGATCAGGCCCGGCTGTTCGACCATTTCGAGCGCGGCGCCCAGGAAGGCGCGGGCGCGCCCGGCGCCGGGCTGGGCCTGGCCATGGTGCGCCGTCTGGCCGAGGCGGCCGGCGGGTCCGCCGGGGTGGAATCGCAGTCCTGCGAGGGCGCACTATTCTGGTGCGCCTGGCCATGCGAGGCGCTCAAACCGGCGCCTGATGCGCGCCCCCTGGACGGGCGCGGCGTGCTGATCGCAGCGCCCTCCCCCTTCCAGCGCCA
>JAFIEB010000059.1 GCA_020832735.1 Oceanicaulis sp.
GCGGGCGACCACATCTTGGACAAGGGGGGCGGGCGGCGCGGCCTTATCGCCTATTCCCCGGACGACAAGGTCGTCCGGCGCCAGGCCGGCGAGGCGCCGCGCCTGCGCTTCATCCGTCCGCGCATCGTGCTCTACGCCGCCCTGATCGCCGGGGTGTGCGCGATCATGCTGACTGGCCTCGTCACGCGCGAGGAGCTGGGCCTGCACGCCGACCGGGACCGCAATCCCAATTATGTCATCCTGTCGGACGGCTCGGTGCGCAACGCCTACACGCTGAACGTCCAGAACAAGGCCCGCATCACCCGGCGGCTGGACCTGACCGTCGCCGGCGACGGGGATCTCGATCTGCAGGTGCTGGGCGCGCGCGGCGCGCCTGTGCTGGAGATCGGCCCGGACCGCACCCGCACCTTTCAGGTGTTTCTGACCTTGCCGCGCGGGGCCGCCGCGGGCCATTCCATACCGGTGGTGTTCGCCATCACCGATCCGGCGACCGGCGAGATCGCCGAAACCCGGGATGTCTTCGTCACAGGAGCCGCGCCATGACCCAGTCCGGAGACGATAGCAGCCGCAAGGGCGGTTTCCGCCTGAAGGGCTGGCATGTCCTGGCCGTGCTGGTCGGCTTTTTCGGCGTGGTGTTCACGGTCAACGGGATCTTCATCACCTCGGCGCTGCGCACATTCCCGGGCGAGGAGGCGACGCGCGCCTATGTGCGCGGCCTGGCCTATAACGAGGTGATTGAGGCGCGCCGTATCCAGGCGGAGCTCGGCTGGAGCGCGGCGGTCAATCTGGCCGAAGGCCAGGTGCTGGTGCGCGTCACCGATGAGGCCGGCGCGCCGGTGGCGGGCCTCGATCTTGAAGGCGAGCTGCGCCGGCCCGGCGACCCGTCCCGCGACCGGGCGCTGGCGTTCACCGAGATCCGCGACGGGGTTTACGCAGCCGCGGGCGATGAGCTGGATGAAGGCCGCTGGCTGGTCCGGGTGCGCACCGTGGACGATACGCCCTTCAAGCTGGAGCGGGATTTGTGGCGGCGCTAGACGCATCAGATCTCGGCGGCGAGGCCGCCGCCTTCATCCGCGAGCGCGGCGATGCACGCGTGCTTGACCTGGCCGTGGAAGGCGCCTGGTGCGGCGCCTGCATCGCCAGGATCGAGGGCGGGGTGTCTGACTTGCCCGGAGTGCGCCGCGCGCGGTTGAACCTCTCCTCGGGGCGGCTGTCGGTGAGCTTTGAAGGGCCGGACGCGCTGGCCGGCCGCATCGTCTCGGCCATTGAGGCGCTGGGCTATGGCGCGCGGCCCTACCTGCCTGAAACCGCCGCCGACGCGATCACAGCGCAGGAAAAGGACCTTCTGCGCGCCATGGCGGTCGCCGGTTTCGCCACCGCCAATGTGATGCTCCTGTCCATCGCGGTGTGGTCGGGCGCGGGCGAGATGACCCAGTCCACCCGCACCCTCCTGCACTGGATCTCCGGCGCCATCGCCCTGCCGGCGGTGGCCTATGCGGCGCGGCCCTTTTTTGGCAGCGCGTTTCGGGCGCTGAAGGCCCGCCGGGTGAATATGGACGTGCCGATCTCGCTGGGCGTCTCGCTGGCGTGCGCGCTGTCGGTCTACGAGACCGCCATCGGCCATGGCGACGCCTATTTCGACGCCGCGGTGATGCTGCTCTTCTTCCTTTTGATAGGGCGCTATCTCGACATGCGCCTTCGGGCGCGGGCGGGGGCGGCGGCCCGGCGCCTGGCGGCTCTCGAAGCGCGGGCTGCGCGCCGGGTGGAGCCCGATGGCAGCTTGCGCGCCGTGCCCGCCAGCGAGATCCGCCCCGGCGATCATTTGCTCATCTCCGCCGGGGAGCGCATTGCGGTGGACGGCGTGGTCAGCGAGGGTGCAGGCGAGGCTGACGCCTCGCTGGTGACGGGTGAATCCGCGCCGGTGGCGCTCAAAACAGGAAGCCAGGTCTGGTCGGGCATGGTCAATCTAGGCGCGGCGCTGACCGTGCGCGCCACAGCGGCGCGCGACGATTCCCTGCTGGCCGAGATCACGCGGCTGGTGGAAGCCGGCGAGCAGGGGCGTTCAGCCTATGTGCGCCTGGCTGACAAGGCGGCGAAGCTCTACGTGCCGCTGGTCCATCTGATCGCATTTTCCACCCTGATCGGCTGGTTCATCATCGCCCAGGAGCCGCGCCCGGCCATCATCAACGCCATTGCGGTGCTGATCATCTCCTGCCCCTGCGCGCTGGCGCTGGCCGTGCCCGCCGTGCAGGTGGTCGCCTGCGGGCGGCTCTACAAGGACGGCGTGCTGGTGCGTTCGGGCGATGCGCTGGAGCGGCTGGAGCGGGTGAGCGTGGTGGTGCTCGACAAGACCGGCACGCTCACGCTGGGACGCCCGCGCCTCATCAATGGCGATAATCTGCCGGACGGCATGCTGGCGCTGGCGGCGCGCCTGGCCCGGGCCTCGCGCCATCCGCTCTCGCAGGCGCTGGCCGACGCCGCCGGTCCAGGCGAGGCGGCGTCCGGCGCGGTGGAAGTGCCGGGCCGGGGCGTTGAAGCCGAGATTGACGGGCGCCGGGTGCGCTTCGGGTCCGGGCGCTGGATCGGGGCGCCCGCCCGGACCGAGGACCACGACGATGACGGCGCGTTCGAGCTGGAGGCCTGGCTGCAGGTTGAGGGCGCGGACTCTGTCCGCTTCGCCTTCGCCGACCAGCTGCGCCACGATGCGGGCGATCTCGTCGCCGCCCTTCGCGCGCGCGGGCTGGAGCCCGAATTATTGTCAGGCGACCGCGAGGCGCCGGTGGCCGCCGTGGCGCAGGCGCTGGGGATCACGCGCTGGCGCTCGGGGCTCACGCCGGCGGACAAGACCACGCGTCTGAAGGAGCTGGCCGAAGCGGGCGAGAAGACGCTGATGGTGGGCGACGGTCTCAATGACGCGCCGGCTCTGGCGGGCGCCTATGCGTCGATCTCCATGGGGTCGGCGGCGGACATTTCACGTTCGGCGGCCGATCTGGTGATCCAGCGCGACCGCCTCACCTCCATCCCGCTGGCGCTGGATGTGGCGCGCGCGGCCCGGCGCCGGGTGGACGAGAATTTCGCCCTGACCATCCTCTACAACGTGATCGCCGTGCCGATCGCCGTGCTGGGCTTTGTCACGCCGCTGGTGGCGGCGGTGGCGATGTCGGTGTCCTCGGTGGTGGTGACGGTCAACGCCATGAGGCTGATGCGCCGATGACATCCCTGCTCTGGCTCATCCCCGCCGCATTGTTTCTGGGTGCCATCGGTCTCATCGGGTTCTTCTGGACCATGCGTTCGGGCCAGTATGACGATCTTCAGGGCGCCGCCGAGCGCATCCTGTTCGATGACGACAAGCCGATTGTCGATGACGAGCCGGACGAGGCAGACGGCGAGGACAAGCCCGCCGGCGGCTCCGATCAGAGCTGAACCTGAAACGCGCTCAGGCCTTTTCCGCCGCCATCGCCTCTTTGGAGCTAGCGGCGCGCGGCGCGAAATCCTTGTAGGCGCGCCAGCTGGCGTGGGCGATCAGCGGGAAGGCGAAAGCCAGCCCGACAAGCATCGCGGCCATGCCCAGAATCGTGATCAGCGCGATCAGCCAGGCCCAGGTCAGCATCACGCCGGGCTGGGCCTTCACAGCCTTGATGCTGGCGGCGATGGCGGTGAAGGCGTCCACGTCCTGATCGACCAGCATGGGAAAGGAGATCGCCGACACGGTGAAGGCGGCCAGCGCCAGCACGCCGCCGATCAGCGAGCCGACCACGATGAGGCCCAGACCCTGGGGCGTGAACAGGAAGGGCAGGACGCTGGCCAGCGTCAGATCGCTGCCATAGGCGAACATGGCGAACAGAAACTGCGCCAGCCGCGCCCAGGCCAGGAAGAAGACCAGCAACAACACGCTCAGGAGCGCCAGCTGCGTCACCCGGCCCACCGGCATGGACCAGAAATCGAACAGGCGCGGCTTGCCGCCTTCATCACGGACCTGGCTGATGCGGTAGACGCCGATGGCGAATGCCGGGGCGACCAGCGCGAAGCCGGCCAGGAAGACCGGCGCCAGTCCGCCCATGCCGGCGGCGATGAGGCCCAGCGTGATCACAACGCCGGCCAGGGTGAACACCGCACCGTAACCCAGCGAAATGCCAGGCTCCGCGGCGAGATCGGCCAACCCGTCCTTGAGCCAGGACCAGGGTGCGTCACGGCGCACTTTTTCGACGATTACCATGCCCGCCTCCATCGCGTTGATACGCATCAGCTTAGGAGTAACCATATTTGATGCAAGGAGAATATGCGCCCTTCGCCACGTAAATCGGAGCCCCTCAAGGGTGCGCTGCAACATAAGCGCTGCCTATAACCTCCATCAATATATCCGACTAAACGCCAAGAACCGCTTTATGATAGGGTCCGCTTGATGGCTGCCCGGCGCCCCTCGCCGGCGCGGCCGCTTGTAACGCAAACAATTACTCAGGAGTGGACAATGGACGGCAATAGCGCAGGCAAATGCCCCGTCATGCATGGCGGTCTGACTTCGGCAGGCTCCTCGGTCACGGACTGGTGGCCGAAAACGCTGAATCTGGACATCCTCCATCAGCATGACGCAAAGACCAATCCGCTGGGGAAGGATTTCGATTACCGCAAGGAAGTCAGGTCGCTCGATTTCGACGCGGTGAAGGAAGACCTGCACAAGGTCATGACCGACAGCCAGGAATGGTGGCCGGCTGACTGGGGCCATTATGGCGGCCTGATGATCCGCCTGGCCTGGCACGCGGCGGGCACCTACCGCCTTGCCGATGGCCGTGGCGGCGGCGGCGCGGGCAATATCCGGTTCGCCCCGCTGAACTCCTGGCCGGACAACGGCAATCTGGACAAGGCGCGCCGCCTGCTCTGGCCGGTGAAGAAGAAGTACGGCAACAAGCTGAGCTGGGCCGATCTGATCATTCTGGCCGGCAATGTCGCGTACGAGTCCATGGGCCTGAAAACCTATGGCTTTTCCTTCGGGCGCGAGGATATCTGGCATCCCGAGAAGGACACCTATTGGGGCGCGGAGCGTGAATGGACCCCGCCGAGCGAGAGCCGGTATGAAAATGTCGATGACCCCTCGACCATGGAAAACCCGCTGGCCGCGGTCCAGATGGGCCTCATCTACGTCAACCCGGAAGGCGTGAACGGCAAGCCCGATCCGCTGAAAACCGCCGCCCAGGTCCGCGAGACTTTCGCGCGCATGGCGATGGATGACGAGGAAACCGCAGCGCTGACCTGTGGCGGCCACACGGTCGGCAAGGCGCACGGTAATGGCGACGCCGCCGCGCTGGGCGCGGAGCCGGAAGGCGCGGACCTGGAGACCCAGGGCTTTGGCTGGATGAACCCCAATCTGAAAGGCAAGGCCGCCAACGCCATCACCTCCGGGCTTGAAGGCGCCTGGACGACCGAGCCGACCAAGTGGGACATGGGCTATTTCAAGCTCTTGTTCGGCTATGAGTGGGAAGTGAAGAAGAGCCCGGCCGGGGCCTCGCAGTGGCAGCCCGTCAACATCAAGGAAGAGGACATGCCGGTCGACGCCACCGATCCGTCGGTGCGCCGCATGCCGATCATGACCGACGCCGACATGGCGATGAAGATGGACCCCACCTATCGGGCCATCTGCGAGAAGTTTATGGCCGACCCGGCCTATTTCGACGATTGCTTCGCCCGGGCCTGGTTCAAGCTCACCCACCGCGATATGGGTCCGCGCACGCGCTATATCGGCCCGGAAGCGCCCACCGAAGACCTGATCTGGCAGGATCCTGTCCCGGCCGGTTCAACGAAGTACGATGTGAAAGCCGTCAAGGCCAAGATCGCCGCCAGCGGACTGTCCGTGTCCCAAATGGTCGCCACCGCCTGCGACAGCGCGCGGACCTTCCGTGGCTCTGACATGCGCGGCGGCGCCAATGGGGCGCGCATCCGCCTCGCCCCGCAAAAAGACTGGGAAGGCAATGAGCCAGCCCGTCTGGCCAAGGTGCTGTCCGTGCTGGAGCCGATCGCCAGGGATGCCGGCGCGAGCCTGGCTGACGTGATCGTGCTGGCCGGCAATGTCGGTGTGGAGCAGGCCGCGAAAGCCGCAGGCGTCACAATCGATGTTCCGTTCAGCCCCGGCCGCGGCGACGCCACTGCCGAGCAGACCGATGCGGACTCCTTCAAGGTGCTTGAGCCGCTCGCTGACGGCTTCCGCAACTGGCTGAAGAAGGACTATGCGGTCCAGCCCGAGGAAATGCTGCTCGACCGGGCCCAACTCATGGGCCTGACAGCGCCGGAAATGACCTGCCTTCTCGGCGGCATGCGCGTCATTGGCGCCAATCACGGCGGCGCGAAGCACGGCGTGTTCACAGACAGGGAAGGCGCTCTGACGACCGACTTCTTCGTGAACCTGACCGACATGTCCTATAGCTGGGTTCCCAAGGGCGCCAATCTCTACGACATTGTGGAGCGCAAGTCCGGCAAGACCCGCTTTACCGCCACCCGCGTGGATCTGGTGTTTGGCTCGAACTCAATCCTGCGCGCCTATTCGGAAGTTTACGCCCAGGACGACGCTCACGAGAAGTTCGTGAAGGACTTCGTATCGGCCTGGACCAAGATCATGAACGCCGACCGTTTCGATCTCGCTTGAGCCTGACGTCAGCTTGCTGAAAAAGGCGGCGCCCCGGAGCATTTCCGGGGCGCCGTTTTTTTATCGGCGAGCCTGCTGGCGGGGCGGCGCCGGGCGTGTATGCTCCCGGCAAACTGATCCGGGGAGAGACTCATATGCGTTTGAAGCTGTTGGCGGCAGGCGCCGCGCTGATGGTGCTGGCGGGATGCGGGGACGCGCCCGGGCCGCAATTCGAGGCTGAAGTGCTGCGCAGCGCCTATGGGGTGCCTCATGTCATTGCGGCTGATCATGGCGGGCTCGGCTACGGGCTGGGCTATGCGGCGGCGCAGGACAATATCTGCGAGCTCGCCGACCGGATCATCACCGTGCGCGGCGAGCGCGCGGCCTTTCTGGGCGCCGGCGCGCAGAGCGCCAATATCGCATCGGACCTGTTCCACCGCGCCGCCGGCGGTGAAGCGGTGGTGGAGGCCTATCTGCAAGGTCCTGCCGGCGATATCGACACGCCAAGCGCCGAGGCGCGCGCCTTCGTGGACGGGTTCGCCGCAGGCGTGAACCGCTTCCTGCGCGAGACCGGCGCAGAGGCGATCACCGATCCGCGCTGCCAGGGCGCAGACTGGGTGCGTCCGATCACCGCCAACGAAGTGTGGATGAACGCGCTGGTCGCGCCGTTCGGCAACCCAATCGCCTCCATCGCCAACGCCGCCCCGCCCGGGGCGCCCGATCCGGTGACCGAGGCGCGCCTGGATCCTGATCCGTCCGATGTGACCATGGGCAGCAACGCCTATGGGCTGGGGCGCGAGGCGACGCGGTCCGGGCGCGGCGCGGTGCTGGGCAATCCGCACTATCCCTGGAACGGCACGTTGCGCTTCTACCGCTCCCATTTGATCATCCCCGGCGAATTGAACGTGGTGGGCGCAGGGCTGATCACCACGCCGTTTCCCGGCATCGGCCATACCGATCATATCGCCTGGAGCCATACCGTCTCCACCGCGCGCCGGTCAGGCTATTTCGAGCTGACGCTCGATCCTGAAGACGCCACGCGCTACCTGGTCGACGGCGAGTATCGCGATATGACGCGCGAGGACGTGACGCTGGACGTGCTGGGCGAGGACGGCGAGCGCACTGAGGTCACCCGCACGCTTTATTCCACCGAGTTCGGTCCCATGGCGGCCAGCGGCCAGTTGCCGTGGACTCGCGAGCGCGCCTATGCCTTTGCGGCGCCCAGCGAGGGGCTGCGCGTCATCGACCAGTATTTCGCCATCTGGGCGGCGCGCGACGTGCGCGAACTGCACGCGGCGCTGGGGCGCTATCAGGCCACCGCGTTCAACACCATAGCGGCGGACTCAGCCGGCCTCGCCTTCCACGGCGATATGGGCATGGTCCCGCATGTGACGCCCGAGCTGATCGAGGCCTGCGCTGCAACGCCCATGGCGCGCGGCGCCTGGGCGTCCATGCGCATCCCGGTGCTGGACGCCTCACGTCCCGAGTGCCGCTGGGGCAGTGATGAGGATTCCACAAGGCCCGGCGTGTTCGGGCCCTCCAGCGCGCCGCAGATTTTCCGCGAGGACTGGGTCGCCCAGAGCAATGACAGCCACTGGCTGAGCCAGCCCGATGCGCCGATGACCGGCTTCAGCCCGATCTACGGCGACGAGACCGGCGCGCGCAGCCTGCGTACGCGCCTGGCCATCGACATGGTGGAGCAGCGCCTGGCCGGAACCGACGGACTGGGCGAGCCGGGCTTTGATCTGGACACCCTCACGCAGGCCATGTTCTCCAACCGCCATCACGGCGGCGAGCTGGTGCGCGATGATCTGGCCAGGCTTTGCCGCGCCGAGGGCGGGGCGGAGCTGGAAGCGGTATGCGCTGCGCTGGAAGGCTGGGATCTGCGCGTGGATCGTGACAGCCGGGGCGTGCTTTTGTTCAACCAGTTCATCGAGGCCGGCGGGCTGCAGTGGCGCCAGCCCTTCGACCCGGCAGACCCTGTGCGCACGCCGCACACGCTGGACGTTTCCGACCCGGCGGTGCTGGCGGCCTTGCGCACGGCGGCCGGTCAGCTTGCGGATCTGGAGATCGCCCCCGATGCGCGCCTTGGCGATGTGCAGGCGGAGATGCGCGGGGATGAACGCATCGAGATCCATGGCGCTACGCGCGGCATGGGCGTGTTCAACATGATCATTCCCGAGGCGCCGCGCCCGCAGGTGGGCTCGCAGCGCATCCTTCACGGGTCAAGCTGGATCATGGCGGTGGAGTTCACCGATGAAGGTCCGCGCTCGCGCGGCCTCCTGAGCTATTCCCAGTCCACCGACCCGACCTCGCCGCACTATGGCGACCAGACCCGGCTCTATTCGGAAAAGGGCTGGGACGAGCTGTATTTCGAAGAGGCAGCCGCGCGCGCCCATGCGGTCAGCCGCGTCACGCTCTCGGAATAGACGCGCGCCGGGCCGCCTGCGCGCTGAGGGCGGCCCGGACGCCGGTTATCAGAGCTGGCTCAGCACGTGGTCGGCGCTGGACACTTCAAAACTGCCGCCGGACTCCACGAAGAGATGCTCCACCACGCCGTCATTGACGATCATGGCGTAGCGCTGAGAGCGCGGTCCCATGCCGAATTTAGACCCGTCCATCTCCAGCCCGATCGCGGAGGCGAACTGGCCGTTGCCGTCGGCGAGCATCATCACATCCTCGCCCGCACCCTGATCCTTGGCCCAGGCGGCCATCACGAACACGTCGTTGACCGAGGTGCACGCGATCCGGTCGATGCCCTTGGCTTTCAGCTCGCCCGCCTTGGCGATGAAGCCCGGCAGGTGCTTGGCCGAACAGGTCGGGGTGAAGGCGCCGGGCACCGCGAACAGAGCCACGCGCTTGCCCTTGAAGGCGTCCGCCGTGCTGACCGGCGCCGGGCCGTCGGAGGTCATGGTCATGAAAGTGGTGTCGGGCAGGGCGTCGCCGGTCTTGATGGTCATGGGGGCCTCCGAGGGGGGTTGCGTCCGGCGCAAAGGCGCGCCGCCTATCCCGCCAGATAGGCCGGGGCCGGGGGCCATGCAAGGTGAAGCTGGTCCCAAAGCGGGCTGTCATCGCCCGCCGTGCGCGGTTATCGTTCCGGCCATGACCGATCATGTCCGGTTTCAAAAATGGACCTATGAGGTGGCGCGCGCCTTTGACGCGCCGGTGTTTCCTGACGGCTGCCGGGATGTGATCATCTTGCGCCGGCCCGGCCAACCCGCCCGCATTCAGCTGACCCCTCTGGACTTTCGTCCAAGGCAGGCGGCCATACCGGCCGGCGCGGCGCTGACCGGCTACCGCCTGCGCCCGGGCGCGAAAGTCTCTGCTGCGGTCTTCGACGCCATCGCAGCGGATCCGGAAGCGGCGGATGATATCCTGCACAATGATCTGACGGTGTCGGACGACGTGGATCAGACCCTGCGCGCCCTCACGGCGCCGGGCGCCGCGCCCGGCTCGGTCTCGCGCGATCTGGGTGTTTCGGTGCGCAGCGTTGAAAGGTTGTTGAATCGGTTTGATCTGCCGCCGCCGGGCTATTGGCGCTTGCTGGCGCGCGTGCGCCGCGCGGCGGGACAGTTGAAGGCGTCTCTGCCTCTGGCCGACATCGCCTGCGACAGCGGCTTCAGCGATCAGGCCCACATGACCCGCGAATTCGCGCGCTGGTTCGGCGCCGCCCCGGCGCAGGTCCGGCGCAATCGGCGTGTGCTGGACCTCTTGTGTCAGCCCGCGCTGGGCAACTGGACCGGCGAGCAGATTTCCACCAGATAGCCGTCCGGGTCGCCGACATAGGATGTCGTCTGCCCCCAGGCCTCTTCGCGCGCATCCTGCACCAGCTTGGCCCCGGCCGCGACGGCGCGCGCGAGCGCGGCGGGCACGTCGCCGGTCTCGAACGCAATCTCGAAAACCGGGACCTTGATGGCCGCCTTGCCAGGGTCCTTGCCCAATGACCGCATCAGCGTGCGCGAGGAGAAGGCCAGCTTCGTTTGCCCTGTGGCGAGCTCGCCATAATCGCCCGACTCATGGAGGAATTGGCGTTCAAAACCGAACGCGCGTTCGTAGAAATCGAGCGAGGCGGCGACGTTTTCGACGTACAGTATCGTGTATCTGAAGATCATGGCGGCTCTCCGGCTGGTGATTTGCCCAACGATATCGCGCCATCGCCGCACGGTCTTGAACGATCGCGACAGGCTTCAAGCTCGGACCGGTTGAACGCGCCCCCGGCGCACGCGACTGGACAGACCCCCGCCTGGCGCGAGACACTTGGGCCATGAGCCGACCGCCGCCCCATACCGCCGCCGGTTATCTCGGCGGCCGCCTGCTGATCGCCAGCCCGCTGATCGGCGATCCGCGCTTTGACCGCGCCGTGGTGTTCATGTGCGCCCATGGCGAGGAAAGCGCCATGGGGCTGATCATCAACCGGCCCATGACCGGGCTGGACCTGCGCGATCTGTTGTCTCAGCTCGATGTTGCCAATGCGCAGGACGCTCCCGATCACCCGGTCCATGACGGCGGGCCGGTGGACCGGGACCGCGGCTTCGTGCTGCACACGCTTGATGTGACTTGCGGGCCGGCCACCTTGCCAGTGGGCGAGGGGCTGGGCCTGACCGCGACGCGCGAAATCCTCGATGCGCTGGCGTCCGGGGCGCCGCCACGGCGGGCGCTGATGCTGCTGGGCTATGCCGGCTGGGATGCGGGCCAGCTGGAGGACGAGATCGCCGCCAACGCCTGGCTGGTCTGCGATGCGGACGAGCAGCTCGTGTTCGAGACCGGCGATGATCTCAAATGGGCCCATGCGCTGAGCACGCTCGGGGTGACGCCCGAATACCTGACCGGCTCGTCGGGACACGCCTGAGTCAGGGCGCTTGACTTGCCGAACGAACGTTCGATAATGGCGCCATGACATCGGCCCAAACCCGCACCCGGATCCTCGACGCCGCCCTGGACGCGCTGGCGAACGGGGGGTTTGAAGCCCTGACCATCGGACAGCTGGCGGCGCGCACCGGCTTGTCCAAAAGCGGATTGTTCGCTCATTTCGGCGGTCAGGAAGCGCTCCACCGCGCTGTCATTGACGCCGCCGCCGCGCGGTTCCAGGCCGAGGTGACCGCGCCGGCGCTGGCCCGGCGCGATCCGCGCGAACGGCTGGAGACGCTCGCGGCGCGCTGGCTGCACTGGCTGTCCACGCCGGGCCTGGGCCGGCCGTGTCCCATGATCCAGTGCGCGGTCAGCGCGCCGGGGCTGGCGGGCGCGGCGGGGGAGCATGCGATCGGGATCCGCGCGCGTTTCCGCCCCTTCGTGGCGCGTCTCGCCCGTCAGGCGGCGGACGCCGGGGCGCTGCCAGAGGGGACTGACCCGGACCGGTTTGCATTTGAGTTCGAGGCGA
>JAFIEB010000062.1 GCA_020832735.1 Oceanicaulis sp.
GCGGCGATGGCCACCGGGCTACCCCCGCGCCACACGCCCACGAGATGGTCCGGCCGCCAGCCGCTTTCCAACACTCGCAGGGCGAGCGCGTAGCCATCGTGAACCAGGCTCTCTGCGCTTATGAAAAGCTTCTCCATGGGCGTGTGTCTCATAGCTGGCAGTTAAAAATGGGGCGGGCGGGGAACTCTACAGGGGCCAGTGCGTTCTCCCCATATCTGAAACAATAGGAAAGGAGAGCTCCATGCTCCGCTTAGCCTTGGCTTTCTTTATTGTAGCGATTATCGCAGCCATTTTCGGCTTTGGCGGTATCGCTGCTGGAGCCGCCAGTATCGCGCAGATTCTGTTCTTCCTGTTTATCGTACTGTTCCTGGTCTCTCTTGTGATCGGTCTGGTGCGTGGGCGAGCGCCCAGGGTCTGACGGCCTGAGCACGCCTTTTAATGGCGGGAGACCTTCGTAAAGCCGGGCTGCCCCTCAGCCCGGCTTTACCAGTGCGTGACGCTTCTTACCGACAGACAGCTTCACCGCCCCATCCTTGAGATCGGCCATGGCAAGCATCCGGGCCGCATCGCTTTCACTCCCGTCATTCACCTTCACGGCGCCTTCGCCCAGCTTGCGCTTGGCCTCGCCCTTGGAGCCGCAAAGCTCCGCCTCCACCAGAGCGTCCAGAAGGGCGATGCCGCCGGTCAGATCAGCGGTGATGGTGGGAAGGCCCGCGCCGGCGCCCCCGCCTGCGAAGGTCTCGCGCGCGGTCGCTTCAGCGTCCTGTGCCGCCTTATCACCATGCAACATGGCGGTGGCCGCGTTGGCGAGGGCGACCTTGGCGGTGTTGATTTCCGCGCCCTGCAGCGCTTCCAGACGGGCGATCTCGTCCAGCGGCAAATCGGTGAAGAGCTTCAGGAAGCGGCCGACATCAGCGTCTTCGGTATTGCGCCAGAACTGCCAGTACTCGTAAGCGCTCTTCATGTCGGCATTGAGCCAGACGGCGCCATCAGCGGTCTTGCCCATCTTGGCGCCCGATGCGCTGGTGATCAGCGGCGTGGTGAAGCCATAGACTTCCTTGCCGTCCACGCGGCGGCACAGCTCCACCCCGTTGATGATATTGCCCCACTGATCGGCTCCGCCCATCTGCAGCATGGTCCCGTGGCGGCGGTTCAACTCCAGAAAATCGACCGCCTGGAGCAGCATGTAGTTGAACTCCAGGAAGGTCATGGGCTGCTCGCGGTCCAGCCGCAGCTTCACGCTGTCAAAGCTGAGCATGCGGTTGATCGTGAAATGCGTGCCGTAGTCGCGCAGGAAGTCGAGATAGCCATAGCCACCCAGCCAGTCATCATTATTGACGAGGATGGCGCGATCCATGTCCAGCAAGGCGTGAAAGGGCTTCAATATGCCCTCCAGGTTCTTCGCGATGATCTCCGGCGTAAGCATGGGGCGGCTGGAATCGCGGCCCGTCGGATCCCCGACCTTCGTCGTCGCGCCGCCCATAAGGATGATTGGCGTGTGGCCTGCCTGCTGCAACCGGCGCAGCATCATGATCTGCACCAGCGAGCCGACATGGAGCGAGGTGGCGGTCAGGTCAAAGCCGATATAGCCGCTGATCGCGCCTGCGCTCGCGGCCTTGTCCAGTCCCTCCATATCGGTTGCCTGATAGAGATAGCCGCGCTCCACCAGCGTCCTGACAAGATCGGAGGTGTGGGTGCTTGCGGCCATGGGTCGGGGCTTTCCTGTTGAGGCGAACCGCGCGCTAATAGCAGGATTGCAGGCAGGTATGGAAGGCGCACGGCCATCGCATGAGGGATCGAGGTTGCAAGCTGGTGATGATCTCCGCTTTTGCGCCAGCAAAAGCGGCAAGGCCGACCGGCCGCCGCGCCTCGTGTCGCGATAGCCAAGCGCCCGGAGGGGCGCGCCGGCGCTTGAGGCGAACCAATAGGAATATTCGATGAAATGGATCGGCCTGATGAGCGGCACCTCGCTGGACGGGGTGGACGCGGCGATCCTTGAAACCGATGGCGAGACCATCGCGCGCTTCGGCCCGGGCCTGGAGACGCCGTTCGCGCCAGATGAGCGCGCCGTGCTGAAGCGGGCCGTGGCGGCGGCGCTGGCCTGGCGGTTTGAGGGGCCGGAGCCGGATGTGTTCGCAGAGGCTGAAGCTGTGCTCACCGCCGCCCATGCGCGCGCGGTGGAGGCGGTGTGCGCGGCGGCCGGGATCGCGCCGCAGGCGCTCGACCTCATCGGATTTCACGGCCAGACCGTCGTGCATGAGCCGCCCGCCAGCGGACGCCCTGGCCGCACGCTGCAGCTCGGCGACGGGGCGGGCCTGGCCGCGCGTCTGGGCGCCCCGGTGGCGTTTGATTTTCGCACCGCCGACATGGCGGCGGGCGGGCAGGGCGCGCCGCTGGCGCCCGTCTATCACCGCCTGCTGGCCGACTGGGCCGGGCTGGAACGCCCGCTGGGCGTGCTCAATATCGGCGGGGTGGCGAACATCACCCTCATCGGATCGGACGGATCGCTCACCGCCTTCGACACCGGGCCGGGCAATGGCCTCATTGACGCCTGGGTGGAGGAGCGCACCGGCGCCCCCATGGATGCCGGCGGCGCGCTGGCGGCCAGGGGCAAGGTGCTGGAGGCGGGCCTCGCCGAGCTCCTCGCCCACCCTCATTTTGCCCTCGACGGCCCCAAATCGTTGGACCGCTGGGATTTCTCCATCGATGCGGCGCGCAATCTGACTGTGGAGGATGGCGCAGCGACGCTGGCCCAATTCACCGCCGCCTCGGTGGGCCTGGGCCTCGCCCGCCTGCCCGAACGCCCGAGGCGCCTCATCGTGTGCGGCGGCGGGCGCAAGAACGCCGACCTCATCACCCGCATCTCCGCCGCCTGCGGCGTGCCCGCCGTCCCGGCAGAAGCCGTCGGCTGGCGCGGCGACCTCATCGAAGCCGAAGCCTTCGCGGTGCTCGCCGCCCGCACCGCGCGGGGCCTGCCGATCAGCTGGCCGGGCACGACGGGGGTGAAGGCGGCGATGAGCGGGGGGCGGCTTGTGGGGGGGTAGGGGGCGATTTGCAGGCTGTCCACCGGCGCCGCGACCCACGGGTTGTTCCGCGCATACCTCCCGGCTCACCGCGCCCCTCCCAACGCCCCCCTGCAGCGCCGAAGCCGCGAGCGCGTGCAAGGCCGAGAAGGCGATTTAGGAAGGCCCGCATGGGTCACAGAATCGCCCGAAGCAGAGCCTCAAGCTATTCAGACTGTTTGTGAACCGGCGAAATAGGCAAAACATAAGAGCATGCTACGCGTCTTCTTCCTCGGACACTCCGTCGTCAACGCTCGGCAATTCTTCCATTCCGCGCCCATCAATCATGTCGCTGAACTCAAGAAACTGCCGGTGCAACTCCTGTGTTGAGTCCCGGAGGCTCGCTCGTGCCGCTTGGATCCCCGCCATTAATCGTGTCTGTTCGGCGCGATCTGCGGGAAAGCAAACCTCTAGATCCTCAAAGTCCTCTCGTTGCGTGCGACGTCGGTTGCTATGCCCGGTCGTAATTGCTCGGAACGCTCGCTGATAATATCGGCTGCGAAGCAAACCGGAGAGGAACTCAGGGTCAAGTCTCTCGTCTACTACCTCGTAGATGGGGAACTCCTTTGTAACGAGCGCTCCGTCGAACGTTGGTGGGACCACGGCAATGCAGCCCTTCCACAAGTCGATTGAGGAGAAGACGACGTCGCTCGCACGGGCGGCGAACCATTGCGAGCTGCTATCCTCAAAGTACATGCCAAGCCATTCGGGCGGGTTGCGCCCCTTGCCCGCTTCCCTCGGCCGAATTTCACCATTCTGACCAAGTGTCATGACTGTCACCTCGGTATCTGGCGACACCGAGGGATCGACCTGATCCTCGCGACGACGCATGATTTCCCGGATAGGCGCACGAACCCACCCGGCAGGGGTGATACTCTGCTCCTCGCGCTTGAACAGGAAATACTTGGGATCGAGTCTGTGACTTGAATGTGCGCTCCAGATTTCATGGAATTCAGCGGCCATGCAGTCGGGCGAGCTGCGGCCAGCGTAGTTTTCAGGATCCTCAAGGAAGGCCCGGTATTCTCCGAGGATCGTGCTCGTTTGATCTTCTGCCAACCTACCGCCAGCTTCGCCTCGATAAAGTTCATTCTGAGTGGTGACGGCACCGGTTGAGGTGTAGCCGATGTAGTTTGCCTCAGCGAAGAATGTCCGGTGGTTCATGGTTCGCCAAGCTGCGGCAATTGCTTCGGACTCGTCATCGACCGTCCGACGAGCGGTATCCAATGCACGTGTGAATCTTCGCGCCTCAGAATCGGTGAACTTCCTGAAGAAGAGGATCGACGTTTTGTTCTGGGCTCCCGACTTCCGGAACGCGTGATCAGGTAACGATACAATTGCTTCAACGAAGCCTGTTTCGGCCAAGTACCGTCGAACACGAGGGCAGTTCGAAATCTCACCCTGGTTGTTAAACAGGCCGTCTGGCAGAACCAATCCGAGGCGTCCGCCACCTTCAAGAAATCGAATCGATTTCTCGAGGATAACGTGCTCTGACGCAACCGCGTCACGGTTCTCCGCGACGGAGAAACTGCTGAGAGTGTTCGATCCCAGGTGATCTTCATCACCTTCAGGCACTTCGTCACCGAACGGCGGATTTCCAACGATCCGGTGGAAGCGACCGCGTGGTTCCGCAAGCCGAGAGTTGGTGAAATTGATGTCCAAACAAGACCTATCACCCTCGATGTTGGTATGGCCATCGTGATGAAGCAGCAGGTTGATCTTGCAGATGCGTGCGAGGACATCGTGGATTTCGATGCCGTAGACCTTGCTCAGCGCAAAATCCGTCTTGATGCGGTGAATGTGTTCAGGGCGCTGACCATGGAAGTCGCGATCAACATTGTGCCAGACCTGAAGTAAAACCTCGAGAAGGAACCCGCCGCTCCCAGCCGTCGGGTCCAACACAAAATGGTTGTGATTGATTCCCAGCATGGCCACCGTGAAGCGGGCCAGCTGGCGCATTGTGAAGTACTGGCCGAGCTCGCCTCTGAACACCGAGCCAAAGAAGCTCTCGAAAGCCACGCCAATATGGTCGACATCCGTTCCGGTGAAACTGATTCCCTGTAGAGCAGAAACAATCTCGAATATCTTTCGATCAGGAAGATTGATGCGAATACCATCCGGGAAAATTGATGGGTCTTCGTTGCATGCATCTGAAAACAATTGGTGGGTGCGATTCGCAACGGAAGCCGTGGTTTCGTTCGAGCCGACCTGAAATCGCCTCGGCTGATCGGTCGGAGTAGTGCGCTCGTCAATGACCTTCGCGAATAGGAGTTTGCTCCACTCGTCGAAGGCAGTCAGCGGATCCCGTTTTCCTCCAGACCAGATGATCGAGTGCGCACGTCGAATTCGGGCTTCGATGAGGCTCGGTCGTGCTGGGGCGATGTCGCCGGACTGACCCGCGATATGGGGGAACTCAGGAACTTCGCCATACTGCGGCGGGACTGCCTCAGCATCACCGCGATGGTTGTCCATCCGCTCCATGGACGGATAGTTGGCGACATCGTAGAAATGGCTTTCGGTGTACTCATCGTATAGCGCGTACTCGGCTCGAAGAGAATTCGCGTTGCCAAAAGCTTGTTCAATAGCTTGCCGTCGATCCGACGCTGTTTGACCAGCAGCCTTGTTTTCCACCACCAGGTACGGCTGTCGCCTGCGGTCGTCTCGATATACAACGATGTCAGCCGAGTCGCTCGGAGTCCGCCGTGGCACTTGGACCTCGGTTCTGATCCGGTTCGCAGGATAGTCGCGCTCAATGATCAGGAAGGCAACTGTTCGGGCTCTCGCCCATTCCTCCGGGTCGCTCCAGTCGTATGACTTCTTGACCCCGAGATTGTAAGTGACCCGACTGCCCTTCACTTCGATTATGCCGCGCTTGAGCGCTTCAATCACGAACGTTTCGTTGAGGGCGTCTTCGGGTGTATCTACTGGCCGTCTCGAAGTCATTTTTCGCTCAACCCTCTGCTCGTCTTTGTTTAACGACATGATTTGACTGGCGTTGGGAAAGCCGGGGACACACACCTATTCTTGGAAAACCACCTGCTCAGAAACCAACGGCCTCACGCCTACCCACCCCTTACCTCTTCCCCACCGGCCCCGGCTCGGCCTTCTCGCGCGCCACTTCGGGCAGGCGTTTGTCGAGATAGGTGGTGATGGTGGCTTGCAGCGGCTCGAGATGGTCGCGGAAGAGGTGGCCGGCGCCGGGGATGATCTCGGTGGAGATGGTGATGCCCTTCTGGCTGCGCACCTTGGCCATGGCGCGCACCATGTCGTCGGGCGGCACGATGGCGTCGTTTTCGCCGTGGGCGATCAGGCCCGAGGCCGGGCAGGGCGCCAGGAAGGTGAAATCATACATGTTGGTGGGCGGCGACACCGAGATGAAGCCGGCGATCTCCGGCCGGCGCATCAAAAGCTGCATCGCGATCCAGGCGCCGAAGGAGTGGCCCGCCACCCAGCAATAGCTGGCGCCGGGATTATGCGCCTGGGCCCAGTCCAGCGCCGTGGCGGCGTCGGAAAGCTCGCCCAGCCCCTGGTCATAGCTGCCCTGGCTGCGGCCTATGCCGCGGAAATTGAAGCGCAGCACGGAAAAGCCGCGCGCCTTGAACTGGTCGTACAGCATGAGGGAGACCGGGGTCTCCATGTGTCCGCCGCCGCGCGGGTGCGCGTGGAGCACGAGCGCCAGCGGCGCGCCGGCCTCCTTGGCGGGGCTGTACTTGCCTTCAAGACGGCCGGCGGGGCCGGGAATGATCACGTCGGGCATGGGCGGGTCACGCGTCCTGTTGCAGATAACCAACCTGGCCAGTCAGTCGTGCGCGCGGGCGCAAAACAGGCTTTATGGCGAAGGCGGCCGTCAATTCTTGACTCCAGCGCTAGGAGACTTACATCCCCTGATGCGCCATCGGGTTCGATATCGGAGCGGCCTCATAACACAGGCCGGGCGCAAAGTGCGAGCCGGGCGTGCTGTGATCGCCCCAGCGAAGGATGTGACCATGAAGCTGAGCACCAAGGGCCGCTACGCCGTGATGGCCATGGCTGATCTGGCCCGTATGGGCGCAGAAGGCCCCGTCACCCTGAGTGATATAGCCTCGCGCCAGGAAATTTCCCTGTCCTATCTGGAACAGCTGTTCGCAAAGCTGCGCCGCGCCGGGCTGGTGAAATCCGTGCGCGGGCCGGGCGGCGGCTACCGTCTGGCGCGCACGCCGGCCGAGACGCGGGTGGCGGACATCATGCTGGCGGTGGAAGAGCCGGTGGACGTGACGCGCTGCCGCCACGCCGTGCGCGGCTGCATGACGGCGGGCGCGCGCTGCATCACCCATGATTTGTGGGACGAGCTGGGCCGGCACATCCATCTCTTCCTCGCCGGGGTGAGCCTGGACGATGTGATCCGCCAGCGCGTCGCGGGCCGGGCGGCGCTCAATCCGCTCCTGCTCGAGGCGGCCGAGTGACGATCTATCTCGATCATAACGCCAGCGCGCCCCTTCGCCCCGAGGCGCTCGACGCCATGGGCGAGGCGCTGGGCGCGTGCGGCAATCCCTCCTCGGTCCACGGGCCGGGCCGGGCGGCGCGTGCGCGGCTGGAAACGGCGCGGCGTTCAATCGCGCAGCTGATGACGGCGCGGGCCGAGGATGTGATCTTCACGTCGGGCGGCACCGAGGCGAATAATCTGGCGATCGCGGCGGCCAAAGCCGCCGGCGCCCAGCGCATCATTCACGCGGTGTTTGAGCATGACGCTGTGACGGCGCCCGCGGCGGCCAGCGGCCTGCCGGTGGAAGTCTGGCCGGTGCTGAGCGACGGCGTGGTGGATCTGGCCTGGCTGGAAGCGCGGCTGGCTGAAGTCAGCGAAGAGCGCCTGCTGGTGGCGCTGATGGCGGCCAATAACGAGACCGGCGTGATCCAGCCCGTGGCCGAGGCCGGGCGGCTGGTGCGCGAGGCGGGGCATCTGTTCCATGTCGATGCGGTGCAGATCGCGGGCAAGGCGGCGTTTGATTTTGCGGGCTCGCTCGCCCATTTCGCCGCCCTGTCGGCGCACAAGTGCGGCGGGCCCATGGGCGTGGGCGCTTTGATTGCCGCGTGCGATGCCGGGGTGGCTGCCCAGATTCGCGGCGGCGGTCAGGAAAGCTACCGGCGCGCAGGCACCGAGAATTTGCCCGGCATTGCCGGGTTCGCCGCCGCGCTGGAAGCGGCGCTCTCTGATACCGGCGAAGCGGCGCGCATCGCCGCGATCCGCGACCGGCTGGAAGCGCGCCTGGCCGAGGCGCGCGCCGGCATCATGATATGGGGCGCAGACGCGCCGCGCTTGCCGGGCACGACATGCCTGTCGGCGCCGGGCTGGGCGAGCGAGATCCAGGTGATCGCGATGGATCTGGCCGGGTTTGCCGTGAGCGCAGGCGCGGCCTGTTCGTCGGGCAAGGTGCGGCGCTCGAAGGTTCTCGACGCCATGGGCGCGGGCGATGAGCACGCGCAGAGCGCACTGCGCGGGAGTTTTTGCTGGTCGAGCGTGTTAGACCAGGCCGACCCAATCGCGGCGGCCTATATAGGCCCGC
>JAFIEB010000066.1 GCA_020832735.1 Oceanicaulis sp.
CCCCCCCCCTGGCGCCCGCCTTGGGGGGGGGCCCAGTTGGCTTTCATTACGCCACCCATACACCCCACCCGCGCGCGCTGGGGGGTTTTCCCCACCCGGGCCCCCCCCCGGGCGCGGGCGGCGGGCAGGGTGAAGGCGTCAAGATGGCGGGCGTAGAACCCGCCTGACGGATACACAGCAAAATGCGCTTCGAATTCGAACAGGCCCAGAAAGAGAGTGCGGTTCAGTGCCTGGCGCAGACATTCAGCGCCCTCCAGAAAGCGCGCCTGGGCGGGGCTGGAGCCGTCCAGCCAGGCGATGCGGGTGCGCCTGATGGTGCGGTCCTGCTGCTCGTGGCGTCCGCGTCCGACCGCGCCGGCGCGGGTGTCGCCGGTCTCATCCAGCATCAGCGCCTCGGCGCGCAGATCGCGTACGAGGTCTTGATCAAGCGCGCCGGGCGCATGCGCCCAGCCGCGCGTCTCCAGCCCGGCGATCAGGCTGTGAGCGAGGTTCTCTCCGAACAGGGGCCGGGGCGCGGCGGTGATCTGGCTCATCGCCTCGCCCATGCGCCCGCGCGCGGCGCTGCGCAAGATTGCTTGAGCAGGCGGCTCATCCTGCGCGCCTGTCAGGGCGTGTCCGGACCGATCTCGCGCCAGAGCGCCTTGGTGGACTTGTGAAACGCCAGCGACTGGCCGCCCAGCCGGGTGTATTTGCGCTTGAGCAGCACGTTGACGCCGCTGGCCGGCAGCGACCAGTAACGCTCGATCCCTGCGATCACCGCTGCCGGATCGCGCACCAGATCGTCATAATCAATGATATGGCGGTCGCCGGCATGAGCCATCCAGCGCTCGCGGAACGCCGCCAGATCCCGGTGCAGACCCAATTGCTTCGCGCGCGCAATCCAGTCGTCGTCGCTCACGCAGCCGTCGAACGCATCGTTCTTCTGGCGGTACACCCCGGTTTCCTGACCGCGCCGGTAAGCGCGCACGATGTCGTCTGGATGGCGCAGCAGGATCACCTTGGGCTGGCCGTGCAAAAGGGCCTGATTATTGGTGCTGGGCACGACATGCAGTTTGTAGAGCGTCTGCGACGCAGTGAGATCGGCGGCGGTGTCCGGGTCCAGCTCCCAGCCGTAATTGTGCTGAATGTGGAAGTTCGGGAATTCGCGCGAACGCTCGCCGGGCCATTTGCGCCACATGTCGCAACGCAGGCCATGGGTGCGCGCCAGCGTCTCCATCAGGGCCGTGCTGGCGCTTTTGGGTATGGCGATGAGCAGCATGGCCGTCCTTCCCTTAAACGCCGAGCAGGCGCGCCAGCGTGTCGACATCCTCAGCCCAGGCCGGGGCGCGCGCGCGCACTGTTTCGCGCGCCGTCACGCCGCCAAAGCCGATAAAAGCATCGGCTGCGCCGTCTGCGAAGGCTTCATAATCGGTCATGCCGTCCCCGACCATCACCGCGCCGCCCGCCCCGGTCTGGCTTTTGAGCGCACGCACCACCACTGCCTTGCCGCCCGAGCGCGACAGGGGATTGGCGCCGTCATAGCCGGTCACGCCAGCGCCGGGTCCGGGGCCGTCATATGTGAAGGTGTTGGCCCTGACATCGCCGGGCGAAAATCCCAGATCCGCAAGCGCGGGCATGATCAGATCGCCAAAGCCGCCAGAGACCGCCGCCACCGGCCCGCGCCGGCGCAGGCTGGCGAGCAGGCCGGCCATGCCGGGCGTCGCTTGCGCGCGCAGCGCCTCGCGGGCGTCCTCGACGGCGGTTCGGGTGAGCCCGGCCAGCGCCAGGCGCTGGTCCAGCGAGGCGCGGAAATCGAGGGTCCCGGTCATGCCCCGGTCTGTGATTTCAGACAGGCGGGCGGCGCGCTCAGCCCCGTCGGGCGCGCCCGCCAGCGAGCGCGCCACGGCGAAATCGAGGCTCTCCACCTTCAGCAGCGTGGAATCCACATCGAAGACGACAAGGCGCGCCATGCCACTCAGCGCGCCGCGACCCCGGTCCCGATGGGACAGGTCACGCCGGTGCCGCCAATGCCGCAATACCCGTCCGGGTTCTTGGCCAGATATTGCTGGTGATAGTCCTCGGCATAGTAGAACGGCCCGGCCTCGCGGATCTCGGTGGTGACCGCGCCGCGCCCGGCGGCGGAAAGCGCCTGGCCATAAGCTTTGGCGCTGGCTTCGGCGGCGGTGCGCTGGGCCTCATTGGTCCAGTAGATGGCCGACCGGTACTGGGTGCCGATATCATGACCCTGGCGCATGCCCTGGGTGGGGTCATGGTTTTCCCAGAACACCTTGAGCAGCGCCTCGTGAGATATCTGCGCCGGGTCATAGACCACGCGCACGGCCTCGGTGTGGCCGGTGCGGCCCGAGCACACCTCCTCATAGGTCGGGTTCGGCGTGACGCCGCCGGCATAGCCGGCCGCGGTGCTGATCACGCCGGGCAGGCGCCAGAACACCCGCTCCACGCCCCAGAAACAGCCCATCGCCAGGATGATCTCTTCGGCTCCGGCCGGGACCGGCGCCTTGAGCGCCCCACCCAGCGTATAATGGGTCTGGGCGGTGGGAATGGCCTGGAAACGGCCTGGCAAGGCCTGATCGGCGGGCACCAGAACGGTCTTGAATTCACTGTCGCTGCGCAGACGCATTTCATGCTCCCGGACGAGGCTGGGCCGCGCGTTCACGGACGCATGGCGTCACACAAGATAGGCGCCCGCACGCGCCGCGTCACGGGCAGGGCGCCGCAGCCCGCTGCACAAGGCCGAGCAGGGCGGCTGAGGGCCATGGCGGGCGCGCTTGACCGGCCCGCCAGATCGGCTAGGTTCCGCGCCCTTGACGGTGAGGTGGCCGAGTGGTCGAAGGCGCACGCCTGGAACGCGTGTAGGCGGGAAACCGTCTCGTGGGTTCGAATCCCACCCTCACCGCCACCATCTCGAAAATCCGTTTCCTTTCATATGGTTACGATTCTGGCCCCCTAAGGGGCGGCCGAAACGTTCCAATTCACTGTTCCAATCCCGGTTTGCGGGGCTGGCGCAATGAGCCGGCGGCGCGTCCAGCACCTCGTCTCAAGAGGGCCGGGCTATCAGGTTCGCCTTCCCATACCCGTGGACCTTCAGCCCGTCCTGGAACGCAAGGAACTGCGCTGGTCAGTCAGAACGCGTGAGCCCTCCGTGGCGGCAAGGCGTGTATTGAAGACGACTCTCGCGTTTTGGCGGCTGTGCGATAAGCTCCGTGACATGAAAGAACTGACCGTCTCAGAAGCGCAGCAAATCGCGCGCGCTTTCTATGCCAAGCAAACCGCTGCCTACGCGTCGCCACCCCCGATAGCCGACGACAAGATCGACTACGAGATCGGCTATCAGGAGCTGCTCGCTGACGAGTACATCACGGCGCGAGAGGACCAGATCAAGGCGCGTTCCTTTGGTTCGGAGGTGACAGTTCCAGCCAAGCAGCAGGTGGAAGCCGGTGGATTTCAGATGCCTGACCCGGGCAGCGAAGCTTTCCGGGCGCTTTGTGAGGGCATTGCACGGGCGCAGATTGAAAATGCTCGGTTCGTCCTGTTTCGGCAGGACGCGCTGTTGGGAGGCTACCAGCCGCAGGATGAACTCTTTCGGGGCGCTTCCCCGCTGGAACCTTCTACCCAGTTGCTGCAATCAAGTGCAGCTCCCGCTGGGCTGACCCTTGCGGAGGCGGTTGGGCGGCATGTGGATTTCTATTCATCAGGCCCTTCAGCTTGGGAGCCCAAAACGAAGGAAGAGAAGGAGCGGACATTCAGTCTCGTTCTGCGCCTCTGGGGGCCAGAGCTGCCGGTGCGAGCCATCAGCACCGAGCACGTCCGAAAGCTCCGTGACTTCATTCAGGCCCTCAAGCCTCGCGTACGGGTCGATATTGACGCGCTTGACGATATGACGGCCTCCGCGCAGGGCGAACGTCTGAATCCCAAAACGGCCTCGAAATACTTTGGGTACGTCAAAACGCTGCTCAACTGGCTGGACGCCGAAGGTTACATTGACGGCATACCGGGTTCATCGGTGAAACTGGCGGTTCCGAAATCGGCGATGAAGCGAACTGTGCGCCCGTTTACGCCAGACGAATTGAATTCGATTTTTTCATCACCGCTGTATGCAGGCTTCAAGTCTCGCAGCCAGCGCCATCTGCCAGGGCAAAAGAAGGCCCAGGACGGCATCTACTGGATGTTCCTGCTGGCGCTCTATGCCGGAATGCGGGAGGGCGAGGTGCTGCAGCTTCGAAAGGCGGACCTGCATCTCGATCATTCTGTGCCTCACATTGATATTCAGGAGGAGCTCGATCTCAAAACGGCGTCTTCGGTCAGAAAAATTCCCATCCACCCTGACCTTATGGCTTTCGGGCTGGCATCATGGGTTGCTCGTCGGCCAAAGCAGGCGGAACACCGTCTGTTCTATGAGATCCAGTTAGGTTCTGCTGGCCATCGCACCAGCGCCGCCTCGAAGCGCCTGAACAAGTATCTGGAGCGCATAGCGGTGAAGGCGGGGCGTGAACTCGTGTTTCATAGTTTCCGGCATTGCTTCAAGGACGCGATGCTCAATGCCGAAGTGCCGAACGACCTGATCAAGCAGTTGCTGGGGCATAAGGACCCGTCGGTGACGGGGCAATACGGGCAGGGTGCCAATCTCCAGACGCTCCGGAAGCAGGTGGAGAAGCTAGATTTCGAATTGTCGGAATACACGCGCGGCCTGCTGATTTCGAATTGTCTGAAGTAGCGGCGGACAGCGTTTCGGACTTCACTGCTGCCCTCGTTATGCATCCTCTGGGCAGTTGATATGGCCCGTGGATTAAAGGGTGAGCTAGCGAGGGTGGCGTGACATCGCAAGTCAGTCCCTGAAGGGAGCGGGCGATGGAGCGGGGAGGGTTCGAGGTTTTATCGAACTATCAGGTCAACGGCGGTATTGATCCGTTTGACGTCTTCGGGAGAAAGCGTCCGTATGCGGTCAATCAGGGTGCGGGTGTCCATTGGCAGGGCCATCGTAGTGCTTTCTTCTTCTCCACCAAACAAGAATTGTGCATCCACTTGCAGGGTCGAGCACAAGCGGGCAATCGTCTCAAATGACGGTTGAGTAGTGCCGCGCTCCAGCCTGCCGACCATATCGACGCTCATCGAAATGGCGTCGGCCAAAGCCTCCTGTGTCAGCTGACGCCGTTTGCGCGCCTCATTGAGACGGCGCCCGAAGACAGCTTTCAGTTCAGATTCCGAAACCCGTTTGCTCATTGAACCTGAATAAGAAGTCTGATTGCTCGCAAACAGCGACCATCATTCTTGCTCCGTCCAAAAATCCAGAATAGAATTCAAGAAAGTTGGTTGTTCTGATGCGAGGATATCTATGAGCGTTGAGGGTCGTAGCCGAACAATTGGTTCGCGCATTTGGGAGGTGGCGTGCTGGGGCGTGGGCAGCGTCTTTTTCGCTAGCGCAATCTCGCTCATTAGCCCTCTGCTAGCCTACGCAGTCGCAATCGCGGGGGCTGTTGCAGCCGTGCTTACCTTTCTCGGCAAGTTGCGGGTTTCCAGATTTGGCAATCTACGGGCAGCTGGCGCGTTGTGGGTCTCATTCGTGCTGGTGATATCGGCTGTAGGCATTCAGACCCGGGACGCGGAGGACGCTCGTGAAGAGGCGGAAATGGCGGCTCTCCGTGAATCCTCGCCCGCGCAGTACCTTGCCCGCATCAGGGAAGATCGTGGCGAGGACGTATGGCTAGGTGAACTCGAGCGCCTGGACCCGGACGCCTTTCGAAGAGAGATCGAGGCGCGGGAGCGGGTTGTCGCTGAAGCGCAGGCCAATGCCGCTGAAAGCGAAAGAGTGCCCGAGCCGCAAGGCGGCCCAGTAGGTGATCGTGCTCCCCAAGGCCCGTTCCAAGCTATGGACTGGGCCGAAAGTGACATTGGCCGCCCGGTGACCCTGCCTACGAGGACAGCTGATGTTTCAGACTTCCTGGACCGGGTGGACGCGTATTCTGAGCTAGTGCACCGTTTGGAGCGGTACGCGATAGACTCGGAATTGCGCGAGCGCCTCGGTCGGTTCCGCGTCGAGCTGGTCGAGTTCCAGCGCCGCGAATTTCCGCGGGTGAGGGATGCGTTGGGGCCAGCAATGCGGAGGGGCCTCTGGATCGACAACGCCTCCGCCCGCACTATCGGAGAGGGCTATAGGACCATTGAAATAACGAGTTTTCGTTATGTGTTGAATGTCAACATTCAGCGAGACTACGAAACGGTGCAAGAATCGCTGAGGCGTCTTCGCTTCACTCGTGCTGTCTTTCGCCAGCCAGAGGGCGGTTCAGGAGCAAGGTATAATGTGGGCCGGTTTGCGCCCGCCGATGACGAGATCGTAGTTTGGCGGAATGGTTTCGCCCTGGAAGTAGAGGCCCCAACTGAGCGCGTGCAAAGCCCCTCATTTGAAGCGTCTCGGCCAGGGATACTCGGAACATGGACGGCCGATTGCGGGGTGCCGTGCGAAATCTCAATCGAGGTGGCTACGTCAGGAGATGTAGACACCGTGTGGCGCTTTTCCGATGGATCAACTGGAAGGCGACCGTTGGGAACGCCAACCATTTCCGATGGCGCATATCATTTTCGGTTCACGGATCAAACAGGGCTTGATCTCGGTGAGCACCTAATCGTCCGGCCCTCTGGAGAATTGTCTGTCTTTGATCGACTGGGACTCACCATGACAGGGGAGGTGGTTGATGAAGTTGATTTTGAGCTCTTTGAGTAGGGGTGTTCAACCAGAATGGCAGCGGACAATTGCAACGGCATCGGCGGTTGCCCCATCAGATAGCTGCACATAATGGCTGTCCTTTCTTGATTCCTTCAACTTCAAGAATGTTGCTCTGTGAGATGTATTGTGATTAGATATAGCTTGGTGCAGGGCGTCGCTTACTCTCGGGTGTGGAAGACACCTTTGAGGGTCCAATTTGAGCGCCAACCAGATCAAAATCGCTGACGCCTACACCTTTCCCTCTAACAGCCCAGCGATAGGAGTGGAAAAGGAGCGTGTAGCAAAGGTCATTCAGGCAACGAACACACACAAGATCGTATTGCTCAAGCCTGTTATCGATAAGCTGCGCCTGACTTTCTCTGGGAAAGGTGTGATCGGACACATCGATGGCCTGCAAGCCGAGGCGTACTGGAGCGACGTGCACAGTCTCGCCTATGGCCTGGCGAAAGAGTGCGATGACCCGAATATTACTTCCTGTCAGGTAGACGGCTATTTTACAGGGCTGCGTGTGGATCTGGGAGGCGGTGCGGTGGCCACCTTCGGGATTAAACCGAAACGGCAAAAGGGCGCAGCTGTACGCCTAGAGTTCAATCCCTCAAAACTCACTGAAACTAGCATTCAGCGGCTACAAGACGCTTGGGAAAATATTGAGGGTGGCAACATTCCTTTGGCCGCGCATCTGACCTCGGCAAATGTCACACGGTGCGATGTTGCGATTGATTTATTGAACCTTAAGCTGGCGGACTTATTTGTTTATTGTCCAGATGTGTGGAAAGTGTGGATGTGCTCGACTATGGAAGGTGGGGTTCAGACTCTGAACTTTTACAAAGTAAAGAAGAATTCACCATTCGCCGACCCGAAGAAACGTGCTTGCGTCATGGTGTACGACAAGAAAGCGGAACGCGAGTCTTTTGGTGCTGAGCCAGAATTCGGTCAGCTAGCGCATACTCGAATTGAGCTTCAAATCGACAAGAATTCTCCTTTAAAGAATTTGCCAAAAACAAAATTTCCGGCGAATGAGTGGGTTTTCAGTCGAATAATCGTGAACGCCCCGCCCATTTGTCCAACCCGGTGGCTGCACTTTCTGGATAGTGCTCGTTTTCGTGGCTTCGTCGCTGCTGAAAATATGTTGGATGCTTCCGACAAGGCTGCACTCGATGAAGCTGGTGCGGAACCAACAAGTCATTTCAAGAATTTGGTCGACAAATCCATCTGGACGCACTGGCCTGGCGCTGTGGGCTCACCTGCCGTTGCGTCGCTATTGAAACTCGCATCCTCAGAGCCCACAGCGCTTCTAAAAACCAAGATTTTTGTTCTCTGAGGTCGAGCTGCAATCAATTGCAGATCAGCCTGCGGGGCAATTGACCCTAACGCGCCTTCAGTCACGATAGTAATGGGCGCGGGTGTTCGCGGCCTCCCGAATTGAGGAGGTCACCTATGATGAACGCGTTCCTTCTAGGCATCAGACAGCAGGTCATCGACGACGCTGGGTCGGCTGCGCTGCCTGATATTCCTTATCTTCGCACAGATGCCCACACCGCTGTTTCATTGCTTCAAAAGGCAATACGTCGCAGCCGGACTAATTGGGCCCTTAGCGCTGCCCAGCGTGTGTTCGACATCCAACCAACGCGGCTCTGGCGAAGGCTTGGCATCACGCTGTTCGAGGATGTTGGGATACTGGACGAGCAACTCGCTCTTGATGTCTTGGCCTGTGCGCCTCGGAGGGACGCCGCACAGGTGCCCTGGCCCGTCGTGGCCACTTTGGTCCGCCGGCTATGTGATGCCCCGAAAACCCAGGTCGCGAATAACCTCCTCCATCTGGGCATTGTTGACCTGACAGAAACAGGAGCAATGGAGCATCTCGCCTTCGTGCCCATTGATGAGGCAAGTCAATACGTGGTGGGGGAGCCATGGTCCTTGGTTCAGCGCGCGAGAGCGGTTTGGCAGCTAAGCGGGGTCGCCTGCACCGGGTGGGTGCCACGTCACCCTGACAGTGACAGAGAGCGCACATTATCCCTTCTGGCGGAAATCGCGCCGGGCACTTCAATGGAGATCATCGCCCGGGAGGGCTTGCGCGTGACCGAACATGTCCTGCCTCTGGTGTCCGTTTTGGAAGCTGCTGCGACCTCCGCCCCAACGTGTTGCGATGTCGCGCCAGACCTGATGCCGCCAGAGCGGGTGATTGCCGGGCTGCCGACCTGGGTTTTTGACCAGTATACGCGTGCGGGTAAGGCGGCGCTTCGAATTGCGCAGACAGAATGCCCGGCGATCGCGTCTGATTTGAAAGTCCGCGCGGCGACCGGGGGGCAGCGCTACAGGGCGCTGGCCGACGCTCATTTCGAGTATGAAAGCGCCAATCTTGCCAGAAGGGCTCAGATCCCCGCCCATATTGCCCTTTGGAGGCGCGCACAGGGGCTCGGGGCTCACCGGCGCCCGGAGGACGCAGAAAGACTCTACGGGGCTCTCAGGGCGGACTGGGGTGCGTTTCTAGGTATCCGGGAAAGGGCGGTTAAGCACCAGGCGCATGATATGACTTGGAGGAAATGATTCTGGATTGGGATTGCGTCCATCCGGGATTCCATTCCTAGAAACTGGACCATGAGCGTTTCAGCCTATGACAGTGTCTAGGCTGCTCGATGCCGCAGATGGGGAAGTAGCTAGGGGTTCCAGGGCGACGCAGCAACGGGTGATCGCCTCAGGCATCCGGGAGTTGCAGGCAGACTAAAACTGGTCTGCGCAGCTATTCCGGTTATTTCTTATGACACCGCGCCACAAATTACGCCGTCGCCTCTTCTGGCCGGGCTGGCAATGTACGCGCTTCGATTTCTCGCAGAATGTGAACGACCTGCTGGGCGTCGGGATCGCTGAAAATGCCGCCTACACCGAGCGGATTGGCATCTGTAAACGGCGGCTCATAGAGCCGTTCCGGCGCAACGAGCCCAGACCGGCTGAGCTCATCAATGATCAGCTCAATGAAATCGATCTGGTTGCTCGTCATGGGTGCGCCGTTCAGAAGCGAGGAAAACGCTTGTTTGGCCGCCTCACGGTCCAGGCCGACAAGGCTTCTGATGAATCGTCCCAGTCCCCCGAAACCGCTTTGTACTTTCTCGAACGTGGCGTCGTCGCCAACCCCGTTCGAACGCATAATCTTCTCAAGTTCGTCAAGATCGGTGGGCGTAAGGCGCTCGTTCCGATACAGTTTACGCACGGCGATATGATCGCGATGACTATCGAGAAAACGTCGCGTTTTCATCCGGAAGCGGCCAAGGTCGGTGCCGACAGAGCTGTCGGAGAGCGCCGTTTCCTTGGCCGGGCCGATCTCATCTTCAAAGTCTGTATAGACCGGCTTGCGTGATTTCGGCTCGATGAGCTGGACCAGAGCGCGCAGTTTGAGACGCACGTCTTCGAGGAGGAGGATGTTGACGCCTTCCCAGAAGCTGTCGGTCTGGATGTCCTCGATGAGCTCGATGCGGGCCGCGACAGTGGGAATGTTGGTGCGCTCAGCCAGCTCGCCAGCGATCAATCGGATACGGTCAGCCAGCCTGGCGAAGGACGCGTCATTCGAAAGCAGGGCCAGCTGAGCGCTCAGCACGAGGCTGTCGAACTGCTTGGCTGTGATATGCTCAGGCTGCTGCGCCGAGGGCAATCCGGCCACATGCTCGATAAGCTGGTGGCGGTCCTCATGAGACAGATCAGACCAGCGCTCACGGCTCTGAAATGGCTCGACAATCTTGCGCCTGGCTCGAACGATGAAATTGTCGAGGTTCATCGCAGCGACTTCGTCGTGCAGAAGGTCGGTCAACTGTTTCTTGAGCGAGTTTCGGCCTTCGTCCTTTTCAGACAGAAACGGCTCGCCGTCTTCCGCGACGCCCTCACTGGGCCGGGAGCCAGTTTCAGGAGCCAGCTTGGCGACCAGTTCGAGGCGCTTGATAAAGATGCGCTTGGTGATCGTGTCCGGCGCCTTTGGCTCGCGCTGGTCCGGGTTCTGGTTAAAGAACTCGAAGTTCTGGCAGAAATCGAAGATCGCGAAGTGGTCCTTGTCGCGTCCCGGACCGAACAGGTCTTCGCAAAGACGCGTGCCGCGTCCAATCATCTGCCAGAACTTGGTCTTCGAGCGGACCAGCTTGAAAAAGACAAGGTTCACGATCTCGGGCACGTCGATGCCGGTGTCCAGCATGTCCACCGAGATCGCGATGTGTGGCTCCTTCTCCGGCTCCGAGAAGTCGTCGATCAGCGATTGGGCATGTTCGGTCTTGTAGGTGATGACCTGCGCAAATTTGCCCTTCAGGTGCGGATAGTTGGCGTCGAAGCGTTCAGCGATGAAGTAGGCATGGTCGTTCGATTTTGCGAAGATGATGGTCTTGCCCAGACGATCACCCTCGTTCACGCGAACGCCATGCTCCATCAGGTGGGCCAGCACCTTGTCGACGGTGTCGGTATTGAACAGCCATTTATTGACGGCTGCCGATTCCACCTGATCAGGAATCTCGCCGTCCTCGCTCCATTCCAGTGCGTCCCACTGATCCTTTTCTTCGTCCGACAGGTCATCATACCGGATGCCGTCGCGCTGAAACTTCAACGGAACCGAGTACGCAATCGGCGGAACCAGATAACCGTCATCAACAGCTTGCTCCAGCGGGTACGCATCGGTCGGAACACCGTTTTCGAGGTCGAACGTTTTGTAGGTGTCGCGGTCAATCTCGTCCTTTGGCGTCGCCGTGAGCCCAAGGAGGTAGCCGTCGAAATACTCGAAGATCGCGCCAAACTTTTTGTAGATCGACCGGTGGGCTTCATCCACGACAATCAGATCGAAATGGCCCACGCCGTAGGGCCGCTCCCCGGCTTCCACCACATCAATCCGCTTCATCATGGACGGATAGGTCGCGACCACGACCCGCGAGTTGAAGAGGTCGTTGCCGCCAGCCGGATCGTGCCCGGCATTGGACGTGGCGATGGTCGCGCTGGGCAGGTGCTTCTTGAAGGCGTTATAGGCCTGCTTCACCAGCGCGCGGCGGTCTGCGAGGAACAGAATGCGGCGCGCCCAGTGCGCCCGCATCAATAGATCAGACAGCGCAATTGTCGTGCGCGTTTTGCCGGTTCCGGTCGCCATCACCAGCAAGGCCCGCCGACGCCCCTCGACCTCGAAGCTTTCGCACACGCGGCGGATGGCCCGCATCTGGTAGGAGCGGCCCGCAATCTCGGCGTTGATATCGAGCGTGGACGGTGACTTCGCGCGGCTGCGGCGCTGGATGAGCAGGCTCAGCTCGTCTTTCTTGTAGAAGCCCTGCACCTCGCGCGGCGGATGGGCCTCGTCGTCCCACAGCCAATGGTCATATCCGTTCGAATAGAAGATCACCGGCCGCTGACCGTACCGCGCTTCGAGGCAATCGGCGTAGAGCTTGGCCTGGTGGCCCCCCTCACGCGGATCGCGCTTGGTGCGCTTGGCCTCGACTAGGCCGAGCGGTTTTCCGTCATCGCCCCACAACACGTAGTCGATATAGCCCTTGCCGGTACTGGTCGGCTCGCGCTTGGGCATGCCGTCAACTTGAAACTCGATGTCTTCAGGGCGATCCAGCGTCCACCCGGCCTCGCGCAGCAGCACGTCGATCAGCGCGTCGCGCGTGGCGGCCTCGTTGTAGTCATGGCGATCTGGGACCGCCGCGTTCTCGGCCTTCCTGCTGGCGATCTGGGCGCGCAGGTCAGCAAGCTCCGCCTCAAGCGCCGCGCGCGCCTCGGCGTCCTTCAGCTGCGCGACCTCAGCCGCTTTCAGCTGTGCGGTTTGCTCCGAGTAGCGCTTGGCGAGGGTGGTGAGCTGGCCGAGGGTGGAGGCCTTGACCTCGGCCAGGTGCGGCAAGGCGTCAGCCGAGAACTGCAGCCCGTCATCCGGGATGCTGCGGCCATAATTGCGCTGAAGCCAGTACGTGAAATGGAACAATTCGCGCACCGCCGAGACCGCGTCGGCCTCGGAGATCGACCGGCTGTCATGCGCGGCGATATTGCCGCGCTTGATGATCACCCGCGCCTTGGCGACCAGCGCCTCACCGGCTACGGCCCGGAAGCTGGAATGATGGATCATTGCTGACAGGGCGTCCTGGTACGGATCGCCGAGGGCGCCATCGTGCCGGTACATCCACTTCACAGCGGTTTCGAGGGCCAGCCGCGCGTAAAACGAGGCCCCCCTCGCATCCCCTTTCACCAGCCTTTCAGCGCGCTCGGCGTTCGCGAAGACCTCGGGGAAGTCAGCTTTCAGGAAGGCGAACTGGGTCATGCCGGTCCTTCCGCCCATTCAGGCCAGTCGAGCTCTGACATGACGCGATCAGGTATCATACCGTGGCGGGCGAAAGCCGCCTCCAGGCGGCAATTGGCCTCTTGAAAGCCCTCGACGCTCATCAAGACGTGCGGGGCGTGTTGTAGCGCAAGCCTCGGATTATCGACGATGCGTTGCGAGCGTATGTGGCTCTGCCAGACGTCAGGGCCCATGTCAGCGATGAGGTCGTAGACGGACACGCCTTCACCCAGGGTCGCGTTCAGAAACTGGCCGCCATGGACGCGCACGTAATGCGGCCATTTCCCTTTCCAATCGCGCCTTGGATAGGCGATATCGGCTGGCGATGCGTCATCGCGCCCGTCGACATGACCTTCAGACACTCGGACCCGACCGAAGATGCGGGCGTCGTTCCCGGTCTGCTTGTTGCGAACCAGCTGTGCAACGAAAGCCACGGCGCCCGCCTTAACCTGCCGGGGGCGCTTGTTGGTGGGATAGTGCAGGGACCAATGCGTCCCTCCAGATTCAACACAGCTCAAAACCGTTTCATCAAGCGATGCGCGATCTCCGGCGGTCCCAAGAAGCTTGACCAGGAATTGGGGTGCGTCCTCATCGAACAGCTCGCTGTTCGGGAAATCCATAACCGCGCCGTCGGCGCCGTCAGCGCCTGCTGACTGGCCCACTACCGCACCCAAATCCTGAAGCCCGCGCGAAAGCGACGATGGCGGCTGAGGCATTTTGCGCCCCGCGATCAGGGTTCTGATGTCTGCAATCTGACTTCTCGAGACTGACGGCCCCGACTCGGCCCAGAGCCAGTCGAACCAGCGCTCCGTTTCGCCGACGATCTTCGGATCAGTCAAAAGAACGCCGTACTCATGATTTCTGTTCAGGGCGGCGCTCGTCAGATTGGCCGACCCGACGACCACCGAGCGGCCCCTTGAAAGGAATACCTTGGCGTGAAGCCCCCGCAGGCCCCTGACCTCAACGCCGTGCCTAATCATGCGGTCAAGCGCTTCGATATCATGGACGCCGGTGAGCATATCCAATGGACTCAAGCGCGTGAGAAGCCGCCGCGGTTGGGCGGCACCATCTGGAAACACGGTTGCGACCGCGCCCGATTTGACGAACGGGCACACGACGTCGAACCCATGCTCGGAAGCGGCGGCTTCTTGCGCAATAACCTTGGACCAGTTCTCGAAGATCGCCTGAGCCATACCCGTCCCCGTAACCCTTTGACGCAGAAGCTAGCCCGATGCTGGCGCCAGGCGCAATCGTTACGGGAGCTGCGCGTCGGGTTTAACCCTGGTCTTGGCGTGGCTCGCGGTCGGGATAGGCCAGATTCCCTTTAGTGCGAATAGTCTCTGGCCTCGTCATCGTGATGGCGATCAGGATTACTCGCCCCGAAATATGTGGTTGGCGTCAAGCGCGGTGGAGAGATAGGGGGAAAAGCCTGACAAAACGATACTCGTCGCGACCAGATCGCGAAGTTCAATTTCACGCATCACAGAGGCTGGATTTCCCGCATGCCCCATGCCCGGGTAATTGGAGCGGAACCCGTACATATTGCCCAGCACCGCCCTTACGGAAGGGTGCGGCCATTGATCGTCGAGGCGGCGCTGAAGTTCACCGAGCGTTAAACCATGCTCACCGACGGAAGCGCAGCCGAGCGCTTCGGCGAGATAGAATTGCCGGGAAATGGCCGTTTTGATCCGGAAGGGAGAAGGATCGTGCCAAAGATCGCGGAACGCTTCTTCGAACTCTCTGAGAAGACCCGCTAAATGAGCGTCCGTCTGGCAGTGATCGCGCAGGTCGCGGATGAGCATCGCAAATACGCCAGGCAATGAAGGAGACAGCTCCAATGGCCGCCTCAGTTCATACCGCAGGCTATATCTCGCGATGAAATCCCTGATCCGGATGAAATGCCGGTTCGAGAAGTCCTCGCCAAACTCGGTCGCTACCTCGAACGAGGCTTCCAGAACGCGGCAGGCCGTGTACTCACTACTGATGGCCTTGGCGAGTTCGGGCCGCAACCCCTTCCGTGCAAGCTTGGGATCGTTCAGGATCAGCTCGCGAAGGGATCGCTCAATGTCAAAGTTGGCCATCGCGTCCTGATAGCTGCGCTCGGCTTCAATCCACTCCGGGTCAGCGAGCTCGCCATTTTCGTCATAGGCGTCGGCTGGCGGCCGAGGGTCATCGCCCGGTGGGAATGGCTGAGGAACCAGAGCGCGGTAGAGCTCAATCGCGCAGCTATCGCCGTGAACCGCGTGACGCACCAACGGGCGGAACACTTCGCGCCACACTGCTGGCCAGACAGCGACGAATTGACCGCGCATCACAATTCCCCTGAGAAAGCGCGATGTTGGAGCAAGGCGAACAACTCCGAGGATCGTGCAGCAGCTGCCTTAGTCTGCGCCCGAATTTTCTGACATCGCGCGCCAGCAATATGAAACCGAGCAAGCCACTGATCATCCGGCATGTCGATCTCAAAGGACCGAATGTCATTTGGCGAAATATGTGGAACTGTCGTTTCAGTAGTATTGCAATGCAACTGGAACGCTCGACTGTTGAGCGAAAAGAACACCAGAAAGGCATGCGTTGGATTTTTCGCTCGCAATCGGGCTACGCGTTGAACCAAGAGTGAAGGCAGGTCTGCTTGCTCAACACGTGCGAGCTTCAACCCGCTACTAATCCAGGGGCGGTCCATGGCTAGCACGATGTCGCCCTCACTCAAGTCGAACTTGCAAAACTCTTCATAGCCCGCCTTTGGCCAGAGCCGAAGGTCACTCCAATCGATACCTTTAGGAGAGACATTAGCGCCGCGACACAGGCGGATGCCATCATCGGCCTCCGTATAGAGCTTGCTCTGAAAAGGGTGCCCGATCTGAATGTCCGCGAGACCTGCCATCGTGCGGCGTTGGCCCGTCGTCGGACGCGATTCAAATAGTGAGGTCAGAAAAACCTCGACAAGAGTCTGTTGCCGCTCCCGCGCCCGCCGTAGCGCATCGGCCTTGTCCAGGATCGCCGCGATCCGCTTCTGCTCGTCGAGGGGCGGGAGGGGGATTTCGAGCGCCTCAAAGAACGCCTTCGGGACACGCCGTTGACCGCCGCTTCCGGTCATACGTTTGGCGCCTAGGGAGCGAACGCGATCAGCGCGGATGAAGTGGTGGAGATACGCCGCGTCGAGGCGGTTCTCGTTAGCGCGGAGCACATGAAACTCCGTCGTCCCGAAACCGTGCTTCGTTGCGATTTCAGCAATCGCCGTCTTATTGTTTTCGTAGCAAGGCGTGATCTTTGCGACCAAGACATCGCCGCGTTGGAAGTAGGTATATCCCTTGAGGACTTCACCGGCTGCACGCGGTTCCGAGGTAACCACTTTTCCCTGCTCGGACACACTCGCCATGGGCACGAACGAAATCGTCTCGTCCGGGGTTTCCCTCAGTGATTTCGGGATACGCGGATTGATCTCCGCCACCTCCCTCAACGCCACCATGGGCCAGCTCAACGCAACATCTCCTCAAGCTCGGTGAGGCCTTCGGCGATTTCCGCCTCAGTCTCGCGCAGCTGGGCGATGATCGTTTCGGGCGGGTCGTAGTCGACCGCCTCGTGCTCGACCTCCTTGTAGCGGTTGAGCGAGAGGTCATAGCCGGCGGCGGCGATTTCCGCCTTGGGCACGCAGAAGCTCTGGGCGGTGCGGGGGCGGTCGTGTTCCGAGGCGTTGCGCAGCGACCAGCGCAGCAGGACGTCGGGCAGATTGTTCTTCGCGTGCTCCTCCCCGCTCAGCGCCGTCTCCGGGCAGGGGCCGAGCAATTCGCCCGGCAATAGCGCGGTGCGCTTGTCATCCAGCGACAGGCCGTCGGCCTGCACATCGTAGAACCAGACGGAGTCGGTGCCGCCAATATCGGTGCGAGTGAAGAAGAGGATGGCGGTCGACACCCCCGCATAGGGCCGGAACACGCCAGACGGCAGTTTTACGACAGCATCGAGTTTGTGCTTTTCCACCAGCGTTTCGCGAATGATCCGGTGCGCGTTCGATGACCCGAACAACACCCCGTCAGGCACGATCACCGCCGCGCGCCCGCCGGTGCGCAGCAGGCGCAGGAACAGCGCCATGAACAAGAGCTCGGTCTTTTTTGTCTTCACGATGCGCTGCAGGTCCGCCGCCGTCGCCTCATAGTCCAGCGATCCGGCAAAGGGCGGGTTGGCCAGGATCAGCGAGTAGGCCCCTTTGTCCCCGGCATGGTCCTCTGACAGGCTGTCGCGATAGGTGATATTGGGGTTGTCCACGCCGTGCAGGATCATGTTCATGGCCCCGATGCGCAGCATGGTGCTGTCGAAATCGAAGCCGTTGAACAGGTGCTCGTTGAAGTGCTTGCGCAGCTCGGCGTCGCTGAAGATCTCCGGATGGTTCTGGCGCAGATATTCGCCCGCCGCCACCAGAAAGCCTGCGGTGCCCGCCGCCGGATCACAGATCACGTCCTTCGGGGTCGGCTTCACCATCTCCACGATCAGCTGGATGATGTGACGCGGGGTGCGGAACTGGCCGTTCTGTCCCGCGCTCGCGATCTTTCCCAGCATGTATTCGTATACATCGCCCTTGGTGTCGCGGTCCTCCATCTTCACCTTGTCGAGAAGGTCGACGACTTTTGCCAGCAATGCCGGGCTGGAGAAGCCGAGGCGGGCGTCCTTCATGTGCTGCGCGTAGGCGGTGCCGTTTCCGTTCATCTCCCGCAGGAAAGGGAAGACGTGCCGGTCGACAATCTCGAACATCCGGGCCGCCTCAAACCCCTTGAAGCGCGACCAGCGCATATCCTCGTAAGGCACGCCCTGCTCGTCCGCGCCTTCAGGGAAGTAGCGGCGAGCGATGGGCTTGTTGAGTGTGTTGGCCTTTTTTTCCTCGAGCGTCTGGAGCTCGTCGAGCCGCTTGATGAACAGGAGATAAGTTATCTGCTCGATCACCGAGAGCGGGTTGGACACCCCGCCGGACCAGAAGGCGTTCCATATCTGGTCGATCTGGCTCTTGATCTCGCCGGTCACCATGGTCCGGTTTCTCCCCGTTGCTCGATTTTACCCACCATGTAGCTGAGCTGGCGACCAATTGGAAAGCCGCGAGGTCGGCGCAAGGCGCTGGCCAAGAGGCGAACACGACCGCCCGGCACACAGCGCCCCGCAAGGCGAACGGGCTTCGCTTATTGATTGCCCTTCGGCCCCCACCGGGTAAGCATGCACTGTCTGTTCGAACCCATCGCCACACCCGCCACAAGGACGCCGTTGCAATATGACTGGATCACCCAGCGACTTGCCGAGATTCTCTGAGCTGATGCCGCTCGTCGTCGAAGCGCTGGAGGCCCTGGGCGGATCGGCCTCGATTGATGAGCTGAATGAGTGGGTGGCTGACAAGCTCGCCCTGTCGGAAGCCCAGCTGGAAATCACTTATCCAAAATCCGGCGACTATGTGTTTCGCGACCGCGTCAGCTGGGCCAGGAGTTATCTCAAGCAGGCTGGCTATGTGGACAATTCACAACGCGGCGTCTGGGCGCTCACACCGCAGGGCCGGCAGGCAACCCTCGCCGATATCGCCGCAGTGCCCAAGCATGTGGTGACGGCCTATAACCGGCGCAAGGCGCAGGAAGCGCCGGGTCTGGAGGACGCCGTCGCCGAAGACCGGGACTGGAAAGAACAGCTGCTTGAGCATCTGGGCCAGATGGCGCCGGACACCTTCGAGCGGCTGTGCCAGCGCATCCTCCGGGAGAAAGGCTTCACCAAAGTCGAAGTGACGGGGCGAGGCGGCGATGGCGGCATCGACGGCCAGGGTGTTCTGCGCATCAATCTCCTGTCGTTCCAGGTTATCTTTCAGGCGAAGCGCTGGAAGGGCTCTGTCGGAGCGAGCGTGGTGCGCGACTTTCGCGGCGCCATGGTCGGACGGGCGGACAAGGGCCTGATCATGACGACCGCTCGCTTCACAACCGAGGCCAGCCGGGAGGCGACACGTGATGGCGCTCCGGCCATTGACCTGGTGGACGGTGAGGACTTTTGCGAATTGCTCAAGGAAATCCGCCTGGGCGTCCGCGTGAAAATGGTCGAGGAGGTCGAAGTTTCAGCCAGCGATCTTGCCGATATATGAGGCTGGTAGAGGGCCGTCGCGATATTCGCTCCAGATCGCCATCGGCTGCATTCCATTCGCCTTCGGAGCTTCTATAGGGTTTTGGATTCGCGAGGATCCGGGACAGAAACATGCCCAGCTTGCGACAGATGCGAGTTGACCTCAACGCACATCCGCTTTCCGAGTGAGGGATGCCACCAGGGTGGTCTAAGGACGCTCCCAGGAGCCCCCCAACTGCACAGAGAGATGCAGGATCATCATGAGAGACCCCGAAGCCAGAGAGCGACGTGTTCGCCCCACCTTCTCTGGGGCACTCAGAGAAATGCGGCAGGGGGCTTAGAGGGATCAATGGAAGCGCTTCAAGAGGCCGCTGGTGAGTTTCTTCAGGAGCGCTGGGCGCAGCTGATCGTGGCGTTCCTGTTCGCTGGCATCGGCGCGTTCATCACGACCCTGCGCAACCGGCGCAAGACGGCTGACCGAATCGCACTGGAATTGATCGCGACCCATGAAGCCATGCTAGCGCGGGCTTTCCCTTACAACGGCTGGCGGGAGAGTGACCCGCGAGAGAAGTGGATGCTTGAGCCCTACGTCCGCCGAATCGACTTCCTGAAGGACCTTGCTGGTGAAAGCGGCCTCAGCGCGAACGCGGTCGCTATGGTCCGGCAGTACGAGAGGGCGCTTGAGGACTTCATCGAAACTTGGGCTACAACACGGCGCCGGCGCGATGGCTTCCAGGACGCACTCAACGTCCTCACTGCGGCCCTGAAAAACGCCCTCAATGCGCTCAGGAGGCTACGCAAGCACCGCAACGATCCGATCTGGGCGGCTGGAAGCAGGGCCGTCGAGCGGCAGGTTCAGGATGCGCAGAGAGCAGCTCTTGAGATAGGCCCTCGGAGGGAACCAGAGGGACCTTCCAGCATGGTTGAAGGCGCACCTCAAGGCCGATCAATTCATCACGATGACCAAGGTTCAGTAGCTGGTGAGGATCAATGTGACAGCGCGCCGCTGCGTTCATAGCCTGGTGCGAGGTTCGCCCTGCAATTAAGTGCAGCGCTCCACTTAAATATGGTCCAGCCCCATAATCAGGCCGTTTGTTGTTAGTTTTGCTCGTCTGTGAGCCGCCTCCGATTATGGTCAAAAAGCTAGCGGGGGAGCCAAGGGTCTCATGTGTGGACGGCCTCCGTTTGGCAAGCGCTACTTTGGTGATCTGACGGATTGGCTGGTAGCGGTCATGTGTCCGGCCTTTGAAGCGCGGCCTTGATCGCCGCCGGCCCTGATGAAGTCCGCGGATCAGGTCCCATACAGGTCATCGTGCTTTGATGCACAGAGACCCATGATGGCGGGTTTATCTGATCCCGGTGGTCAGCCGTCTGTCATCACCTCCGATGCACTTCGCCAAGCTGGAAGGGAAAGACTACGCGGGCGAGGCTCCCGGTGCCCGGTATCGATCCCCAGTAGTCATGAGAGCCCAGACGATCCGGGCCATTTTGTTGGCCAACGCCACTGCCGCCAGTTTCTGGGGCTTTCGTTCGCAGAGTTGCCCGATCCACGGCATGGCGTGCGGGGCCTTCCGATGAACTCTGATCGCCGATAGCGCGCCGACGACCAGCAATCTGCGTATGTATGGATCGCCCTTCTTGGTGATCCGGCCGAGGCGCTCCTTGCCGTCGGAAGAGCTCTGTCGCGGAACGAGCCCCAACCAGGCCGAGAGCTCTCGGCCCGACCGGAAGAGCGAGGCGTCGCTTATGGTCGCCGCAAGGGCGCTCGCGGTGATCGGCCCCACGCCCGGAATCGTCGCCAAGCGCTGGCTTACTTCGTTCTCGCGGTGCCAGCGGGCGATCTCACGGTCGAGTTCGGCTACTTTGTCATCAAGCTCTTCGACCTGACGAACCAGCGGAAGCAGCGCGCATCGCACCGCTTCGGGCACGAAGGCTTCTTCGTCCTCGTCCACCATGTCCATGAGGAGCCGCGAACCGACCGCTCCCTGCCTTGCGACGATGCCGAGCTCAGCCAGATGCGCGCGCAGGGCGTTGATCGTCATCGTCCGCTGCCGGATCAGCAGCTCTCGAGCCCGGTGGGCCATCAACACACTCTGCTGCTCGACCGTCTTAACCGGAACGAACCGCATCGTCGGCCGCGTCACCGCCTCGCATATCGCCTCGGCGTCCGCCGCATCGTTCTTCTGCCGCTTTACATACGGCTTGACGTAGCTCGTCGGCATGAGCCGGACATCATGGCCAATCGCCATAAGCTCTCGCGCCCAGTGATGTCCTGTCGCGCAGGCCTCGATACCGATCAGGCAAGGGGCGAGCCCTTCGAAAAAATCGAGAACCTCAGAACGCCGTAAACGCCTGCGAAGAACGGCTTCCCCGCATGCGTCGACACCGTGAACCTGGAAGACGTGCTTGGCGATGTCCAAGCCGATCATGGTAACCTCTGACATGGGCGGGCTCCTCGTGTGTGACCAAAACAGCCACACTCTGGCACACAGATGCCGCGGGAGGAGGCCGTCCACCCCATCAGGTCACGATGCCCCGGTTCCGACAGATGCGAAGTCTGCAATCCTTCGCCACAGTCCACGTCTCCGTCCACAACCACTTCAATCTGGAACCCCACCTCTACAGCCGGGAAGATTTCAAGGAGAACCGTAACGCGGCGTTGCTGAGTGACGTCAGCTTGCCGCCTGATCAAGGCCGATTTCGCTCAAGCCCAGACCCGTTCGCGTTCGTCTGATAGCACTCACCTTCCGGCGGGCCCAGGGCTGAGGCTCAGTACATCATGGTCCGAACTCAAATCGCACTTGATAGGGGCGCCCAGCGACTGGCTGTCCTTCGCGGTCCAGCCTCTGGCTCTGGTAATATGACGTCATTGCCAGCGCCCACTCAGCATACCGCGTATCTGAAGTGGAGGAGCTGGTGACTCGGCAATCTTCAAGCCTGGATTGAGCATTGAAACGGCATTCGATCATGACTTCATTGCGTCGGACCTGTCTGAGTAGCCGGGGCTGTTCGCGATGGAAGTCTCTCGCTTCGGGGCCGCGCACCCAGACCGGATTCACCACTGGCTCTGGAGCGGCTACAGGCGCTTCCGTAGCGGCCTTGCGGGGCTGCGCTTCAAAATCCGCCGCTCGCATGTAGGCGACTTGTCCATCTGGCAATATCACTTCAACCCATTCGTGATGCTCCGTCAGCTGGCCCAGGACGTTGACTATTTGACCGTCAGAAAATCGCTCGAAAGCCTGATCCGTGGCCGGTTCTGAAAAAACGGGAGCAATCACGGAACGCACGATCGCACGCCCGGCAATCGAGGTGTCGAGCTGGGGCGGGGGGTGTGATTGCACAAGCGCGGCAGGCAGATAGCCTTCCGTCCCGTTGCGCAGCCGCACGCGCCGCCAGTCGCTCTGCGTTTCAGGTGAGATTACTGTGAGCGGATCGCCGCGTTGCACGTGTCCGGCAACATTGGCCCCGGATGAAGCTGAAACACGCAGGGGTGATGCAGTCTGGGCAAAAGCGGCCGACTGTGTGAGGACCGGCGCGGGCGGCGGCGGGGCAGGCGTTGGCGCTCGCTGAGGCGGCGGCGTAAAGGTTGCCAGTGGCGTATACCCGATCCGGCTGTCATCCATCACGACTTCCACCCACTCGCGCCGCTGACTGAGCCGTCCATTGACACGAACCCGGTCGCCTTGGCTCAGAGACGCGATCACACTCGCGCCCGCCGGGTTTTCATAGACATCGGCGCGCGCCACAGTCACGGCGCGCTCAATAGACCGTGCGCCTGGCGTCAGAGCCGGAGGCCGCGCGGAAGCCAGGTTTCTGCTGCGCACATATCCCGTGAGATCGCCGCTTGTGCTCACCCTGGACCAGCCGCCCGGACCGGGCTCGCCAAGCCGTGTCACGCTTTCATTGCGTTCAAGGTCCCGCAAACGCCGGCTGCTTTCAGTCGCAGATGCATGCATCTGCGTGCGCGTGCGAACGAAAACGGTCGTCCTGGTAATTTGCGGCTGCGCGGGTGCAGCTGTTTCCGTCTGAACGGCTGTTTGAGCAGGGGCCTGTGGCCGCGCCGGAGCTGGTTCAGGACGAGATGGCGTATTGTCGCTTATCGCATGCAGCAACACCAGAACGGCTACGGAAGCGCCGGCGACGCCGGCATACGCTTTCCAGTTGGGGTTTGACGGCGCGTTCGGCGTATGAGCGGGCGCAGAGCTGACGCGATAGCGCAGATTGTCTTTAGTGGCCGTTTCGTCTGCCGGTCGGGATGGTGCCGCCTTTTGTGTCTTTGCAGCGCCGCTGCCCGCAGCTGTCGATGCAGGTTTGGTTGCGCGGTGTTTTTGCACGGTCCGCGGCGCGCCCTTCTGTGCGTCTGTTACGCCCGCTATTGAGGCGGGAGAGCGCGGTTCGCCCTGACCTGAAGGCTTGTGGTCCTGCTTCTTCGGTCTGCTGGCTGGCGCGGGTGCAGGGACGTCAGCCTCGGTCCCGTCATCCTCGACCACGTCAGGCGCGCCATTGGCGCCGGCTTCATCTGGCATGGGGACGGTTGCCGTGAGAGCGTTGCCATCAACGATGTGCGCGGGCTGTTCTGATGGCTCCGGGTGTCCGGCGCGTGTGGTGTCAACGGCGCCGACAGGCGATTCAATATCGGCTTCAGGCTGCGCCAACGCGGTGCGGTCTTCATCCGTGAACAGATGGCGGGTCGCCGGATGGAGGGCGGCGGGTGCGCCTGCTTCCAGGGGGGATGTCCGCACCAAAGTCTGAAAATCCATGGCCCCGCGCATTTTCAGCCGGGCGATGCTAGACAATTGAACGTTGGTCCAGTGCCCTTCTCGCGTGAAATATGAGATCAGGGCTGGAGGCTGATCGGTCACGTTTAGTATCTCTGAGATCGCTCATGAGTAGCAGGTTGCTATCCTGCATACTCCGCCATAAGCTCGTTTACAGCAACCGCATGGTTGGGGGGAGGCAAATGGTAAGGTGGGCGCTCACGCTCATTGTCATTTTGGGAATTGCCGGGGCGGGTGCTGGCTGCACGCCAGCCGGGTCTGATGCTGATCAGCTCAACGTCGCGGATGTGAGCGCCTCTGGTCCCTATTGCCTACCTGAAGGCGTGTTCGAACACGCCGCGCCCATGGGCCCGGCTGCTCCGTCTGCCGCGCCGGACCAGGTTTCAATCTATTTTGACGTGTCCCTGGCCAATATCGGCTATGGCGCGCCCGAGTTGCAGCATGGCTACGCTTCACTGCCATACCGCAATCTGGTTAGCGCGCTGTTCGCACTGGAGCGTGGCGGCATGGACGTCGCGCTCAATGGCTTTGCAGCCGCGCTTGAGCCTATCAGCCAGGATGCTCTGGTCGCCTTGGCGCGCGGTGAGGCGCGCTGCGCGCTCAGCCAAGCGTCAATGTGCCAGCGCACCAATCTGTCACTGCCCTTTGAGGCCATCAACGACCGGGCCAACGGTCCGTCAATCATTGTTAGCGATATGATGTTCCGGGACCCGGACGTCTTCAACCCGGGTCCGCTCAGCCTGTCTCATACCATCAGGACGGTGATCGCCTCGGGTCAGTCCGTCGGGCTGATCGGCATCAAGGCGCCGTTCCGCGGTGCCCTGTATGACATGCCCGGCGAGCCCAGCGTCTGGGAGGATGCGCGCCGCGTCGACGGTCGGCGGGTTTTCTCTCCGGTACGCTACATGCCGCTGTTCATCATGATCATCGGCTCAAACAGCGAGATCGAGTATCTGCGAAATCACTTTGCGCGCTCCGTCTTCGAGCAGCAGGCGGTTGAACATCATTTCAGTCTGTTTTCGGCGCGCGCACGTCGCCTTGAACCCATCATCGCCCAGGCGCGCGCTCCCGGCGCGGATCTCGACTTTCTCTCTCCCAGCTTCTTCATCCAGCCCAGTGGTGTGGCCCGCGATGTGCTTCAGTTGCGTCTGGACCGTCGCCGGCTGCGCGAGTTTCACGCCGAACAGGTTCGGCAAGCCGGAGAGCACGCCCCGGGCGAAGGCCCGCTTGAGATACGTTTTCCGGTGGACGCCCTGCTCTGGCCTGGCGCGCGGCTGGGTGGCGATTTCGAAGTCGAGGTCGAGGTGTTCCAGTCGCGTACGGCCCGCACGCGGCAAACTTGCGATGATGGCTGGGATCGTGTGATGACCAGCTTGCCTGGCTCCGCTCTGGGTGAAGCGCGTTATGATGCGTCCGCAGGCGAGGGCTTGCTGCGGGTATATCTCGACCATGAGGCATGGCTCGAGGCCGATAGTCGCTTCATTCACCTTGCGCGCGTCTCCGTGCGCGCGCAGCCGGACCGAGCGAGTCCGGCTGCGCCAGATTGGATTGAGGCGTGGAGCTTCGAAGCCGACAGCATCCCGTCCCTCCGCGCTAGTCCGCCGGAATTTTTCCCCGTTTTGAACGTAGCCGCCCTGGCTCGCATGCTGGATCGGGAGGCGCGTGAATCAGCCATCGACGAAGCGCTGGCTGAAAGCGCCGTCTATATCGAAATCCGTTAGCCCATTGCCCCGAGGACCCAATGCCCCGCTGGATCCGTTACCTTGTCGTACCTGGCGTCTTGTCTCTGTTGATCTTTCTGGTCGCCGTAACCGCAGCGCTGTTCGCTTGGGAGCGGTTCGTCGAGGATGTCAGCTTGCTGGTTCCTGACTGGCTCAGGGATCGGACGCCGGGCCAGATTCGCCAGGCTATGGCGACTGTGAACACTTGGGTCGCCACCCTGATCTGGAGCGCAGCCTGTGCTGGGTTTCTGGCGAGTTTTTTATGGTTTTTCTTGGCCATGAGCGCTCAGCCAGGACGCCATCCCAAAGGCGCGGCTGGCTATCGCAGCCAATGGCTGGTGGCCATGGGCGGGGGCGTGCTGGTCCTGACTGTTTTCAACGTCCTGTCGGTCATTCTTGATCCGGCCAACAACATTATGCGGATCGTCCGCCCGGCCATGATTTTCGGCCATGGGGCCGCAACTATAACGGGCATCTTGGTGATGTTCTGGCTGTGCACGGTGCTGACCACGCCGGACAGAATGAAACCCGCAGTCCCGCTCAGCGGCTGGCGCCCCTGGTGACAAGGCAGTGACATCATGACTGAAGACACCACGCAAAACGTATTCATCGGGTTCGGCGGTACCGGCGCCAAGATTGCCGAGTGCGTCATGCATCTGTGCGCGGCCGGGCTTGGGCCACGCTCGATTACGCTGGGGATCGGCGACCAGGACGACAGCGGTGGAAACACCCGGGCAGCGCTGGACACGCTTGAGAAGTATATCAAGGTTCAGCGGCGCCTGCGCAGCCAGGAGGGCAAGTTCGCGATCCCAGAAAGCGCCCGCAAGGAGCCCCTGTTCCGCACTCGTATCGATCCGGTCTATGGTGGCGACGGGCCCGATCTGCAATTGAACGAAAATATCTGGATTCCCCAACCCCGAGATGGGGGGGAGCAGACCTTGCGTAAGGCCGCAGACCTCGGCGCCGCAGATCCACATGTTGAGGACTTGCTTGAGCTCTTGTTTGCAGAGGGCGGCTCCGAACAGGAACTGGACCTTGCGAAAGGTTTCCAGGGGCGGCCGCATGTCGGTGCCGCCAGCATTCTTCTGAGCGTGGACGGGTCGGACTTCTGGCAGAATCTCAAGGAAATTCTGGACAGCGCCCAGCAGCACAAAACCCGGATATTCCTCGCAGGATCGGCCTTTGGCGGTACGGGAGCCTCCAGCTTTCCCACCATGGCGCGCCTGATACGCAAGACGCTGGGCGAGAAGCATTCCGGCGTGCAGGTATCCGGCGTGCTAATGTTGCCTTACTTCAAGTTTCCCCCGCCCAGGGACGAAGGTGATCAGCATGCCGCCCGGGCTGACGAGTTTTTCGCCCAAACCAAGCACGCGCTTGACTACTATGCCGGTCAACTGGACCAGGGCGAGTTTTTCGATGATCTCTATGTGATCGGCTGGGAGCCGCTGATTGATCTGGGTTATTTCTCCAAGGGCGACGCGACCCAGAAGAATCCGCCTCTGGTGCCAGAGCTGCTGGCGGCGTTGGCGGCCATGCGCGAGTTTCAGCGCCCGGTCAGCAAGCGCGGCTCGGGCGCGAAGCATGCAGGCCAAGTGCACCTGCTTGCGCGCAAGTCGAAGACGGCCCTGAGCTGGTCTGACCTGCCACCGGCGACTATCGAGACTGAACTGGCACCTCATGACACCGTGCGCGCCCGCCTCGCCCAGTGGCTGCGCTTTGCCTACGCTTGGCGTTACCGATACCGCCCTGCATTCAACAAGAACCAGCGCAAACTTCTGGGCGGGGAAACCTGGTTCAAGAACCATCTCGCCGGCGTTGATTTCAACGACAACCCGTTCGTTGACGAAATGTCAGATTTTGTGGATCGCGCCCTTCTCTATTTCGCCGGCATGTCCGCGTGGAGCAAGGAGGCCATGGAGTTCCGGTTGTGGAATGCTGACGCCTTTGCGCGATCTTCTGTCGAGGTCACGGCCAAGGGTCCCCGGCCTCCCTCGCTGCTCAGCGAGGACGAGGCAGCCAGGGAGAAATATGCCGGTTTTGATCGTATTTTAGTGGCAGAAGCGATTGAGGATGCGCCGCGCGATATCTCCGAGTGCTGGAACTGGCTTGGCGCCCGGAAATCGGATCCAAAAACAATCGGCGCGTTCACCGCCGCCCTGTATCAGTCGGTCGCTTTGGCGATGGGTGAGGAGCGCAAATAAATGTCCAATGCTTCCATGACGGACTATGAATGGAACCTGCCCTCCCACGGGTCGGGTGAAAACGAGAGTATTCCCGGAGCGACCAATGATGGGCGCTGGCAGACGGGGTTATGTGATCTTGAGAAACTGGGTGATGCCCTGAAGGTCCACGCCGACCGCATGGCCGATGTCGCACAGGTCAAGTCGGTGCCCGATATATGGGGCCATACCATTGCGTTCCGAAACGCACTCTTCAATCCCGACCCGGAAGATCAACTGCAAAAGCAGGCCGTGTCGCAATGGCGCGGTCTGCTCACCCTGATCGGGCTTCGGCAGATGCAGAGCAGCGTCTACACGCTTGATATGATCGAGATCCGAACCGATGAAGCGCCCGAGAATGGATTGACGAGGCTGGCCGGGGATTTCCGCCCGGCGCTCTCCATCGACAAGAATTTCAATACCAAGGTGATCCACCTGCTCTTTATTGAGTGCGAGGCGCGCCGAAGCCTGGTTGGCGTGCTGACCCCAGATACGCTTGTGGCACCAGGACGCAATGTTGGGCTGGTCTCTATCGCCAATACGCGCTGGTTCCAGAAGGGTCCCGCCTGCCCATTGGCTAATGGTGCAGGCTTATCGCCAGAACAGGAACTTGCTCTGGCCGCGTTCGTCGAGGGATTGGCCAACGCCGTAAAGCAGGCCCCGGTTGCTGCAGCCCGCTCACGAGGCGATTCTGTCCGGTCCTCCCTCCGCCGGCTTCTCGATGAGTTCGCCGCGGAGCTGCGCAACAGCTCAGGAGAGGATGCACGCGCCCAGCCGGAGCTGCGCGCCGTGCAGACCATCGGGCCCAGCGCAGGCATTCTGGCCGCACTGGACAAAGTTTACGCTCCGGGAGAGATTGACGAAGACGCTACGGATCTCATGGTCAACCTGCGCTCCGATTTGCCAGAGGGCGAAGATCGGAGCGTGTTCAAGGGCTTTGTGCTGGCGGATCCGAAATTTGCCGAACGCCACGGCCGGCGCGCGGATCGGGTAACGGTCTGGCGTGAACGGCGTCTGTCTGAGGTCGCAGACCCGCGCACCTTTGAGTCGGTGCGGGAAGATGCGCTGAAATCGCGGTATCTGCTGATCAGGCCCGAAGACATATTCACCGATGTGTTCGTGCCCTTCTCCAGTAATACCATCGCAGCCCACGCGGATGCCTTGAAGGGCGGGCTCCTGCCGCTCAAGCCAATCATTCTGATGATGATGAGCCCGGAGGAAATCGCCGAGAACTTCAAGCTGGTCGAGCACAGAAAAGGGCGCTGGGTGTTCGAGCTGACCGTTTCGGTCATAACCAATGACGCCCGCTCCAAAGTCGTGCGCCACACATTGGTCAAGGAGTATGTGACCTCAGACGCCCGCAGCGAGGCGCGCTGGGACAAACCGGGATTGGTGGTGGCCAATGCAGGTATGGGGTTCAGACTGGATGCGCCTGACACGCTCGCCGCGTGGCCGAACTTCAAGCACCCGGAATGGCGCTGGAATTTTCTATATTTCAAGACCCCTCACCACGCCGCCATACCGCTGACCGGCATTTCGGGTGACATACTCAGGCGCGATCTTAGCCAGGCGACGACCATGCCCGGCCGCCTTGCCCGATTGGAGCAATGGTCCAGACTGAACCAGAACGGGGAATGCGAGCGGTGGCCGGGTACGGAGACGCGCGAGCCTGAAGACGCGCCCCCCTGGTTTGAACGCATCGCGATAGACCAGCACTCGCCTAGAGGCGGTCAACACCAGACCGAAGTGCAGCGCTGCGACGTGCCGTTCGAGGCTGTGACTTTCCGTTGCGAGGCCGAGAGCGATCTGGTCGGTCCTGATGACGCACAAACCTATTTTGCGGGCTTAGGCCTGCTCCCGGCTCTGTCCTCGCCACCGCAAATGCCGGAAGCGAAGGCAACGCTTGCCATTGATTTTGGAACCACCAACACCACGGTCTATTACCAGCTCAATGGCATGAATGAATGCCGCTTTCAGCCAAGATTGCGCCTTTTCAGCACGATTGAACATGGCGCCGGCTCTAAACCATACGCGGGCTTCATGCCGTCTAGCATTATCGCGCAGCCCTTTGGAACGATACTGGCTGATCGAACGCTCAATCGGCATGGAGAAACTTATCCGGACTGGCGCAATATGGGCACGCCTGAACCGGCGCTTTGGCGCTCGCACATCGCGTTTGGAGAGGATTTCCAAGAATTGCTGTCCGGACTTCTACCTCAAGAAAGTGATCGCAGCGCTGGCAAATCGCCGCCCGCCGCCGCCAGCGACCGGCAATTACGCTTCGGGTTCAAGTGGAGCGCGGAAGAGGGTGATCGTGATGCAATCAACCGATTCCTGATGCATTGCGTCGTTCTCTCATTGGCGGAATTATGCGCGCAAGGGGTCACGCCAAGCCATGTGGATTGGCGTTTCTCCTTCCCGACAGCCATGAAAACCGATGATGCGCGCGATTATTTCGACCGGGCGTCACAGATCGTGACAGTCGCCAGCGGCGAGCATGCCAAAACCAAACTGGCTACTACCACCGAAGCGGAAGCCGCCGCTGTATACTTTCGGGAAGCCTTCAAGGCCGATATTCCCCGCTCCTATCTCGTGCTGGATATCGGAGGCGGGACGACAGACATCAGCGTCTGGACCTACAAGGGCCAGCTCTGGTCCGGCTCCTTCCTGTTGGCCGGCGCCGACCTGATGTTAGACTTCGTAATCAAGAATAAAGACTTCTTGGATGCGCTTGCTGTTGAAACCGATGACATGCTCGGCAAGCACAAAGCTAGAGAGCTTTTGAAAGCTCTGCCCCAGCAGCAGCGCTCGGATACGCCAGCAGATAAAACGATTGCATTTTTGGTTAATACTGAAGCCTTCCGCAAACGTTTCAACGAGCGCCGGTCTAGCATTTCAGGACGCAGGGAAGTTCGCAAACTCCATGCTGGCGCCCGTCTGATGCTAGGCGGGTTGCTCTATTATTCCGGCATGCAAGTGCGCGGGCTATTGGAGCACCCTGAATTTTCCAAGAATGTTGATCCTGATGCGTTTGATGCCATCCGGATCGCCTTTGCGGGACGTGGTTCGACCCTGTTCAACCAGATGCATGGGGACGGGGCTAATTCGAAGTTGACCGGGGCCTTCGCCCTGTTCAATGCCGGCCGCAATCAGAGCAATGACCCAGACGACGATCTCAAGGCGTCGCTGTCGCCCGAGGACATAAAATTCAGCCCGGTGCCCAAGCACGAAGTGGCGCTGGGCATGCTTCACATGATGGAGGACGAGCTAGTCAATCTCGGTCAGGCGCTTGATTCCAAGCGGGGCAGACGGGCGGACTTCATGGTCAGCGGCGAGGTCATCACCGGTCCGCCCGACGCCGCGTCGGACAATCAGAGCATTGTCGTGAACGCCATGGACAGCGTGTTTGACCTGACGACGCGGCTGAAGGACAAACATTTGGAAGTCCAGTCGCTTCAGCAGTTCGACCGGTTCCTGACGGCTCTGCGCGTGAATACCGGACTGCAGCTGCATTTGAACCAGAATGTTCGCAAAACCCTCCAGGAAGCGCTGCGCCTGGAAGCGGAAGCCTGGACGGGGGCGACCTCGCTCAAGGGCTCGGACAGCTTGCGCCGGCCCGAGCCGCCATTCATCCGCCTGCTGAGGGAAACGCTTTCCCGGCTCTATTCAGAACCGGGGCAAGGTGTAAGCGAGAATTCGGTCATTGGCTTCGACATGGAGCAATAGCAGCGGAGACAGTCATGATGATCGCGGTCCATATGGAGCCTGACGCGCGAATCGCGCTGGAAGCCCTTACCGGGTCTGGCGCTCTGCCGGAATGGGCCGTGTGGGCCGGGGTGGCGGCCCTCGTGGCGGTGGCGGTTCTCGCAGTCGTCATAAGCCTTGCAGCGTTAAACAAAACGCAGTCATTTGCCGCCAGGTTGAACCGCCTCAATCTGGATCAAACGGTATCGGACAAGTCTGTGTCTTTGCGCCCGCTTCAGCAGGATCAGTCGGCACCGCCCGCCGAACCAACGGACCGTGAGGATTACCGGCGGCTGTACGATGCCTATATGCAGTTGACCGAGCGGGTAAGGCTCCTTGAGGAAGAACGCAACCGGCTCCGCGATGAGCCCGATCACGCTGAACTGGGGTATTCTGCGAATGACGCAGAGGCGGGCAGGGCATCAGTACATCCTGCGCATTCGGCAGGGGCGGCGTCAGATGCGATATGTGCGAATGATGTCCGTGAGCGCACCCGGCTAGCCTCTGCTGATCTGACGGCCTGTTTCGAGCGGCCATATCCCCTTCAATCTGCAGCCAGACGGATCGGGGCGAAGTTTTTCAGATTGAGTTCCAGCGGGGAGCTGGTCGGAGAAGATGAGGGGGGCCCACATTCGGACCGCTGGTTCATGGCTGTTCCAGATTCCAAGAGCAGCGCATACACTTTGCATTTCGGGCCGCGCGTAATGCGTGAGCGCACAAAATTGCGTGTATCCTCACAATTTATCGCAAGTCTGGAGGCCTATTTCGATATCCAGCACGGCTACCATAATCTCGAACAGATTGATTCGGCTGTCGTCGAGCTAGTTCAGGGAGGCGCGCCGATCATTCTTGACCGGGGCTCCGTGCAAGCGTGAGCATTGGTTCCGCCGGACTGACCTAGCATGAGCTGGGCAGGGCGACTTCATTGTCTACGCGGGTATTGTCAGAGGATACCTGCTTGAGCCTGGCAGGGTGGTCTCGTAGGCTCTGGGAATGAGAAATCCGTTCCACTATTTCAATACGTCGCCAGAGGTGATCCGCCTTGCGGTTTTTACGTACGTGCGGTTTCCGCTGTCGCTGCGAAACGTGAATGATCTGCTCCATGAGCGTAGCGAGGATGCCAGTCATAAAGCTGTGTGGATGCGGCTGAGACAATCAGGTTGACCGATTCTCAGAGAGCACGCACGTGCATTGACTGGGTTCTGTACCCATAAACGGGATTCCCAAATCAGCTGGGTCGTGATTCAAGCTCCTTGAAGGGAGTTTGGTCATGGCCCGATTTGATTTGAGTGATGCGGAGTGGTCGATCATCGCGCCGCTCCTGCCGAACAAGCCGCGCGGCGTGCCGCGCACGGACGACCGGCGTGTGCTGAACGGGATTTTCTATATTTTGCGGACGGGATCGCCGTGGCGCGATCTGCCGGAGCGCTACGGCCCGTACACGACGGTCTACAACCGCTTCAACCGGTGGGCCAAGGCGGGGGTATGGGTGAATGTTTTCAATGCGCTGGCCGACCAGTCTCCAGAGTCGATGACGTTTATCGACAGCTCCATCATCCGCGCCCATCAGCACGCCGCCGGCGGAAAAAAGGGGGTCCGGATCACGCCATCGGTCTCTCTCGCGGGGGACTGAGCACCAAGATCCACGCCATCGTGGACGATCAGGGCCTGCCCATCCGCCTGGCCCTGTCTCAAGGCCAGGCCGGCGACAAGAGCGCCGGCGCCGAGCTGATATCCACCCTGCGCCGGGCCCGCCATGTGGTGGCCGACCGCGGCTACGACGCCCGCGCCCTGGTCGAGCAGATCGAAGCCATGGGCGCCACGGCTCACATCCCGACCCAGAGAGACCGAAAGGTCCAGAGGTCCGTCGCGCCGCACATCTATCGCCAGCGCAATCTCGTCGAGCGCTACTTCTGCAAACTCAAGCACTTCAGACGATGCGCCACACGCTTCGAAAAGCTGGCCAGAAACTTCCTGGCCGCCATCGCACTCGCATCAGCAAGGCTCTGGGTCAGAGCTTATGAGTCCACGACCTAGCGCCGTCGGCCAAAAACGTTCCAACAACGTACCCATAAAACGTTCCAATTCTCATTGACCCAACCGCTCCCTGTGCAATAATTACAAAGGGTTATAAGGGTTAGAGCATGAGCACCAAATCCCACCTGCAGCTCTAAAAGCCAACAAAGTCGTTTTAAATCAGATGTATGAAGCCAGGCTCGGTTTTGTACGGAGTAAAGCGTTCCCATTTCCGCGCTGATCTGACGCCAGATGCCGTTCGTCTGCATGCACCCTCAGCCAGCAAGAGCTAGTGGCGTAACGGCTGGGCCATGCTCTTCAAGGAAAGGTTTGAGCCGCCATCGCGATCCAGGCCTAAATATTTCACCTTCCGGCATTCCAAAGATGGAGCTCAGTGCAAAGCGGTCTACGTAAATGGCGGGTCGGGCAAAGCGGTCAACGATAGCTGTCTTCGTTATGTCGGCCAGCTTTCCCTGTCGGTCATCAGCTTGCAGTTACCGAGACGGAAGTAGCTGACGGAGGCAGCGTGCACGCCTAGCCCTTTCACCTCATTACGGCTTGTGGGCGGAATAGATTGAAATCGATCCGGTGACAGTGGGGTAAACCTTGACCTCCCGCACGCCGTCGAATCCGGCTTGTTCAATCAGCAAGGGGAGCACGCCTTCAGCGTTCGGCGTGGTGTCCGCAACACCGTCCAGCCGCTGCACCGTGTTGCGAAAAAGGGTCCGCATGAGCCTTGTCCTTTGCAAACCGTAGTCAGCGATTACCAGCCGCCCTCCTCCAGGCAGGATACCCCAGGCATGCGAAAGGATGCGGCGCTTCTCCGCCATCGGGACTTGATGGAACACCAGGCTGCTGGTGATCACATCCGGTTGCCAGTCATGTTGCAGGGCGGCATCGCCGAAGAAGCCCTCAACGAAAGCAATGCGCGCCTTGCGCTTTTCTGCCTTGCGCCGCGCCCTCGCCAGTACGGCCGGATCAGGATCAAGACCGACCAGGTCGGCATTCGGCTCCGTATCGTTTATGGCGAGCAGCAAGGCGCCGGTGCCGCACCCGATATCGAGTACCCGCATGCTGCGCCGCGGGGCGATGCAGCTGACGAGGGCGGTTCGCCACACTCTTTCACGTGTCAACAGCGCGATAGCTGCGTCGTAGGCGGGCGTCAGCCAAGCCTTGCCGAGGGCCGGGGTGAAGGTCGGGGGAGCGGGGCCGGTCATGGCGCTGGCCTTTCCTGGCGGCTCGGGGTCAACAGGGGTCCATCGTGAACCTTCCCGCCATGGGAAGGTCAAGCGGGATAATCCAGGCGCGGGCTGCGTTATGGTTCAGCTGAAAAGTGAGGGAAATCCACGCCTGTCGCGTATTGTGTCGCGAGCAGCAGGTTATGGCGGGTGTTATTGGGATGACACTTCTGAGGGTTAGAGGCGCAATAGCGTCCGGGGCATTGGCGCTGGCGGTTTCCGGATGCGCCAGCATGGCGCCTGACGCAGGCTTGGCCGAGGTCTCGGCATTGGTGGAAGCGCGCACTGGCGCAGCGCCGGCCTGGGCGCGAACCGATGAAGAGAGGGCCGCCCTGGCCGCCTCGGTCGATAGTCTTCTTGATGCGCGGGTAGGCATGGATGAGGCGGTCGCCATCGCGTTTCTCAACAGTCCCGCCATTCAGGCAGATCTCGAAGAGCTCGGCATAGCCAGAGCTGCGTTCCTCTCTGCGGTGCTGCCGCCCAATCCGGTGCTCGAAGTCATCCGGGCGGCGCGCGGCAATGAGCTGGAGGTGGAGGTCAGCGTGTCCCTCCTCGAGCTGTTGTTCTGGCCGCAGCGCGTCAAGGCGGGCGAAGCGGGCATGGATGCTGCGAAAGCCCATGCGGCGCGACGGCTTGCCGATGCTGCAGCGGACGTGCGGGTCGCCTATGTGGACTATGTCGCCGCGCGTCAGGCGCTCGATCTGTATGAGCAGGCCGAAAGCGCAGGAGAAGCCGCCCAGCTGGCCGCGCAGGCGATTTACGCTGCGGGCAATATCGCGCGCGTCGACCTCGACCGGCAGCGCCAGTTTGCAGCCCGGATGACTGCCGAACGCATGCACGCGCAGGGCCGCATCGGTCCGGCCCGGCAGCATCTGATCGCAATGCTCGGGCTTGATGAGCGCCAGGCCGGGAGACTGCAAACCCTGTCCCGCCTGCCGGCTCCTCCAGGCGCCATGATTGATGCAGACCTCGCCGCGGAGGCTGCCGTTACCGGCAGCTTCTCCATAGCTGCGGCAGAAGCCAGGTTGCGTGAAGTGGCTTCGCGGCGCGGCATCCGGAATGTCGAAGCCCTGCTTGGCGATGTGGAGCTGATCGGAGAGTTCGAGCGTCAGGGCCGCTGGTCTGAAGCCTACGGGCTGGGCTTTGCCCTGCCTCTCGATCTCGGGGCTGCCGGACGGCTGCGGGCAGGCGCAGAGTTTCGGCAAGCCTGGAGCCAGCTGCAGCAAGCGCGTCTCGACAGCCTGACGGCCAGCCGCGCAGCGGCCATGCGCGCTGAAGGGGCCCGTGAACTGGCCTTGTTCCACCGCGATGTGTCGCTTCGGATATCAGCCGAAGTCTTTGACGGTGTCGTGCGGGATTTCAACGCCATGCAGATCGGCATGTTCGACCTGCTGCTAGCAAGACGGGACCGCGTCGAAGCAGGCCGTGATTATGTGCAGGCCGTTGCGGAGTACTGGAGGGCGCGCGCCGAGCTGGAACGATATGTCCGGGTCGCCGATATCCCGGCCTCCAGGGCCAGGGCTGAACCCCGGCAAGCGCCTGCAAGCGCGAGCGCTCCCGCAGACCATGATCACTCGCACCAGCATGAAGGGCATGTTCACTGATGAGCGATTTCATACTCAGTCGCCGCAGAGCGCTGGCAGCAGCAGGATTGGCCGCAACTGGAGCCGGTCTGGCGGCGGGGGGCGCGCATGCGTCTGCGTCCAGCACTGGTCCCCATCATGCGCGCAGCGTGGAGCCGGGCGAGTATCCGCCCGGCGAGCCTGGGGTCCACTACACGCCCGTGGTGACGCCCAACGGCTCTACGCTCCCCTACAGGCTGGTCGGGAGCGTGAAAGTGTTTCATCTCATCGCTCAGGAGATTGAGCATGAGTTCGCGCCGGGACTCAGAGCGACCTGCTGGGGCTTTAACGGTCAGGTCCACGGACCCACGATCGAAGCGGTCGAGGGTGACCGGGTGCGGATTTACGTCACCAACCGGCTGCGGGCGGCGACATCGGTGCACTGGCACGGCCTGATCCTGCCGTCGGGAATGGACGGTGTTGGCGGCCTGACGCAGCCCCTCATCCGTCCTGGTGAGACATTTCGGTATGAGTTCCCGCTGGTGCAGCACGGGACGCAAATGTATCACGCCCACCATGATGAAATGACCCAGATGGCGATGGGTTTGATGGGCATGTTCGTCATCCATCCGCGCAGGGCCGCGCGGCGGGTGGACCGCGATTTCGCCCTGCTGCTGTCGACCTGGAAAATCAGGCCAGGCGCACGCCGTCCCGATCCCAACGAGATGACCGATTTCAACATCCTGACGATCAACGCCAAGGCTTTCCCTGGCACCGATCCGCTCGTGGTGCGACAGGACCAGAGGGTGCGCATGCGCGTCGCGAACCTGTCAGCGATGGATCACCATCCCTTCCACGTGCACGGCCACACGTTTCAGGTTGTCGGCACCGATGGTGGCGAGATACCTCAAGCGGGGCGCTGGCCGGAAGCGACCGTGCTGGTGCCGGTCGGTTCCGCCCGCACCATCGAGTTTGTCGCCGATAATCCTGGCGACTGGGCGGTTCACTGCCATATGACGCATCACGTCATGAACCAGATGGGCCACGACATCGAGAATATGGTCGGTGTTGACCAGTCTGCGTTCGCGGGACTGGTGGCCGATCTGGTGCCCGGCTACATGGCGATGGATGGCGATGATATGGCCGCGCATGGCGAGCACGTTGAAATGGGGCATATGCGCATTCCCGAAAACTCCATCCCGATGGTCGGGGCTCCGGGTCCGTTCGATTATATCGGGATGGGCGGAATGTTCACGATCATGAAAGTTCGCCCGGGCATCACGCGCTACGACGATCCCGGCTGGTACCAGGCTCCGGACGGCACCACGGCGCGCGCCGCAACACCCGGTGAGCTGGCCCGCGACGGCATCCGCACCTGAACGCTTGCAGCCAGGCCTGTCAGACATCTTCTGGCTGGGAGAGGGATTGCGCGAGCGCCTTGCGGGCGCGATAGAGGCGGTTTTCCACGGCCTTGGCGCTCATTCCGAGAACTACCCCCGCCTCGGCCATCGTGAGCCCTTCAATAGCCGTGAGCAGGAGGGGCGCTTTAAGGCCGTGCGGCAGGGCCGCAATGGCTTCGTCTGTCCGGCGCAGCGCGTCGCGATCCATAAGCCTGGTTTCAGGGCCTGCCTCGGGCGAGGGCGGATCGGCAAACCTTTCAGGGAGTTGGCCGAGCGCGGTGATGAAATGGCGCACCTTCCGGCGCCGGGCCATGTCGCGGCACTTGTTCAGCGCTATGGCCCGAAGCCAGACGTCGAACGCCCGGCCGGAATCAAAGCGCGCGAGCGCTTGCCAAGCTGAAATGAAGGTGAGTTGCACGATCTCCAGAGCGTCGTCGCTATCGCCGCTATAGCGCCGCGCAAAGCGGTAGAGCGCGCCCTTGTGGCGCGTCATTAGCAGCGAATAGGCGCGCTGGTCACCGGCGAGGGCGCGGTGGACGAGGTCAGTGTCGCTCTCATGGGGCTCGACGGTCACCAGTCCTGATCTGTCAGGTAAGCAGTGACAGTTGCGTCAAAATGCTCGCGTTGCTCTTCATCGAGTATCTCGCGCACATCGAGGACGTAACGGATCGTCTCCAGCTGAAGCTCTCCCATGGCATGGTGAAAGTCCTGCATCGCGGCGCGGACGTTATCATCGAGTTGATGCTCCGCACTGATGGCCTCGGCGAGCCGGGCGTTCGCAGTACGCATCTGATGTTCGCGAGCCTGGCGTTCGGTTCTGTAGCGGGCCTCGATTTCGTTGACGCGCGCGCGTTGATCGGCGGTCAGGTCGAGCTCGTTATGGATGATGCGATGAAGAGACCGCTCAGCGCCGGATGACGAAAAATAGTGGGTGGCGCACCAGGCCGCGAAAACCCCGGCGAGCACGGCCAGGACAAGACTGATGACGAGGTAGGTCCGTAAGGGCGCCATCAGCTTGTTCTCGTCAGCAATGTTGATGGAGCCAGCGGGGTGTTGGTGGAGAACACGGCCATGTCCTCTGCTGCATGCTTTGGCGGCGCGCTCAGCATTGCCGTGGCGAAGCCGAGAGCCAGCGCCGAAGCGGTCGCCGTTACAGGCAGAGCGCGCAGCCAAGCCATGTTTCTGCCCTCCTGCATCGCTTCGATCCGGCGCCAGACGCGCGTTTCCAGTCCGGTCAGATCGCGGTCCAACTCCGCCCTGGACAGGCGGTATAGAATATCGTCGAGCTGGTTCATGTCTGGGACCTTTTGAGTTCTACGGTATTACGTTTCCGCAGCGCATGTCCCTCATATGCATCCGCCTGCGGATGAAGCTGGCGCCGGACGGGCTCGCTGCCTGTCGCTCAAACGATCCGCCAAAGGCGTTAAAGGGACATCGCGTGCTGGCGCGTAAACACTGTAGACACGTTACAACAAGGAGATTGGGTAATGCCATTGATCAGACTCGCCGCAGCCGGTGTGATTGCCATATCGATGGCGGCGGCGGCGTTCGCACACACCGTGATGACCCATTCCAACATCAGGGACGGAGATGTGCTGGCCGAAGCGCCGCCATCATTCGAATTCGGCTTTGCCGATCCGGTATCCCTTGTGGGCTTGGCGCTCGTCGACGCTGAAGCAGACGACGCAATCGATATCGGCTTCGAGCGCGTACGAGGGATGCAGGAGGCGTTTTCAGTGCCGTTGCCTGCCCTCGGCGAGGGCAATTATGTGATCAGGTGGCGCGCCGTGGCGCAGGACGGGCACGTCATGCGTGGTGAGATAAGCTTCCAGCTGAGCGCGGATGCCGAGCCTCACAGCCAAGACGGAAACGGCCACTCTGGTCACGCCGAACATCACGCCGAACATCACGGCCATGATCATGGCCATGATCACGCGGGGCATGAGGATTTGGTGGGGTTGATCCGCTCAACGCCCTCAGACGGCGCCACTGTCGAGAGCGGCATCGACCGGATTGAGCTGCATTTCGATCACCCGATGGCTGTGCGGTCGATACAGCTCTTCACTCTCGCACTGGAGCGCATTCCGGTTCAGTTCGAAGCTCAGGAGGACCCGGTCACCTCAATCGAGGCGGCCATGGAGCCGCTCGATCCGGGCGAGTATGAGTTGAATTGGCGTGCTGATGGCGGTGACCACGAAATGAGCGGGTCAATCCGGTTCACTGTGGAGTAGCCGAGTCCCTTCGCAGGCCGTGAGTGTGGCGTGTGATCAGCCGGGGTGGGGCGAGGTGACGCCCAGCACGCTGACGCACGCCACGACGCCTGCTCCGAGGATCACCTCAACCATGACTGCCAGGCGCATCCTGTGCGCTGCCTGATCGGTGAGGCGCTCTGCAAGCGCGGGCGCGAGAATGAAACGATTCAACGCCGCCACGCCCAGCATGCCGGCAAACAGGGCGAGCTTGACCATCAACCAGCCGCCATAACCGGTTTCGAGGGTGGATATCACATTGCCCGGCCCGGCGATCAGGACCGCATTGACCGCACCAGTGACGACCAGAACGCTGACGGTCATGCTTCCGAGGCCGGAAAAGCGCAACAGGAGGCGGGCTGTGCGCTGGCGATATTCGCTCGCGGCGCCTTCCGGGCTCAATAGACGCGACAGGAAGAGGCCTAGTGAGCCCAGCCATACCGCAGCTGCGATTATGTGGGTGATAGTGGAGACTTTGTGGAGCCCCCCCTGCCATCCCTCACCTGATGCGGCGTGACCGGTCCAGGCGAAGGTGCTGATCGCCGCGGCAAGGAGTGACATGGCGATCCATGCGCCAGCTTTGCCCCGAACGCTCAGAAGGGCGATCAGGGCGGCTGCGGCCAGGGCGGCGCGCCCGACGAAACCCCAGGCCGGTTCGAAGGTCGAAAGTATGAAGAGCAGCCCGTCCGAGGTGAACACCTCACGCCATGAATCCAGCACCAGATAGGAGAATATCAGGCCGTTTGCGAGCGAGCTGGCTGCCAGCAGACCGCAACAGGCGGCCAGCACTTGGCGGCTTGCTCTGCCCGGCGCTTCACCGGCCCAGAGCGTTGCGGCGAGAAGACCCAGACCGATCAGCCCGGCGCCGTACTGCAGTGCGCGCACCATTATCTCTGCGGCGTCCATAGTCGCACTCCTGCGGCCTTGTTCTACGGGGCTATACGCAGCGGAACCCATACCCCCTTCGCCAGGATGCGGCATGGCGCGTGCGGCATGCACAAGCAGACGGACCCGTCTTCATGCTGGTGGAGGGGGCATAGCGCTCGACCCATTCTGTCGCCAAATATCATTAGCCGGAGGGAAAGCATCCATCACATCAGGAGATCAAACGAGACCCGCTTGCGCAGGTGAAGCATTATCGTACAGTTTATTGAACGCTTTGCGCCTCAGCCTCTAACCAATGCCAGGAGAGCAAGATGAAGCATTTTTTCCAGGGAGCCCGGATTATTGCCGCCATGCTCCTGGGCGCCAGCGCGAGCGCTGCGCTGGCCCATGAGGTCGAGGAAGTCGGTGACGGCCGGTATTTGGTGATTGTCGGGTTCGTCAACGAGCCGATCTTCACCGGCGAGCGCAACGGGCTTGATCTGATTATACGCCCCGCCGGCGAACGCGAAGCGATCGCCGGATTGGAAGACGGGCTGAACGCCGAGCTCATCGCTCCCGATGGCGAAACGCGCAAAGCTTTCAGCATACGCCCGCAATACCCGCACCCGGGACGCTATACCTTTGATGTCGTGCTGACCGAGCCTGGACGCTATCAGGTGCGAGTCTGGGGACAGATTCACGATGTAAACTTCGATGTGACGTTGCCGCTCGATGAGGTGAGGCTGATTTCGACTCTGCGCTTTCCGAGCGATTGATCTGACCAGAGGTGCGGCATGTCCAGCGGGAGCTGGTCCCGGTCCGGCTCAATATGCTGTCGCAAGTGCTCGATGCGCCGGTGAGCCGGGCCAGCGAGCAATGGGGGCTCACTGGCAAGCCTTCGATGTCGCCCATACGACCGCAACCCCTTCAAAGGCCGAGCGCCCTAGCTGTTTGAGAGCTAGCGTGTTCGTGTTGCAATCAAGTGCAGCTCTCCGCCCGGCTATTAGGAGCAGCCCTCGGCCAAAAACGTTCCAACAACGTACCCATAATACGTTCCAATTCCCATTGATTTCACCGCTCCCTGTGCAACAATTTCAAAAGGTTACAAAGGGCTAGAGCATGAGCACCAAATCCCACCCTCACCGCCACCATCCCGAAAACCCATTACTTTTCATATGGTTACGATTCCGGCTCCCTGGTGGGCGGCGGAAACGTTCCAATTCAATGTTCCAATCCCGGCTGGCGGGGCTGGCCTGGTGAGCCGGCGGCGAGTCCAGCGCCTCGTCTCCAGAGGGCCGGGCTATCTGGTTCGCCTTCCCATACCCGTAGACCTTCAGCCCGTCCTGGTCCGCCATGCGCTCTGCATCTATGGACCCTCGACCGGTAAGGCTATATCGCAGGGCGAACGCTTTTTTGGCGAGCAGATGCAAACTGCCAACGAAGGGCAAGCATACATGGCCAGAGACAAGCTCCGCCGCGGAGCCGTGACGATCGAGGACGTGGCCCGTCATGTTGGCGTCTCGCCGATGACTGTCTCACGCGTCATCAACGATTTCGCCGGGGTGAAGCAGTCGACGCGCGAAGCCGTGCGCAAGGCCGTGGAAGAGCTGGGCTATTCGCCTAACCCGGCGGCCAGAAGCCTTGCCCGGCATGGGGGGCGCCGGGTCGGCCTGCTCTACTCTAATCCCAGCGCGGGCTATCTCAGCGAGTTTCTGGTCGGCGCCCTGGACGGCGCCCAGTTCAGCGGCTCGCTATTGATGATCGAGAAGTGCGGCACGACGCCCGAAAGCGAGAGGGCGGCGATCGGCCGGCTGGTGGCCGGGGGCGTGGCGGGCGTGATTCTGCCGTCTCCCCATGCCGAATCTGAATCGGCGCACGCAGAGCTGAAGCTGCACGGTATCGTGGCGGTGGCGGTCGGCACGGGGCTTTTGCGCCAGGAAGCCAACACGGTGCGCATTGACGACTTCGCGGCCGCAGCAGAAATGACGCGCCATTTGCTGGAGCTTGGACACGCCCGGATCGGCTTTATCAAGGGCGCCGCAAACCAGACCGCCACGGCGGAACGCCTTCTGGGCTTTGAGACGGAAATCGGCAAAGCCGCGCCAACGGCGAGCGGGCTCGTGGAGGAGGGGGACTTCACCTATCGTTCCGGTCTGGAAGCCGCCAAGCGGCTGTTGTCGGATGACCGGCCGCCCACGGCGATTTTTGCAAGCAATGACGATATGGCGGCCGGGGTGCTCGCCGCCGCGCACCATCGCGGATTGTCGATTCCCGATCAGCTTTCGGTGGCCGGGTTTGACAATACGCCCATCACGACCGCCGTCTGGCCGGAACTGACCACGATCCACCAGCCGGTTGCAGAAATGACAGAGTCGGCTGTGCGGATTGTCGCTGAATGCGGGCGCACCAGACGGCCAGGGGCTTCGCAGGCGCCGGTCGACCGGTTGTTGCCTTTCCGGCTGGTGGTGCGCGCATCGACTGGACCGGCGCCGCGAAATAACTGATGGCGCACCCGGTATGCCCGTCAGCGCGCAGGCGCCGCCTTGACAGGTATGAGCTCAAACGACGATGTTAGCGCTAACAAAATCGTGCTCTTGCAGATGCGTCTGGCACGATGCGTCTGACACAGGGCCGGGGGAGTGACATGACCCGTCTTCTTGATTGTCTGCCAGCAGACTGGCGAGACGCGACCCTGATAGGCCGTATCGCGCTCGCCGACGGGCCCACGCCTGTGATGATCCGCAACGGGCGTCTGTACGACATGTCGGCATTCGCGCCGACATCCGCCGATCTCGCGGCCCGGCTTGGTCAGCTTGGCGAGGCTGCCGGGGGCGAACTGGGCCGTGATCTGGGCGATGCCGGCGCCTTCTCAGTGGCGACGGCATGGGAGCACGGCGAACCAGGCGCCCTGGAAGTGCTGGCGCCGGTTGATTTGCAGGCCGTGAAAGCGGCCGGCGTGACCTTCGCCACATCCACCATAGAGCGCGTGATCGAGGAGCGGGCAGGCGGCGACCTCAGCCGGGCGCGCGACATCCGCGAAACCTTGCAGGAGCGGATTGGCGGGGATCTCGGTTCAGTAAAACCGGGTTCTGACGACGCCGCACGGCTCAAATCCGCGCTGATCGCCGATCAACTCTGGTCACAATATCTCGAAGTCGCCATCGGACCGGACGCGGAGATTTTCACCAAGTGCCCGATCCTGGCGGCGGTCGGCTTTGGGGCCTATGCCGGAGTGCGCTCGGATTCACAATGGAACAATCCCGAGCCGGAAGTGGTGATGGTTTGCAATCCGGACGGCAAGCCGGTGGGCGCCACGCTCGGCAATGATGTGAATTTGCGCGACTTTGAGGGGCGTTCGGCCCTGCTGCTGGGCAAGGCGAAGGACAATAACGCGTCGTGTGCGCTGGGCCCGTTTATCCGTCTCTTGGATCAGACCTTTACGCTGGATGATGTGCGTTCGGCCAAGGTGTCCCTGCGTGTCGAAGGCGCTGACGGGTATGTGCTGACCGGCGAAAGCTCGATGGCGCTGATCAGCCGTGATCCTCTGGATCTGATCAGTCAGGCTTTCGGCCGCCATCATCAGTATCCCGACGGCATGGCCCTTATGCTTGGCACGATGTTCGCCCCGATCGAGGATCGCGATGCGCCCGGCCGGGGGTTCACACACAAGCCGGGTGACCGTGTGCGGGTGGCGTCTGAGCGTCTGGGCGTGCTCGAGAACATGGTGACGAGTTGCGAAAAGGCGCCGCCCTGGACCTTCGGGGTCTCGGCGCTGATGCGTAATCTCGCATCCCGCGGTCTTCTGGAGGAAGCATGATCGCCAAGGTAAATGGACACGGGGCGGTTTATCCGTCGCTCAGGGGCCGCTGCGTCGTCGTGACAGGCGGCGGATCGGGCATCGGCGCGGCGCTGACCGAGGGCTTCGCCCGGCAGGGGGCGCACGTGGCCTTTATCGACGTGGCTGAAGACGCCTCGCGCGCACTCGACCAGTCCTTGTCGGGGCTGGACCCGGCTCCGAGCTATTACCATTGCAACCTGACCGATCTGGCCGAACTGAAAGCGGTCATGGCGCGCATCGAGTCAGAGCTGGGTTCCGTTGACGTGCTGGTGAACAATGCGGCCAATGACGACCGTCACAAAATTGGTGACGTGACGCCCGACTATTGGGACAACCGCATAGCGGTCAATCTGCGCCATCAGTTCTTCGCCAGCCAGGCCGTCATTGAGGGGATGCGCGAGAAGGGCCACGGCGTGATCGTCAATCTGGGGTCTATCGCCTGGCATATGGGGCTGTCTGATCTCTCGGTCTATGAAACGGCGAAAGCGGGCGTCGAGGGGATGACGCGGGCCATGGCGCGCGAGCTCGGCGGCGATGGCATCCGCGTGGTGTGCATCGTGCCGGGCAATGTGAAAACGCCCCGTCAGGCCAATTGGTACACTCCGGACCAGGAAGCCGAGATCGTGGCGCAGCAGGCATTGAAGTTTCGTATAGAACCCAGTGACATAGCAGCTGTCGCGATGTTTCTCGCTTCAGACGATGCACGCGCTTGCACAGGACATGAATACATAGTCGACGCCGGCTGGCGCTAATCGGCCCAGCCGAAAAATCGGGGCCGCAAGAGCCCCTTGGGGAGGGAATCGACATGGCCAATCTCTCGGATGCGGGAGCGGTCGAATCTGCTGCGGCGGAAAAGACCAATCTGGGTTTCATCATCATCACCGCGCTCGTCGCCACCATTGGCGGCTTTCTGTTCGGCTATGACAGCGGTGTGATCAACGGCACGGTTGACGGTCTTCGCACCGCCTTCGGGTCCGAGGATGTCGGCACCGGGTTCAACGTGGCGTCCATGCTGCTGGGCTGCGCCGTCGGCGCCGCCTTTGCGGGCCGGGCGGCGGATATTTTCGGCCGGCGCACCATGATGATCGTCGCCGCGGTTCTCTTCGTCATCAGCGCCTGGGGTTCAGGCGCGGCGGGCAGCTCGGGCGAGTTTGTCTTCTACCGCATTCTGGGCGGCCTGGCGGTTGGCGCAGCCAGCGTTATGGCCCCGGCCTACATCTCTGAAATCGCCCCGGCACACTTGCGCGGACGCCTGACCACGATCCAGCAGATCGCCATCATTTCAGGCCTCTTCTTTTCCTTCCTGGCGAACTACCTGCTGGCCAGCGCCGCGGGCGGCTCCACGGCGGAGTTCTGGCTGGGCTTCCAGACCTGGCGCTGGATGTTCTGGGTCGAGCTGATCCCGGCCGTCGTCTTTTTCGTCGCGCTGTTCCTGATCCCGGAAAGCCCGCGCTTCCTGGTGATCAAGGGCAAGCTGGACAAGGCCGACGCGGTGATGACCCGCCTGTTTGGCGCCAAGGCCGCCAAGTTGAAAGTGGAGGAAATCCGCGCGTCGCTGGCCGCGGACCACAAGCCGAAGCTCTCTGATCTGCTGGACCGCGAGAAGGGCGGCGTGCGTCTGATCGTGTGGGCCGGCATTGGCCTGGCGGTTTTCCAGCAACTCGTCGGCATCAACATCGTCTTCTATTATGGCGCCGTGCTTTGGCAGTCGGTGGGCCTGAGCGAAGGCGACGCCCTGATGATCAACGTGGTCTCTGGCGCTCTGTCCATTGCTGCGGTGATCGCCGGACTTCTCGTGATCGACCGGATCGGCCGCAAGCCGATGCTGCTGTTCGGATCGGTCGGCATGGCGGTCACGCTGGGCCTGGTCGCCTACGCTTTCTCAACCGGAACCTTCCTGGCGGCAGGCACAGTGCTCGAAGCAGGCACAGTGCTGGCCAGCGGAACGGCCTATCCAGAAGGTGCGACGCTGACTTCCAGCGTGCTCGATCTGCGCCCTGAAATGGGTCTGCTCGCACTGGTCTCGGCCAATATCTACGTGATGTTCTTCAACTTCTCCTGGGGCCCGGTGATGTGGGTGATGCTTGGTGAGATGTTCCCCAACCAGATCCGGGGATCGGCCCTCGCCGTGTCCGGCTTCGCCCAGTGGATCGCCAATTTCGGGATCACGATGAGTTTTCCCATCATGGCGGCCGGCCTCGGCCTCATGTCCACCTACAGCTTCTACGCCGTGTGTGCGCTGATCTCCTTCTTCTTCGTCTGGGCGATCGTGCGTGAGACACGCGGCAAGGAGCTGGAACAGATGACCGGCTAACCGAAAAGGATAACGCATCATGGCCGCCACGCTCGAACTGTCGCACTGGATCGGGGGCAAGAAGCAGGGGGATGACCGCCCGGCGCAAAGCCTCAACCCGTCTGACACGCGCGACGTGGTGGCCCGCGTTCCCGACGGCACGGCCGAGGACGTCGATCAGGCGGTCTCCGCCGCCCGTGAGGCGTTTCCGGCCTGGTCCGAGGCCTCGCCGGAAGTGCGCTCGGATGTGCTGGACAAGGCCGGCTCATTGCTGATGGCGCGTGCGCAGGAGGTGGGCGCCCTGCTCTCGCGCGAAGAGGGCAAGACCTTGCCGGAGGGTGTGGGGGAGACCATGCGCGCGGCCCGCATCCTGAAGTATTTCGCCGGTGAGGCGCTGCGCCTGCATGGCCAGAACCTGCCCTCCACCCGTCCGGGGGTCGAGGTGCAGACCTACCGCCAGGCGGTGGGGGTTTACGGTCTCATCACGCCGTGGAACTTCCCCATCGCCATCCCGGCCTGGAAGGCCGCGCCCGCGCTGGCGTTTGGCAATACGGTGGTGCTCAAACCGGCCGGGCATACGCCTGCGACGGCGGAGGCGCTGGTTGCGATCCTGCACGAGGCGGGCCTGCCCAAAGGCGTGCTGAACATGGTGATCGGGCGCGGCGGCGTCGGTCAGGCGATGGTCGATCATCCAGGCGTGAACGCCATTTCCTTCACCGGCTCCCAGAAAGTGGGCGCAGGCGTGGCCGCGGGCGCCGTGGCGCGCCAGGCGCGCGTCCAGCTGGAGATGGGCGGCAAGAACCCGCTTGTCGTGCTCAATGACGCCGATCTGGAGCGGGCGGTGACGATTGCGCTTGATGGCGGATTCTTCTCCACCGGCCAGCGCTGCACGGCCTCCTCCCGCCTGATCGTGGAGGAGGGGATACATGACAAATTCGTAGCCGCCCTCGCCGAACGGGTGAAGGCGCTGCGGGTCGGCGATGCGCTGGACAAGGACACGCAAGTGGGCCCGGCGGTCAGCGAGGACCAGCGCGAGACCAGCTATCGCTATATCGAGATCGCCTCCAAAGAGGGCGGGACCATCGCGGCTGGCGGTGACCGGCCGCAGATGGAAAAGCCGGGCTGGTATGTCCAGCCCACGCTGATCACCGAAACCCAGGCCTCGATGCGCATCAATAATGAGGAGGTGTTCGGGCCGGTCGCCTCGGTGGTGCGGGTGAAGGACTATGAGGAAGCGCTGGAGGTCGCCAACGGCGTGGAGTTCGGACTTTCCGCGGGCATCGCCACCTCATCGCTCAAACATGCGCGCGATTTCCAGCGCCGGGCGAAAGCGGGCATGGTTATGGTCAATCTGCCGACGGCGGGCGTGGACTATCACGTGCCGTTCGGCGGCATCAAATCCTCCTCCTACGGCCCGCGTGAGCAGGGCTTCGCCGCAGCCGAATTCTTCACCCAGGTGAAGACCGCCTATAGCTGGTCCTAGCTCTATGGACGCGCCGGAGCTGATCTGGGACAGCAAGTGCGAGCTGGGTGAGGGTCCGGTCTGGGACGCCGCGCGGCGCTGTGTCTGGTTTGTCGATATCAAGGGCCGCCAGCTCCACCGCTATGGGGTGGATGATGGCGCCAAGCAGAGCTGGGCCACGCCCGACCAGACCGGTTTCGCGCTGCCTGCGGAGGATGGCTCGCTGATATGCGGCGTACGAGGCGGTCTTGACCGGTTTGATCCGGAAACGGGCCATTTCGCCCGCATTATCAATGTCGAGACGGACCGCCCGCAAAACCGGATCAATGACGGTTTCGTCGCGCCTGATGGGTCGCTCTGGTTCGGCACGATGGATGATGGCGAGACGCAGACATCCGGCGCGCTCTATCGCTGGTCTGAAGGTGAGCTGAAGCTCATGGATGACGGTTACGGCGTCACCAATGGCCCCGCCCTCAGCCCTGACGGCGCTACGCTCTACCATCACGACACGCTGGAAAAGATCATCTACGCCTTTGACCATGCGGACGGCCGCATTTCGGGCAAGCGCGTGTTTGCGCGCACGCAAGAGGGCTATTGCGACGGGCCGAGCGTTGACAGCGCGGGCACGCTCCATGTCGGCCTGTTCGGCGGCTGGGGGGTTGCCCGGTTCGCCCCTGACGGGCGGCTGCTTGGCAAAATAGCGTTTCCGGTTTCAGCCGTGACCAAGGCGGCGTTCGGGGGTGATGATCTCAAAACGCTCTACTGCACGACTGCCTGGCTGGGTCAGGACGCTGATACCCGCGCCGGCCAGCCGCTCGCGGGCGGATTGTTCAGGGTGCAGGTGGACACGCCCGGCCTGCCGCAACACCGCATCAGGGTGTGAGCGCCGACGCTGGCTGTGTTCAGATCCATACGCCCCGTGAGGGCAGATTGTGTTGAATCGAACCGGTCTTGCAGCCCGGTGAAACGGCCCGTACGCCGGTCAGTGATTATCCCGCGGATTGCCGAACTTGTGGATGATGCGGTGGAACTTGACGGCGGGCTCGAGTGTGGCGCCGGTATCGAGCTGGCCGGTCATGGAGCGCTGGATTTCCTGCCAGGGCGTCTGGGATTCCGGGTAAGCATATCCGCCAGCGTCTTCCAGGGCCTTGCGGCGCCTGGCGATTTCATCCCCGGACACGAGCCAGTCCACCCGCGCCGCATTCAGGTCCACGCGCAGCCTGTCTCCGGTCTTGAGAAGCGCGATATTGCCGCCGGCCGCGGCCTCGGGGCTGGCGTGCAGAATGGACGCGGAGCCCGATGTCCCTGACTGGCGGCCATCACCTATGCATGGCAGGGCCGTGACGCCCTTTTTGATCAAGTGCGAAGGCGGACGCATATTGACGACTTCGGCTGCGCCAGGATGGCCGATCGGTCCGGAGCCGCGCATGACCAGGATGGATCGTTCGGTGATGTTCTCGGCCGGGTCGTCGATGCGGCGGTGGTAGTCTTCCGGGCCATCAAACACCGCCGCCTCACCCTCGAATGCATTGGGCGTCTCGGGATCAGACAGGTAGCGCTCGCGAAATTCGTGTGAGATCACGCTGGTTTTCATCACCGCGCTGTCAAACAGATTGCCTGACAGGACCAGGAAGCCGGCCTTGGCGCTCAGCGGCGCGTCATAGGTGCGGATGACATCAGGCAGGATGATTTTCGCGTCCCTGCAATTGTCGCCGATCGTGCGTCCGTTGACGGTCTGCGCGTCTTCGCGGATCAGGCCCTGACCGATGAGCTGGGCGATGACGGCGGGTACGCCGCCGGCCTGGTGGAAGTCCTCTCCCAGATAGGCGCCGGCCGGCTGGAGATTGACCAGCAAGGGTATGTCATGGCCATGCGACTGCCAGTCGCCAAGCTCCAGCTCCACGCCGGAGTGACGGGCCATCGCCATCAGGTGCACGACTGAATTGGTTGAGCCGCCAATGGCGGAACTGACGGCGATGGCGTTGAGAAACGCATCGCGGGTCAGAATGGACGAGGGCTTCAGATCCTCATGCACCATGTCCACGATGCGCTTGCCCGTGGCGTAGGCGTTTTGCGGGCGCTCGCGGTGAGGCGCCGGGATGGCGGCCGAACCGGGCAGGCTCATGCCGAGCGCCTCGGCAAGCGAGTTCATCGTGGTGGCCGTGCCCATCGTGTTGCAATGCCCGACCGATGGCGTTCCGGTGGCGACAAGATCGATGAAGCCATCATAGTCCAGCTCGCCCGCAGCCATCATTTGCCGGGCCTGCCAGACAATGGAGCCCGACCCCACGCGCTTGCCTTCACGCCAGCCATTGAGCATGGGCCCGACCGATAGCGCGATGGCGGGGATGTCGACGGTGGCGGCGGCCATCAGGCAGGCCGGGGTGGTCTTGTCGCATCCGATTGTCAGCACGACGCCATCGATCGGATATCCGTAGAGCAGTTCGACAAGGCCCATATAGGCCAGGTTGCGATCCAGCGCGGCGGTCGGGCGCTTGGCGTTTTCGTGAATGGGATGGACGGGAAATTCAATTGCGATGCCGCCGGCCTCGCGTATGCCCTCGCGCACCCGCTGGGCCAGGGTGATGTGATGGCGGTTGCATGGAGCCAGATCGGAGCCGGTCTGGGCGATGCCGATAATCGGCTTGCCCGACCGCAGCTCTTCCAGAGTCAGGCCGTAATTGAGGTAGCGCTCAAGGTATAGCGCAGTCAGGTCGGGGTTATCACGATTGTCGAACCAGTCGCGGGAGCGCAATCGTCTGGTCATGATATTCCCCTGAATTCTACATTTTCCCATCTCTGGCGTGGTTTGCGAGCAGGAAACATAGCCCGTCGAGCTGATTGCAGGCAGGCAGCAATCGCCAGAATACTCCGACAAATATCGGCGATCGGATCACGCCGCAAGTGCGCTTCACCAGCGTCTTGCCGGAGCGGTTATGTGTCTGGGGCCTTCGGGCTAGCCCGTTCGGGCCTGCCGGGGCTGGCCGGAGTGGCCGGTGCGCTTCAGGGCGCGGGCGGTGTCTCTCAGGGCGGCGCGAACAAGGGCCTCCATTGCCGAGCGGGCGTCGTCCGGCCCCCCGGCGGCGATCGCGTCAAACACCTTCCAGTGCGCTGGCATGGGGTCGCGCGGCAGTTCGTCCTTGCGGGCCTTGTAGATAGTTGTCCAGTGCACGCCCGCGCCGATCGTGCTGGCAAGGCATATCAATGGCGGGTTCCCGGTCGCTTCAAGAATGATGGCGTGAAACTCGCGGTCGGCGTCGCGCCCTTCGGGCGTTGCGACGGTGTGGCGCTCCATGCGCATCAGCGCTTCGCGCATCCTTGTGAGTTGCTGGGCGTCGCGCCGTTCCGCCGCGAATGCGGCTGCAGTGGGTTCGATTATGAGCCTCAGCTCGAACAGCCCGTTGACCAGCTCGGGTGACGGTTCAGCCTCGAAGAACCAGGCGAGCACGTCCGGGTCCAGCAGGTTCCAGCGGGTTCCCGGGGTGACGCGCGTGCCGGTCTTGGGCCGGCTTTCCACCAGGCCTTTCGCCGCCAGCGTCCGCACCGCTTCGCGATAGGCGCTGCGCGATACCTTGAGCCGTTCGCTGAACTCGATCTCGGTAGGCAGTATCTCGCCGGGCTTGTACTGGCCGGACACGATCGCCACGCCCAGATCATGGGCGATGGCGCCGTGAATGCGTGCAGACGATTTGCTCTGGCGTGCCGGAGCGGCACGGTCCTCGCTGCGCCGGGATACCATGTGTCCTGTCTCCGGTTTGCGGGCGCCTTCCCGGACGACCGCAGCTGTCAGATAATTAAACCTGTTATTCCCCAGATAAAGCGATGCGTATCCCCTGTCCACACGGCGCTGAATAATCAGACAAATGCGTTGACCTCGATTGTCCCTTCAAATTAGGCTGTGGTAGCGCTAACAAACATTGGCCTGTTAGCAGGCCATAATTCCGGGGAGGATCTCATCATGACCGCGTTTCAAATACGCAGACCAATAGTCTTTCGCCATGTGGCGGCGGTGGGTGTTGCTGGCTTGCTCGCATTTGCAGGGCTCGGTGATTCAGATGCACGCCGCGCCCTGGCGCAAGACGAAACGCCGCTTTACCGCGACGCCTCCCAGCCGGTTGAAGCGCGTGTGGAAGATCTGCTTTCACGCATGACGCTGGAGGAAAAGGTCGCCCAGATGATCGGCATCTGGCTGTCCAAGGGCGATATCGAGACGCCGGAGGGCGATTTCTCGCCGGAGCAGGCGTCGCAGAACTATCCCCACGGCATTGGCCAGATTTCACGCCCGTCCGATTTCCGTGGAGCGGACCCGGAAAACGTTGCGGCTGGCGCGACTGAAGGCGCGGTGAACCGTACCGAGCGCCAGACGGCCGAGTACATCAACGCCGCCCAGCGCTGGGCGATCGAGGAAACGCGGCTTGGCATCCCGATCATGTTCCACGAGGAAGCGCTGCACGGCTATGTGGCGCGCGGCTCGACCAGCTTCCCGCAATCGATTGCGCTGGCCAGCACCTGGGACCCCGAGCTGGTAGAGCGCGTGTTCAACGTGGCCTCACGTGAGGTGCGCGCCCGTGGTGCGCGCCTGGTATTGTCCCCGGTGGTCGATGTGGCGCGCGATCCGCGCTGGGGGCGCATCGAGGAGACTTATGGGGAAGATCCCTACCTTGTCACCCAGATCGGCCTTGCGGCCATTCGCGGTTTCCAGGGCGAAACCCTGCCGCTGGAGCCGGAGCGGGTCTTCGTCACGCTCAAACACATGACCGGCCATGGCGAGCCGGAATCGGGCATCAATATCGGCCCGGCCAATATCTCCGAGCGCACGCTGCGCGAGGTGTTCTTCCCGCCGTTCGAGGCGGCGATCACGCAGCTGCCGGTCATGTCTGTCATGGCCTCCTATAACGAAATTGACGGCCTGCCGAGCCACGCCAACCGCTGGTTGCTCAATGACGTGCTGCGCGAGGAATGGGGCTTTGATGGCGTGATCGTCAGTGACTATTTCGCGGTCCGTGAGTTGATCACCCGTCACCAGATGCTTGCCGAGATCGATGACGCCGTGGTGCGCGCCATAGACGCGACCGTTGATATCGAACTGCCTGATCCTGACGGCTATCCGCACCTGGTGCGCCTGGTGCAGGAGGGCAGGGTGGCTGAGGCGGATATCGACGCTGCTGTGCGCCGCCTGCTCACCATGAAATTCCTCGCCGGTCTTTTCGATGATCCTTATGTCGACGAAGACGCCGCCGAGGGTCTGACGGCGACGCCTGACGCCATCGCGCTGGCGCGCGAGGCGGCCCAGCGGGCCATGGTGCTCTTGTCGAATAACGGCGCCCTGCCGCTTGATCCGGCCCGCACCGGCACGCTGGCTGTGCTGGGCACGCATGCGGTGGATACTCCGCTCGGCGGCTATAGCGATATTCCCCGCCATGTGGTGAGCGTGCTGGAAGGCATGGAGAACGCCGCTGAGGAACACGGCAATTTCAATGTCATCTATTCAGAAGGCGTGCGCCTGACCGAAAGCCGGGAGTGGGCGGCGGACGATGTGGACCCGGTCCCGGCGGAGGTCAATGAACGCCTGATCGCCGAGGCCGTGGAGGCCGCGCGCGAGGCAGACGTGATCCTGATGGTGCTGGGCGAGAACGAGCAGCTCAGCCGCGAGGCATGGGCCGAGTACCATCTGGGCGACCGTCCGACGCTGGAGCTTTTCGGTCAGCAGATGGACCTTGCCCGCGAAATATTCGCGCTCGGCAAGCCCACGGTCGTTCTCCTGCTCAATGGCCGCCCGCTGGCGATTCAGGAGCTTCTTGAAGAAGCCGACGCCGTTATCGAAGGCTGGTATCTGGGTCAGGAGACCGGCAATGCGGTGGCCGATGTGGTGTTCGGCGCGGTCAATCCGGGCGGTCGCCTGCCGGTGACATTCGCCCGGTCGGCCGGTCATTTGCCGGTCTTCTATAATCAGAAGCCGACGGCCCGGCGCGGCTATCTGCTGGACGATGTGAGCCCGCTCTTCCCGTTCGGCTTCGGTCTCTCCTACACCACGTTCGAGATCTCCGAGCCGCGCTTTGATCGCCCCACGATCAGTGTCGGCGAGACCGCCATTGTGGAAGTGGATGTGCGCAATACCGGTAACCGGGAAGGCGATGAGGTGGTCCAGCTCTATGTGCGCGACGATGTGGCGACCATTACGCGCCCTGTTCTGGAGCTGAAAGGCTTTGAACGCATCACCCTGGCGCCTGGCGAGCGGCGCACCGTGCGCTTCGAGCTGGAGCCCGAGGCGCTCTCCCTGTGGAACTTGCAGATGGAGCGCGAAGTGGAGCCCGGCACTTTCACCATTTCGGTTGGCCCTAATTCCGCCGATCTGCGCTCGGCCACACTCACCGTCACGCAATAGGGATCGTCTGCCCCAACAGGAAAAGGAAAGAAGGCCATGTCGATGAGCACCCGTTCGTTCTCCCGCGGTCTCGTGCTCGTGGCGTTTTTGGCCTTCGCTTTCCTTGCGGGGCCGGCGGAGGCCGGGCACCCGATCCGCGGAGGGTGCGAATCCCCTGCGGGCGTATGCGCCGGGTCTCCGCCGGCTTCGGCCTTTCCGCTGATCGTGGCGGGCGAACCCACTGTCGTGCGTACCGATCCGGGCGATTATCCCGGGCTTTTGCGCGCTGCGCAGGATCTGCGTGACGATCTGGAGCGTGTGGCGCGCGGGGACATCCCGACCGAGATCACCAATCTGCGGCGTGTGGATGACCGGGGCATGGCGATTATGGCCGGCGTGCTCGGCCGCAATCACGATATCGACCGCCTGGTGGAGGAGGGCAGACTGGATGTCTCCGGCGTGGCGGGCGAATGGGAGGCCTATGTCCAGCAAGTGGTGGATGATCCCGCGCCCGGCATAGACCGCGCGCTGGTCATCGCCGGGTCGGACATGCGCGGCGCCATATTCGGTATCTATGACCTTTCCGAGCGGATGGGCGTGTCGCCCTGGCACTGGTGGGCGGACGTGCCGATTGAGCGCCGGAGCGATTTGCATGTCACCGAAGGACGCCGGGCCGAGCGCCCGCATGTGCGCTATCGCGGCATTTTCCTGAACAATGAAAATCCCGCCCTGCTGGGCTGGGTGGGCGAGACCTATGGCGGGTTCAACCACCGTTTCTACGGCGATGTGTTCGAGCTGATCCTGCGCCTGCGCGGCAATTATCTGTGGTCAGCCATGTGGGGCAAGGCGTTCTACGATGATGACGCGCTGAACCCGGTGACGGCCCAGGCCATGGGCGTCGTGGTCGGGACCACCCATCACGAGCCCATGCTGCGCGCCCATATCGAATGGGACCGGTACGGGATGGGCGAGTGGAATTACCACACCAACGCAGACAATCTCCAGCGCTTCTGGCGCGAGGGGATCACCCGGCTGGCGCGCCACGAGACCCCGGTCGTGATCGGCATGCGCGGTGATGGCGATGAGGCGATGAGTGACGAGACCGAGGTGGAGCTGATGGAGCGCATCGTCGCCGATCAGCGCGCCATTATCGAAGACGTGACGGGCCGCCCCGCGAGCGAGACGCCCCAGATGTGGGCGCTCTACAAGGAGGTGCTTGATTACTACGACGCCGGCATGGACGTGCCCGACGACGTGATGATCCTGTTCGCCAATGACAACTGGGGCAATATCCGCCGCGTGCCGCAGCCGGGCGAGGACCGGGCCGGCGGATATGGCATGTACTATCATTTCGACTATGTCGGCGGGCCGCGGAACTACAAATGGATCAACACCACGCAGATCGCGCGCACCTGGGAGCAGATGAATATCGCCTGGGCGTTCGGCGCCGATCAGCTCTGGCTGGTCAATGTCGGCGATCTCAAACCCATGGAATTGCCCATCAGCCATTTCCTGACCCAGGCCTGGAATCCGGAAGCGATGACGCAGGAGGTGATGGAGGGGTTCACCAGGGACTGGGCTGCCCAGCAATTCGGCGAGGCCCATGCCGACGATATCGCCGCCCTGCTGACCGGCTACACGAACTATAATTCGCGCCGCAAGCCGGAAATGGTCGGGCCGGACACGTACAGCCTCACCAATTTCGGCGAGGCCGAGCGGATTCTGGCCGAGTGGGATGCGCTGGCCGATCTCGCCAACGCCGTACGCGAACGACTCGATCCGGAATATGACGACGCCTATGTCCAGCTGGTCTGGTATCCGGTGATCGCGGCGGGCAATCTCAACCGCCTTCACATCGAGACGGCGCGCAACCGGCTTTACGCTGCGCAAGGGCGCGTGGCGGCCAATGCCAGCGCTGACATGGTCCGCGCCGCCTTTGAGCGCAGCCACGAGCTGGACCGGATCTACGAGGAAGACGTGGCGGACGGGAAATGGGTGCACATGATGGCCCAGACCCGCATCTCCTATACCTACTGGCAGCAGCCCGAAGAGGATGTCCTGCCCGAGCTTGAGACCGTGACGCCCGTGCGCGGCGCCGCGCGGGGGGTTGGTGGGGAGGGTGATGAGCGCGCCTGGCCGGGCGCGGCCGGCGCGCCTGCCCTGCCGGCCGTCTACCGCCAAGGGCGTCAGACCCGCC
>JAFIEB010000072.1 GCA_020832735.1 Oceanicaulis sp.
TTGCACATGATGTAGGACAGGATCGCGCCCGAGGAGCCGACCAGGGCGCCGGTGATCAACAGGGCGGTGTTCTCCAGCGTGAAGCCCAGCGCGGCGGCCGCCCATCCCGAATAGGAGTTGAGCATGGAGATCACCACCGGCATGTCGGCGCCGCCGATGGGGATGATCAAAAGCACGCCCAGCACCAGCGCAAGCACGGTGATGATCCAGAACGCGGTCTTGTTGTCACCTTGCGAAGCGGTGAGGAACACGGCAAATACCGCAACTGCGATGCCGAGCCCCAGATTGAGCCAGTGCTGGCCCTTGAACACGATGGGCGCGCCGCTCATCAGGCCCTGCAGCTTCATGAAGGCGATGATGGAGCCCGAAAAAGTGATGGCGCCGATCGCCGTACCGATCGCCAGCTCCACAAGGGACAGCATCTTGAGCCCGTATGGATCTCCCGGCAGCGCGATCCCGAACGCGTCGGGCTCATAGAGCGCAGCGGCCGCCACCAGCACGGCGGTCAGGCCCACCAGCGAGTGGAAGCCGGCGACCAGCTGGGGCATGTCGGTCATGGCGATGCGCCGGGCGATAAGCGCGCCAATCCCGCCCCCGATGGCCACCGCGCCGATGATCAGCATGACGCCGACGCCGCCCAGATCGACCACCAGCAAGGTGGTGGCCACCGCCACGGCCATGCCGGCCATGCCGAAATAATTGCCCCGGCGGGCGGTTTCCGGGCTGGACAGGCCCCGAAGGGCGAGAATGAACAGGATGCCGGAAACCAGATACAGGAGAGCGGCGAGATCTGCGGACATGGGCGGATCCTCGTGACGGACGGTCGGAGCGGTTCAGAGCACGCCGCTGGTGGTGATCATCATCAGGCGGCGTTCAGCCTGACCGGCAATATTGATGGCGGCGGCGAGGCTGCAGGCCCCGGTCACGCGCAATGCCTCAACGCACAGTTCCGGCTCGCCCCGAAGGGATTGACTGGCGCTGCGGCTGGACAGATAGGGGCCGCGCATTGCGATCATGACGCGTCTCCCGCCGGCTTGGCCGGTCTTTCCTTCTTCTTGTACATGGCCAGCATGCGCTGGGTGACCAGGAAGCCCCCGAAGATGTTGATGCTGGCCAGCAGCACCCCCAGCACGCCCAGCCCCTTGGCGAACTGGGCGCCCTCGCTGGCCGTGGCGGCCGCGGCGGCGATCAGGGCGCCCACGATGATCACAGAGGAAATGGCGTTGGTGACGCTCATCAGCGGCGTGTGCAGGGCCGGCGTCACCGACCACACCACGTAATAACCGACAAAGACGGCGAGCACGAAGATCGCCAGGCGGAAGACATTGGGATCGACGGCGTCCATGAGGGGCTCCGTTCGGGCGGGCGGGTCAGCCCGCGATGATGGCGGCGGCGGCGAAAGCGCTGAGCGTGATGATGGCGGTCACGGCGATAGCGATCTGGGTGATGCGGCGTTTCATGAACCGTCTCCTTTCAGGGTGGGATGGACGATCTCGCCATCCCGGGTCAGGGCCATGCCCTTGATGATGTCGTCATCCCAGTGCGGGCCCAGCGCGCCGTCCTCGGCGCGCAGCAGCGGGAACAGATGAACCAGATTGCGCGCCAGCAAAGATGAGGCGTCAGCAGGCAGGCGCGCGGGCAGATCGCCATAACCGGCGATTTTCACGCCTTTGTGGACCACCACCTCGCCCGACCGGGTCAGTTCGCAATTGCCGCCATTGGCCGCAGCGATGTCGATGATCACCGAGCCGGGTTTCATGGTCTCCACCATGGCCTTAGTCAGCAAGCGCGGCGCAGGGCGTCCGGGGATCAGGGCGGTGGTGATGATCACGTCCTGCTTGAGGATGTGCGAGGCGACCAGTTCAGCCTGCTTGGCCTTGTAGGCGTCGCTCATTTCCTTGGCGTAGCCCCCGGCGGTCTCGGCGGCCTTGAACTCCTCATCCTCCACCGCGACGAATTTGGCGCCCAGCGAAGCGACCTGCTCCTTGGCGGCGGGCCGCACGTCGGTGGCGGTGACGATGGCGCCCAGGCGCCGGGCCGTGGCGATGGCCTGCAGGCCGGCCACGCCGACCCCCATCACGAAGACGCGCGCAGCCGCGATGGTTCCGGCCGCCGTCATCATCATCGGGAAGGCGCGGCCATAGAGCGCAGCCGCCTCGACCACGGCGCGGTAGCCGGCCAGATTGGACTGGGAAGAGAGCGCATCCATGGACTGGGCGCGGGTGATGCGCGGCGTGAATTCCATGGCCAGCGCGTTGACCCCGGCCTTGGCGCACTGCCCGGCGAAGTCCGTCGCGCCATGAGGCTCCAGCAGGCCGATCAGAACCGAGCCCGGTTTCATCGCCGAGATCACGTCGGCGTCCGGACGGCGCACAGCAAACAGCGCATCGGCGTCCTTGAGCGCGGTCTTGCGCGCCGCGATTCTGGCGCCGGCGGCTTCATAGGCGGCGTCAGGAAAATCAGCGCCGGCGCCGGCCCCGGACTCGACCGCCACTTCTGCGCCGGTCTTGATCAGCGCCTTGACGCTGTCAGGCGTGGCCGCGACGCGGGCTTCTCCGGGACGGGTTTCGGCAAGGATGGCGATGCGCATGCATATCTCACAGGGCGGCAGCGGCGTCGGCCGCTGCGCCAAGCATGCGCGACTCTAGTGGAAACGCAAAGTGGTTTTCCGCCCCGCGCGGCGCCGGAGCTCAGCCCCCGGCGAACAGCATGGTTATGCCGCCCGAGATGAGCGTGATCACGGCGAGCACGCCCAGCGAGAACCAGTAGAGAGCGCCCTGCCTGAGCGCCACTCCGGACACGCCCCCGGCGATCAGGCATACAATCAGCGATGAAATCCAGCCGATGCCGGCCGCAAACACCATCGTCAGATACAAGATGGTCAGCGCCAGGATGATCGTGGTGTAGACCGACACCTTCATCACGCCGGAGAAAGTCTCCTGATGATGGGAAACGTCCATCTGCCCGCGGGTGTAGTCTTCAGCCATGGTGATCATCCTTGTCTGCGCGGGCCGAGCGGGCCCTCCAAGCCTCTAGGCGCGGCCTCTAGCATGGCCCGGCGCCCCCGCCAAGACCACGCCGCGCCGCACCGGTTCACACAGGCGCCCAGCCCTCGACGAGGGCGTCCAGAGCGGCGGTCACGGCCACCGGATCATCCAGGATCAGGTGATGGCGCGCGCGCGGCACCGTCACGAACGGCGAGCGGGTGAAGACCGAGCGCATATAGTCCCAGGTTTCGGCGTTCATGAGATCGGAACGCTCCCCGCGCACAAAGGCCAGCGGGCAGCCCAGCGCCCTGGCCGCCGCGTCGGGATCGCGCCGCTCATAGGTCAGCTTGGCCCACAGATCGGGATCGAACCACCAGGTCCAGCCGCCCTCTGTTTCCTTGAGAGAGCCGCGCGCCACATGATCCACCAGCCAGAGATTCTCGCACGGCTGGGCGGGCAGCAGCCGGAAACGCGCCAGCGCGGCGGCCAGATCGGGATAGACGCGCCCGCCCCGGCGAGGCGGCGACCCGGAGCGCTGTTTCTCGGGCTTGCGGATCGGGCTGTCGAGAATCACCGCCGCGCGCAGATCCTCGCCGAAGCCGGTGGCGGCCTGCAGGGTGACGAAACCGCCGAAGGAATGGCCGATGAAGACCGGCTTGCCCGCCTCGAACCCGCCCGCATCCCGGGCGACCGCGCGCATGTCTTCTGCATGGCCGGCCATGGTGTAGACCTCGCGCCAGCCGCTTTCGCCCATGCCGGCCAGATCCGGCGCGATCACCCGGCGCCCGGGCGCAGCCAGGTGCGGGCCCAGCGCATCCCACCAGCCTTTATGGGCCGTGCCGCCGTGAATCAGCACCAGAGCGGGATCGCCGCGCCGCCCCCATGCCTTCCACACGAGCCGCGTCCCGTCGCGCGTCGCCGCGCCGGTCTCCACCGGCGCCGCCAGGGCTTCGGCGAACCAGTCCGGGGCAGGAACCGGCGCGCCCTCAAGGTCAGCCAGCGGCGGCGGCGGCGGGGAATCAGTCATGTCGGGGCTCCGCAATCACGGGCAGGATCAGGCGAAAGGGTTAGACCCGGTGCTGCGGCGCGTCAAATCGCCAGCGCCGGGACCCGCCAACCCTTCCCTAACCCTTTCTTTACCCTAACCAAATCTCACCGCCCCCTACACGTGATCTTTACCGGACGTGTCCCATAACGGTGCGCATCAAGACGGGAGGACGGCCGCGGCGCCCGGGCGGGGGCCCCCCCTGGCCGCGCCGCCCCCCCAGCCCCCCCCCGGGGCTGGGGCCGGAACGGGCGGGGGGGGGGGGG
>JAFIEB010000073.1 GCA_020832735.1 Oceanicaulis sp.
CCCCCCCCCCCCCGCCCCGGGCCCTTTGACAAAACCCCGCGCGGCACCACACTGGGCCCCCCCCGGCTGTCGCGGGTCACGCCGGGGTCACCTCCCCCGCAAGCGGGGGAGGAAAGGGTCCTGCCCCTGCCCCCTCACGCCCCTCCGGTGATCGCCCCCTGGCGAGCCCCGCCGTGCGCCAGCGCGCGCTGGAGGTTGATATCGATCTGTCCGCCGTGCCGGGCTCGGGTCCGGCGGGCCGCGTGACCCATGATGATCTCGATGATTTCATCGCGTCGGGCGGGCGTCTGGCTTCGCGTCCGGGCGCCGCTGCCTCTGGCCGCGCGCCGCGCACCGGGAGCGAGACCATCAAGGTGATCGGCCTGCGCCGCAAGATCGCCGAGAACATGGCGCTGGCCAAGCGCACCATCCCCCACATCGCCTATGTGGAGGAAATCGACCTCACCGCGCTCGAAGACCTGCGCGCCCATCTCAACGCCAGCCGCAAGGAAGGCCGCGAGAAGCTGACCATCATCCCCTTCCTGGTGGCGGCGCTCGCCAAGGCGGTCGTGGACGTGCCCCAGGCCAACGCCCATTACGACACCGAAAACGCGGTGCTCACCCAGTATGAGGGCGTGCATTGCGGCATCGCGGCGGCCACGCCCAAGGGCCTGATGGTGCCGGTGATCCGCCATGCCGAGGCGATGGACATCTGGCAGATCGCCGCCGAGGTGAAACGTCTGGCCGAGGCCGCACGCACCGGCAAGGCGACCAAGGAGGAGCTGTCGGGCTCCACCATCACCATCACCTCGCTGGGCGCCATGGGCGGCATCGTCACCACCCCGGTGATCAACCATCCCGAGACGGCGATCATCGGCGTGAACAAGATGCAGGTCCTGCCGCGCTATAACAGCGACGGCCAGATCACGCCGCGCAAGATCATGAACCTCTCCTCCAGCTTCGACCACCGCATCGTCGACGGCTACGACGCCGCCCGCCTGATCCAGGCGGTGAAGGGCTATCTGGAGCACCCGGCGACGCTGTTTATGGAGTAGGGGGCGGGGCGCTAAAGCCCTTCCACCTTTCCTGTTTTCCCGGCCGACCGCAGGGAGAGCCGGGAGCCATCAACCGATCATCTCCAAAGCTGAGGCGGTTCAAGCTTGACGGTAGGGGGCCCGGGGCGGCGGCGCCGCCGGGGAAGGCAGTGTGGGGTGATTAATCCAAAATCCCTGCCTGCCCCCACCCCCTCAAGGCGCCGCCTGAACCTCCGGCTCTGGTTCGATGTGGTCGGACGCGTCGGTGGTGAGGTCTTCGAGGACTTCGCCGGTGCGGGTGACGTCGCGGCCGATGCCCTGAATGGTGTTGCAGGCGCTCAGCGCCAGGAATGAACAGGCAAGCAGGCCGGCGGCGGTGATGCGTAAGGCGCTGGTCATGGGGGTGTGCTCCGCGATGGTGATTCTCTCTTCACCAGAGCTTAGCGCGCGCCGGTGACGGTTCCACTCTTTCCGGCCAGCGCCTCAGTCGCGATAGCCTTGCGGCGCGCGCAGATCGAAGAGCGGCTGGTTATTGAAGTATTCAACGCCTTCGGCCTGATGGCAGGACTGGCAGCTCAGCGAGGCGCGTTCAAACCCGGCCCAGGCGCTGGACAGGGTGCGCTGTTCGAGGAGATCGCGCACCTCGCCATGCTCGTCATCGAGGAACAGGGCGCGGGCGTTGTCGGCGCGGCCGGGGCGGCGTTCGATCCCGCGCGCCGTGGCGTCAGCGATCTTGTCCCAGTGGTACAGGGCGAGGTCGAAATTCTCCCGCCTGATGGCCTCGTGCATCTGCTCGTAGCGCTCGCCGACCTCCCACATGGTCTGGCTGAAGCCGCCGAGCTGGTCCTGCAGGCGTTCAAACCGCTCGCGGTCTTCGCTCTGATTGTGCAGCCAGTCGTTCGGGCCTGTCTCAGGTTCGGAGCGGCATGCGGCGGTGAGGGCCAGGCAGGCGATTGCGGCGAGGCGCAGGGAGATCATCGTGAATTCCGGGTCTGCTGATGCTTCTGCGCGGCGGTGCGCATCGTGTGAACCTGCGGGCCGGCAAGGGCGCGGCGAACGGCGCCGGCCTTGCCGGCCCGGATGATCACGGCGCCGACTGAACTTCCGGCGCGGCGTGCAGGTTGGAGGACGAATTGCTGCCGGCGTCTTCAATCGCGTCCCCGGTGCGCGAGACGTCGCGCCCCAGGCCCTGGATCGTATTGCAGGCGGACAGGGCGATCATGCTGGCGGCAAGCAGGGAGGCGGCGGCGATGCGGGTGACATTAGTCATGGTTTCAACTCCTGGGCGGCAATGGCCCGAAGGTCACCATACACTTTTCGGGCAGGTTTTGCATCCGCCGCGCACCGGACAGACGAAGGCCCGGCGCGCTGGCCGGGCCTTGTCACACGCTGTCTGCGGCAGACCTACCAGATGCGCACGCGCTGTTCGGGCGGCAGGTAGAGCTCGTGCTCTTCGGTGATGCCAAAGGCGTCATACCAGGCGTCCAGATTGCGCACCACGCCATTGACCCGGTACATGCCCGGCGAGTGCGGCCCGCGGGCCAGCTGGGCGCGCAGGGCGTCGTCGCGGAACAGGGTGCGCCACACCTGGGCCCAGGCCAGGAAGAAGCGCTGATCGCCGGTGAAGCCGTTGATCACCGGCGGCTCGCCACCCGGATAAGCCGCGGCGGCGTAATTGCGGTAGGCCTCATAGGCCATCTGCATGCCGCCCAGATCGCCGATATTCTCGCCCAGCGCCACCCGGCCGTTCACGCAGGCGTCCTCGAACGGGCAGAACTCATTGTACTGCGCCACCAGGCGGTCGGAGCGCTCGACGAAGTTGTCGTTGGTCTCCTCGGTCCACCAGTCGCGGATGCGGCCCTCGGCGTCGAAGCGGCGGCCATTATCGTCAAAGCCGTGGCCGATCTCGTGGCCGATCACCGCGCCGATGGCGCCGTAATTCATCGCCGGATCGGCGTGCATGTCGAAGAAGGGCGCCTGCAATATGCCCGCCGGGAAGGTGATCTGGTTCATCAGCGCGCTATAGCTGGCGTTGACGATCTGCGGCGGCCAGCTCCACAGGCGCCGGTCCACCGGGTCGGGGAAGCGGCGCAGCTGTTCATTCCAGGCGAAATCGCTCAGGCGTTCGCGATTGCCGAAATAGTCGTTCGCGCGCAGCTCCAGCCCGTCAAACTCGTTCCAGATTTCGGGATAGCCGATGCGCGGCTCGAACGTGCTGAGCTTGCTCAGCGCCTCGGTGCGGGTCTCGTCGTCCATCCATTCCAGACGTTCCAGGCGGCCGCGGAAACCGTCGATCAGATTGACGATGAGCTGGTCCATCTGGCGGCTGGCTTCGGGCGGGTAATGGCGGTCCACATAGACCTGGCCGACCAGATGGCCCAGCGCGCCATTGACCAGTTGAACGCCGCGCAGCTCGCGCGCGCGCTGTTCTTCAGTGCCCGACAGGGTGCGCGAGAAGAAGTCGAAATGGGCCTCGTCAAACGCCGCCGGCAGCCAGCTGGCGCGGTCCGACAGGAAGTGGAAGCTCAGCCAGGCCTTCAAGGTGGCGAGATCGGCGTTTGCGATCACCTCGCCGGCGCCGGTGATGGCGCTGGGCTGGGAGACGATGATCTCGCCCTCGGCCGGCAGGCCGCGCCCCGTCAGCGCCCGCTCCAGATGGAGCGAGGGCGCCAGCGCGAAGAACTCGGCCGTGCTCATGCGGTTATTGGTCTTGGTGACGTCGCGCGAATCCTCGCGGGTCCAGTGCACCTCGGCCAGTGCGGTTTCGAGCTCCAGGATGGCCTGCGCCATGTCCGCCCCGCCCGGCAGCTCGGCCAGTTCGAAAATGCGTTCGATATAGGCCAGATACGCCTCGCGGTATTCGGGGAAGCGGCCGGTGTCGAGCAGATAGTAGTCGCGCGTGGGCAGGCCGAGACCGGACTGGCCGGCGCGCATGATGTAGCGTTCAGGGTCTTCAGGATCGGCGCTGACACCCACCCCATAGGGGGCCTGATAGGCGCGCTGGGCCATCAGGGCGGCGGCGTCCTCATGGCTGGAGATCGCGGACACCGCGTCCAGATAGGGCAGGGCCGGCGCCAGGCCTGCGGCCTCGATCGCCCCGGCGTTCATCCAGCTGGCGAACAGATCAGCGATCATCTGTTCGTTGGAGCCTTCCGGCCCGCCGCGTTCGGCGGCGTCCAGAATGATGTCGCGCACCTGTTGCTCGACCTCCAGCGCCAGCATGTCGAACATGCCGTAGCGCGCGCGGTCGGCGGGGATTTCGGTGCGGGCGTCCCATTCGCCATTGGCGAAGGCGTAAAAGTCATCACCGGGATGCACCGTGCGGTCCATGCCGGTCTCGTCGAACCCGAAATCGCCAAATCGCGGCGCTTCGGCCGCCATGGCCGCGCCGCTGGCGCCAAGCGCCAGGCTGGCGGCGCCGATCATCAACCAGTTCATCATCTTGATCCTCCCGAATGCGGGTTTCGCGCCTTTGACAGGCGTCGTTTTCATATCCGCGGAGACGCTACAGCGCGGCGTCGCAAAGGGATACCGGCTGCAGCGCTCACGGCTTCGTTACTCGGCCGGCTGCGGCGCTGCGCCGCCGTCCGGGCGCTGGCGGGCGCGCACGTCTTCAGGGCTGTCGGCCACATCCACGCTCTCGCCGTCCTGGCCGTGGCCGGTCCAGTTCGAGCCGATGCCCGGCACGCGCTCGCCCCGCCACAGGCTCAGCACGCCGCGCTTGATGTCCACGCCCAGCGCGTAGAGCGCCGGCACGAAGAACAGGGTCAGGAACAGCGCGAAGATCACGCCGAACCCGATCGCGACCACCATGGGCTTCAGGAACTGGGCCTGGGTGGAGCGCTCGGTCATCATGGGCAGAATGCCCAGGAAGGTTGTCAGCGTGGTCAGCAGGATCGGCCGGAAGCGCTGGACGCCTGTGTCGACCAGCGCCTGGAAGGCGCCCACGCCGCGTTCCCTCAACCGGTTTACGAAATCGACCATCACCAGATTGTTGTTGATCACGACGCCTGCCGCGGCGCCCACCCCGAAGAAGGAGAACATCGCCACCGGCATGCCGAAGAATAAATGCCCGAACACGGCGCCAGCGAAGGCGAAGGGTATGGCGGTCATGATCAGAAGCGGCTGCGCGTAGGAGCGGAAGGCGATGGCCAGCAGCACATACATGGAGCCCAGCATCAGGATCTGCAGGACCATGATTTCCTGCATGAACTGGGCCTGGCCTTCGGCGTCGCCCAGGGCGCCTTCAGTCACGCCCGGGTAGCGCTCCCGCCATTCAGGGAAGAAGTTCTCCCTCAGATCACGGCGGATCTCGCCGGCTGCATCGGGGTCGGAAAGCTGGGCGCTGACCGTGACGGTGCGCTGGCGCTCACGCCTGTTGATGCGGCTGATTCCGGGCGCGAACTCCACTTCGGCGACCGAGGCGAGCGGGATCTCGCGCCCGTCAGGCGTGCGGATGCGCAGGTCGCGAACGGCATCGAGGCTGTCTCGCAGCTCGCGCGGATAGCGCACCATCACCCGCACGTCCTCGCCGCCGCGCGGCAGGCGCTGGACTTCGACCCCGTAGAACGCCTGGCGCACCTGGGTGGTGACATCGGCCAGCGTCAGGCCCAGAGCGCGTGCGTCGGGACGCAGGCTGAAGCGCATTTCCTCGGCTGAGGTCTGCAGATTGTCCACGATGTCGTAGGCGGTGGCGTAGCTGCGCAGCTGCGCCTTGAGGTCGGCCGCCGCCTCGCGCAGCACGTCCAGATCCGCGTGATTGATGGCGAACTGGACGCCGGTGATGTTGTCCGAGATCGTGAAGTCGAAATTGATGTCCTCGGCGTCGGGCACCGGTCCCATGGCGTCGCGCAGGGTCTGGGTGATCCGGCCCATGGGGATGGGCTCTGGCCGGTCCTCGGGCTTGGCCATCTGGATCCAGGCTTGCACCGAAGATCCATTGGCGATCACGGCGCCGCCGCGCACCATTTCGAAGCCGGGATAGCGCTCTGCATAGTGCGCGCTGAGCTGGGCCGTGGCGTCTTCGAGCTGGTTGCGCACTTCCTCCAGCCGGTTCCAGGGCGCGCCTTCGGGAAGATTGATGCGGACCTGGACCAGCTCGTTCTCCACCTCGGGCATGAAGCGGAAGGGCACGTAGCCGGTGTTCATCAGAACGATGGCCAGGGTGAACATCATGACAAAGGCGAGCACGGTGAAGTACCGGGCCTTGATGGCCAGCGCCAGCATGGGGGCGTAGACCCGGCGGGCGAAGGTGACGAGCCCTTCCGCGATGGAGCGCTGCACCCGGAAGAGCGGGCCGAAAGTCCCGTCCAGGCGCTGGGGCTTCATATGCGACAGGTGCGCAGGCAGGATCAGCAGCGCCTCGATCAGGGAGAATGTCAGCGCCGCGATGACCACCAGGGAGATCTGGCGCGTGAACTGGACCTCGGGGCCGGTCAAAAGCATCCAGGGCGCGAACGCCATCATGGTGGTGATGACCGCAAACAGCACGGGCTTGGCCACCATCTGGACCCCGACCACGGCCGCCGTCAGGCCCCGCTCGCCGCGTTCGACCCGGGTATGGATGTTCTCCCCCACGATAATGGCGTCGTCCACCACCACCCCGATCACGATCAGGAAGGCGAACAGCGAGAGCATGTTCAGCGTGACGCCCAGCATGGGCAGGAGGAACAGCCCGCCGGCGAACGCCGTGGCGATGCCCACCGTCACCCAGAACGCCACCACCGGGCGCAGGAACAGCACCAGCACGATCAGCACCAGGGTGAGGCCGATCATGGCCGAGTTGGAGATGGTGTTCATGCGCGAGTGGTAGAGATCGGACATGTCGAACCAGTTCGCCAGCGTCACGCTGGACGGCAGTTCGTCGCGTTTGCGTTCGACATATTCCTGCATCTGGCGCGACAGGCGCACCACATCGACCTCGCCGGTGGTGCGCACGTCGATCAGCACCATGGTCTGGCCATTGAACGTGCCGGAGAAATCGATATCGACCAGGCCGTCCGTGACCCGCGCCACGTCCCGCACGCGGATGGTGGAGCCGTCCGGGGTCTGGCGAATGATGATCTCGCCGAACTGATCGGCTGTGTCGGCCAGCTGGCGCGAGGTCAGCTGGATGCGTCCCTGGGCGGTGCGCACGGCGCCCGCCGAAGCGTTGAGCGAGGAGGCGCGCACGGCCTGGGCGACTTCTGTGAAGGTCAGGCCGTAACGGCGCAACGCCGACTCGGAGACTTCGATCGCCACTTCCTCAGGCAGATAGGCCATGGTGTTGACGATCGAGGCTTCGGAGACCTGCGATCCGATCTCGTCGCGGATTTCGCGGGCCAGGCGCTGGAGTTCGCGCCGGTCCACATCCCCGTGCAGCGCGATCATGTACATCTGTTGCTGACTCTCCCAGCGGCTCACCACAGGCCGGAAGGAGTCGGCGGGCAGATTATTGATGGAATCCACCCTCAGCTTGATTTCATTGACGAATTCATTGGCGTCGAGATTGCGTTGGCCCTCGATGTTGACAAAGCCGCGCCCTTCAAGCGCCGAGGCGGTGATGCGATACACGCCGGGCAGGTTGGACACCGCCTCCTCGATGCGCAGGATGATCTGCTCTTCCACCTCCTGCGGCGCCGCGCCGGGCCATGCCACCGACACCGTCGCGCCGTTGAACACCCCGGACGGAAACACCTCGCGCTGGAGCTGGATGAAACCGACGATCCCGCCCACAAAGGCGATGATCATCAGCAGGTTGGCGGCGACGGAATTGCGCGCCCACCAGGCCAGAATGCCTTTCTGGGAGCGTTCTTCAGGACGTTGCACCATGGTCTTTATCCTTCCGCTCTTGCGTCACCGGCCCGCTGCAGCGACAGACGGGGTCTGATCGCGCGGCGCGCCCGGTTCAGCCCGGGAATCCTGGGGGAGAGGCTCGCCGTCCGGGTCCAGCGCCGTCACTGGCATGCCATGGGCGGCGGCGCGTACGGTGGAGGTGATCACCCGGTCGCCTGCGGCCACGCCTGAGGCCACAACGACGCGCTCGGGGGTGGAATCGATGATCTGGACGTCGCGCACGGACAGCGTGCCGTCACGTTCGGCCACGAACATCTGGCCGGTCCCACGCAGCGCGCGGCGCGGCAGCACGATGGCGTCGGAGATCTGGCGTCCCTGAATGACGGCCTCCACGAACTGGCCCACGGCCAGCGGCGCGCCGGCCTCGTCTGCGGCGGCGCCGTACGGGTCGCGCACCTCGACGAACACGCCCAGCGTCCGGGTCTGGGGATTGATAGCCGCATCCGTGCGCACCACTTCCCCGCGCCATTGGCGCATCACGCCGCCGGACTGGGCTGACAACATGACCTGCGGCCCCGGATTGTCTGCGCTGGCCTGGAAGGCGGCGGGCATGTTCAGGAGCGCGATCTCGCGGTCGCTGAGCGGCAGGCGGACCTGCACTGTCTCGGTGGCGAACACCCGGCCCAGCCGGGCGCCGGGGCCGACGAACTGGCCCAGATCGACCAGCTTGTCGCGAACCCGGCCGGAAAACGGCGCAGAGATGCGCGTGCGCGACAGGTTCAGGCGCGCTTCGGCGAGCCCCGCCTCGGCCGCGGCCAGCTGGGCGCGCGCGTCGGCCATCTGGGGTTCGCGCAGGGTCAGCGGCGTGGCTTCGCCCCGGCCGATGGCTTCCCACTCCTGGCGCGCCAGCTCGGATTCGGCCTGTTCGCGGATCAGCGCCTGGCGGCGCTGGGCGACCTGGGCTTCCGCGCGGGTCACCGCCAGCCGGTAATCCTGGTCCTCAAGACGCACCAGCACCTCGCCGGCCTCGAAGAAGCCGCCCTGGACGAAATTGGGATTCATATAGGCGACGCGTCCGCTGACCTGGGCGGTCAGATCGATCTCGATCAGGGCGGTCACTTCGCCCTGGGTGCGAACGGTGAGCTGGACCGGACTGGCTTCCGCCTCGGTCACGAACACGGCGGCGGGACGTATCTCCTGTTCGGCGCGTTCGGCCTGGGGCGCATTGGCCGCCAGGGTGATGAACACTCCGAGGGAGATAATGACCAGCAGCAGTAACGGAACCCCGAACAGCACCGTGCGTCCTACAAATTTTGACATGACCAACCTCGTATAATCGTGCGGACGCGAGCGTCCCCCTGGCCTCTGACGCGGGCCTTCGCGTGTTTCTACATTCCGCCTGTCAGGCCGCCGCCGGCTTCAAAGCCGCCTGCGACCGCCAGATGAAGGGCGATGCGGTTATCCACCCGCTCGCGGCGGGCGGTGATCAGTTGCGTTTGGGCCTGAATGGCCCGGGTCTGGGCGTCGATAAGTTCAAAGATGGTGGCGACGCCTGAAGCGTACTGGCGCTCGACCAGCTCCAGCGCAGCTTCGGCCTCGGACGCGGCGGCGGCGAGCGCCTCGACCCGGCGCGCCAGGCGCGCATCGGCGTCGAGCGTGTTCTCCACCTCGCGCAGGGCCGAGAGCACCGTCTCGACAAGGCGCGCCGAAGCCTGTTCGGCCAGCGCCGCCTGGCGGTCGCGCTCGGCGCGCAATTGTCCGCCGCGGAACAGAGGCGCCAGGATTGAGGCCGAGACAGTGCGCGCCAGATTCTGCGCGTCGAACACGTCGCCGGGACTGGAGCCGGTGTCGCGCAGTTCGGCGCGCAGGGTCAGGCCCGGATACAGCGCCTTGCGCGCGGCGTCGGCAGAGAAGCCGGCGGCCTGCATGCGCGCTTCGGCGGCGATGATGTCTGGGCGGCGCTGCAGGAGCGCTTGGGGCGAACCCGGATCAATGACAGGACCCAGCGCCGGCAATTCGCCGTCCAGCGCCAGAGCGCTGGCCGGATAGCGGCCCAGCTGGACTTCCAGGGCGCGGGCCGCAGCCTCCACCGCGCGCTCGCGCGAGGCCAGGACTGCTTGGCTTGACGCCAGGGCCGAACGCGATGTGCGCAGGTCGGAGGAGCGCGCCACCCCGCGCTGGAAGCGGCGTTCCACAATGTCGGTCTGGCGGGTGCGCATGTCCACGTCGGCCTGGGCGAGAGCGCGCTGTTCGCGCGCTTCAATCAGCGCGTACCAAGCTTGCGCCACGCCCGCCGCCACGCTCAGGCGCGCGCCGCGCCAGTCGGCGTGGACGGCTTCTGCGGTGAGCGCGCTGGCGCGGGCCTGATCGCTGAGGCGGCCCCACACGTCGGCTGACCAGCTGGCTTCCAGCTGGAGTGAATAACTCGTGCCTGACTGCAGCGGTCCGTCCTGGTCGGTGACTCCGAAGCGTCCGTCTGCTGTGGGCAGGCGCGCGCCGCTGGCGCCGCGCGCCGCTGCACGCGCCGCGTTCAGGCCTGCGCGCGCCGCCAGCAGGGAGGGATTGGCCTCCATGGCCTCGTCCACCAGTGCGGCCAGCACCGGATCCTCGAAGGCGGCGATCCAGTCATGGGGCGCTGCGGCCACTGTTTCAGGCAGGGCGGAGAAGCGCCCGGGCGCGCCGTCAGGCAGGGCGGCGGGGCCCATGGGCTGGCCGGCGCAGGCCGTCGCCGTCAGGGCGGCGAGAAGGGGTGCGGTTCGACGGATCAAGGTGCAACGCTCACGTCATAGGGGTTTCGGACTGACAGGGCCTTCCTACCCGCCCCCTCATGAAAGTCAATCAAAATTTATCGAAAAACGACTAATATTGCTCGAATTACGAAAAATTCATGCCCGTGACAGGGCGTGTTCATGAAGGCGGGAGCGCAAGCCCCCGGGCACGGTGTTTCGCACCCGTTACACGGCCATGATACCAATTGGCATGGCTGATGACCGCACGAATCGCACACCTGCCAAAAAGTCCGACCGGCCGCGCCGGCGCGATATCGCGCTGACTGCGGGGCTGGGCGTGTTCATCATGGCGGTGCTGGCGCTGTCGGGTGAAATGGGGGCGGGCGTCTTTCTGGCCGGCGCGCTGGCTCTGGCCGCGCTGGCGGCGGTCTATTATCTCACCGCGCTGACAGCAGCCGAGCCCAGCGTGCGCCCGGCCCTGGCTTCCGCGTCCCTGCGGCCCGTGGAGATCGAGGCGTGTGAAGCCATGCTGGAGCGCCTGCCGATACCGGTGCTGCTGATCGGTCCGGGCGGACGCATCGAGCGGGCCAATCCTTCGGCGCGCGCCTTCCTGGGCCTGGGCGCAGAGCGGGGGCTTCTGTCCACGGCCCTGCGCCAGCCGCGCGTGCTGGAGGCGGTCAGCGCGGCGCTGCGCGGCGAGCGTGGCGCATCGGTTGAATACGCCACCCTGGCGCCGCTGGAGAGCCATGTGCGCGCCTATGTCGAACCGATCCGGCTCAACGTGCCAGGCCCCATGCCGTTCCGCGCCATGCTGGTGCTGGCTGACGACACCTCCTCCAAACGCGCCGAGCGCATGCGGGCTGATTTCCTGGCCAACGCCAGCCACGAGCTGCGCACGCCGCTGGCCTCGCTATCGGGATTTCTGGAAACGCTGCAGGGACCGGCGCGCGATGACGAGGAGGCGCGCGACCGCTTCCTTAGCATCATGAAAGAGCAGACCGAGCGCATGCGCCGGCTGATCGACGATCTGTTGTCTCTCAGCCGGGTGGAGATGAACGAGCATGTGGCGCCCACCGGTTCGGTGGAGCTCAATGATCTGGTGCGCGATGTGGCTGAGGCGTTGCGCCCGGTGGCCGAACGCCGCGCGATCACGCTGGAGGCGGCCTTCTCCGATATGTCCGCCCAGGTGCGCGGGGATCATGATCAGATCTATGAAGTGGTGGAGAATCTGGTGGAGAACGCCATCAAGTATTCTCCCGACGGCGCACAGGTGCAGGTCTGGGTGGAGGCCGCGCGCACCCGCGACGGGGCCGAGCACATGCCCGAACGCATCGATCCGCAGTCGGGGCGCCTGACGCTCAGCTCGCCGCCGCTGGATCCCGATGCACGCTTTGCTGTGGTGCGGGTGCGCGACACCGGCCCGGGCATCGAGCGGCGGTATCTGCCGCGTCTGGCCGAACGGTTCTTCCGCGTGGACGGCCAGAAAAGCGGGCCGGCGGCGGGCACAGGCCTGGGACTGGCCATCGTCAAGCACATCGTCAGCCGGCACCGCGGCGGTTTCACGGTGGAAAGCGCGCCCGGCGCCGGATCGGTCTTTTCCACATTCTTCGCCCTGGCTCCGGCGCGTCCGGCGGCCCCGGCGGATGCGCCCGGCGATGTGGAAGAAACGCCTGACGCTGTCACAAAAGCGTAGTGCAACTGTCATAAACGGGTGATCGAGACCGAGCATGGTCCGCCGCTACTGGCGGCGAGGGCGCCCGGAATGCGCTGGCCATGAGTGGCTGGCGGCCGCGGCGCCGGAAAAGATCATGCAGATTACTGTCCTTGTGGCGCTTACCCTTCTGGTGCTGACGGCGTTCGGGTTCCTGACCGGACGGCGCCGGGCGCTGGCGGTGCGCGCCCGGTCCGGGCCGCGGCTGCATTCGCTGCCGAATTATTATGGCTATTACATCGCCTTGTGGACGGGCGGCCCGGCCCTGGTGCTGCTGGCCGTCTACGGCGCGTTCGGGTCCGGCCTGGTGAACACGCTGGCCATGAGCCAGCTCGAGCGCGAGGCTGCGCCCCTGATCGCCGAGTTCGAGCGCCAGCTGGACAGCGATAGCGATTTTATCGCCCTCCTTGAGGAAGCCGCCGAGGCTGAAACCGACGCCCTGGAGGCGCGCGAGGCGATCACCCGAGCGCGCGATGCAGGCCTTGATCCGCAAGCCTTTCAGGCCGCGCTGGCCGGTCACACCACACGCCTGACAGAGATCGGCGCGCGTCTGGGCCAGCGGCGCGCCGACATTGCCCGCACCGTGGCGGCGCGCGCGCCGTCGAGCGATGCAGGCATACGCGCGCGCTCCGGGTTTGAGTTCTGGAACAGTCCGCGCGAGCGGCGCGAGCTGTTCCTGGCCGATGCCCGCGCGATCGCCTTTGGCGAGGGGCTGGCCAGCCGCAATACGCCTGAATTGCGCGCGGCGGCGCTGGCGATGCGCCCGGTGGAGGACATTTTCCGCTATTCGGTGGCGGCGCTGGCCCTGTCCATGGCGGTGGGCGGGCTCGCCTGGGGGCGCTCGCGGATCAAGGCCTCGTTCCGGGCCCGCAACCGGGTGGAGACGGCGATTACCGGCCTGCTCATGTTCGCTTCGGTGATCGCCATCCTGACCACGCTGGGGATCGTGTTCTCGCTCCTGTTTGAGTCGCTGCGCTTCTTCGCCTCCATCGGCTGGCGCGTGGGCGATTTCCTGTTCGGCCTTCAGTGGAGCCCGCAGATCGCTATCCGGGCTGACCAGATCGGCCAGTCGGGCGCGTTCGGCGCGGTGCCGCTGTTCGCCGGCACGGCGCTGATCACAGCGATCGCCATGACTGTGGCGGTGCCGGTGGGGCTGTTCTCGGCGATCTACATGTCCGAATACGCCGGCCCGCGCGTGCGCGCCGTGGCCAAGCCGATCCTGGAGGTGCTCGCAGGCGTGCCGACCGTGGTCTACGGCTTCTTCGCCCTGCTCACGGTGGGGCCCTTCCTGCGCGATTTCGCGTTGTTCCTTGGGTATGAGGACGCGGTCACCCAGAGCGCCCTGTCGGCCGGGCTGGTGATGGGCGTGATGATCATCCCCTTCGTCTCCTCCCTGTCAGACGACGTCATCAACGCCGTGCCCCAGTCCTTGCGCGACGGCGCCTACGCCATGGGCGCCACCAAGTCCGAAGCGATCCGCCACGTGGTGCTGCCCGCCGCCCTGCCGGGCATAGTCGGGGCGGTGCTGCTTGGCGTGTCGCGCGCCATCGGGGAGACGATGATCGTGGTCATGGCCGCCGGCCAGGGCGCCAACCTGACCGCCAATCCGCTGGAATCGGTGACCACCATCACCGTTCAGATCGTCACGCTTCTGACCGGCGACCAGGAGTTTGACAGCTCCAAGACGCTGGCCGCGTTCGCCCTGGGTCTGGTGCTGTTCGTCCTCACCTTGATGCTCAACATCATCGCGCTGCGCGTGGTGCAACGGTTCCGGGAACGCTATGAATAGACCCGCATCCATCCGCACCGCCGTAGAGGCGCGCCTGGCGCGCCGGCACCGGTCCGAGCGCCGCTTCCAGTTCTACGGCGCCGCCGCGATCTGTCTGGCGGTGGCGTTTTTGTGCCTGCTGATCGGCTCGATCCTGATCCAGTCGGTCCCGGCCATGACCACATGGCGGATGACGCTGGAGGTGGAGCTGGACCGCCAGACCATTGATCCGCGCGGGGATATGAGCGAGGCCTCGCTGCGCCGCGGCGGCTACAATGCTGCAATCCAGAACGCCCTGCGCGCCCAGTTCCCGGACGTGGAGGACCGCGCCGAGCTGCGCGAGCTGTTCGGCCTGTACAGCTCGGTGAACGCGGCGCGCCTGCTCAACCGGGTGGTTCAGGACCCGTCCCTGGTGGGACGCACGGTGAGCTTCACCTTGCCCATCGACGATGATGCGGACCTGTATCTCAAAGGCGTGTCGGTGCGTGAATCGCGCGCGCCCGGACCGGCGCCGGTGCGCATCGAACGCCGCGAGGGGCGCGCCGTATCGCTCGCCTCAGACACGGCGGTGTTCGACGCGTATGTGGAGGATGTGCGTGAAGTGGCCCGGGAACGCGCCCGCACGCTGGAGCAGCGCGCCTTGCGCGCCGAAGCGGCGCTGGCTGACACCATCGACCGGGATATCCGCGCCATTTACGAGGCCGAGGCGCGCCGCGCGCGCGTCCAGGCCGAGCGTTTGCGCGAACGGCTGGATGACGGGGCGCCGGTCGTGCTGGGACCCCAGATCCCCAGCCTGCTGATCCAGGTGTCAGGCGCGGTGATCCGTATCACCGAGGTCAGCGCCGACCGCAGCAGCGCTCAGGGCGAGATCGTGATCAGCGCGGCGCTGGACGAGGCCGCCCACGCAGACTGGACGCTGTGGACGCTTGAAACGCCCCAGGCGGGCCGGCTGATCAGCGACCGCCAGATCGCCTGGGCCGACGCCCTGCGCGAGCGGGGCCTGACGCGCAGCGGCTTCAATACCGAGCTGTTCACCTATGCCGACAGCCGCGAGCCGGAGCTGGCCGGCGTGCTGGGCGCGCTCATCGGCTCGGTGCTGACCATGTTCGTCACCATGCTGCTGGCGGTGCCGATCGGCGTGGGAGCGGCGATCTATCTGGAAGAATTCGCGCCGAAAAACCGCATCACCAGCATCATCGAGGTGAACATCAACAATCTGGCCGCCGTGCCCTCGATCGTGTTCGGGCTTCTGGGCCTTGCGGTGTTCATCAATACGTTCGGCCTTCCGCGCTCGGCGCCCATCGTGGGCGGGGTGGTGCTGGCGCTGATGACCCTGCCCACGGTGATCATCTCATCGCGCGCCGCGCTCAAAGCCGTGCCGCCTTCGATCCGTGAGGCCGCGCTGGGCGTCGGCGCATCCAAGACCCAGGCGGTGTTCCATCATGTTCTGCCGCTGGCGGCGCCGGGCATCCTGACCGGCTCGATCATCGGCCTGGCCCAGGCGCTGGGCGAGACCGCACCGCTTTTGATGATCGGCATGGTCGCCTTCATCGCCGACGCGCCCACGCTGGGCCTGTCAGGATTCACTGAGCCTGCGACCGTGATGCCGGTGCAGATTTTCCTCTGGTCATCGGCCGCCGAGCGCGCGTTTGAAGCGCGCACCGCAGCGGCGATCCTGATACTGCTCACACTGATGGTGAGCCTCAATGCGGCTGCGATCTATCTGCGCCGCCGGTTCGAACGCAGGTGGTAGCCATGGCATACGACACCAACCCCGCACCATCCACGGTGTATCATCCCGCCCCGCCGGGCATGCAGATCAAGGTCGCTGCGCGCGACCTGTCGGTCACTTATGGCGATGCTCTGGCGCTCGACCGGGTGCAGATTGACATTCCCGACCGGTCCGTCACGGCTTGCATCGGCCCGTCGGGTTGCGGCAAATCCACATTCCTGCGCTGCATCAACAGGATGAACGACACCATCGACACCGCCCGCGTCAGGGGGTCGATCAAGATTGATGGCGAGGAGGTCAATGACCGCTCTATCGACCCGGTGCTGTTGCGGGCGCGCGTCGGCATGGTGTTCCAGAAACCCAACCCGTTCCCGAAGACGATTTTCGAGAATGTGGCCTATGGTCCGCGCATCCATGGCCTGGCCGCCAACAAGGACGAGCTGGCCGCCATCGTCGAGACCAGCCTGACCAAGGCGGGCCTGTGGAAGGAAGTCGCCGACCGCCTGCACCAGCCGGGCACGTCCCTGTCGGGCGGCCAGCAGCAGCGCCTGGTGATTGCGCGCGCCATTGCGGTGAACCCGGAAGTCATCCTGATGGACGAGCCGTGCTCGGCGCTCGACCCCATCGCCACCGCGCGCATCGAGGAGCTCATCGACGAGCTGCGCGAGAACTACGCCCTGATCATCGTCACCCACTCCATGGCCCAGGCCGCGCGGGTGTCGCAGATGACCGCCTTCTTCCATCTTGGCGCGCTCGTGGAATACGGGCCCACCGAGGAGATTTTCACCAACCCGCGTGACCAGCGCACGCAGGACTACATCACGGGGCGCTTCGGCTAGGCCGGACGCAGCGCTTCGCAACGGACTTTGGAACCGGCCAATGAAAGGCTCGGCAGATGACCAACCAGGTCAAGGCGCCGCATATCGTCAAAGCCTTCTCCGAGGAGCTTGAGCAGCTCTCGGCCGATGTCGCCGCCATGGGCGGGCTCGCCGAGAGTCTGGTGTCAGACGCGCTCCAGGCCGCCGCCACCCGCGACGGGGATCTGGCGGCCGAAGTGGTCGCGCGTGACGCCCAGGTCGACGCCATGCAGCGCGATATCGAAAAGAAGATCATCCGGCTTCTGGCCCTGCGCCATCCCATCGCCCAGGATCTGCGCGTGTGCATCGCGGCGCTGAAGATCGTCACCGATCTGGAGCGTGTCGGCGATCTGGCCAAGTCCATCGCCCGGCGCGTGCCGACGCTCAATGACAGCGAGCCGACCGCCTTCGCCGCGTCCGTGGACCGCATGGGCAAGCTGGTGCTCAGCCACATTCATGAGGTGCTCGACGCCTATGTGACGGGCGAGACAGCGCGCGCCGTGGCGGTCTGGGAGCGCGATGACGATGTGGACGAGCATTACAACGCGCTGTTCCGCGAGCTGGTGCGGGCCATGCGCGATGACCACGCCATGATCGGGCCGGGCGCCCACCTCCTGTTTATCGCCAAGAATCTGGAACGCATCGGGGATCACGCCACCAATATCGCCGAGGTGATCCACTATCTGGTTACGGGCAGCGAGTTGGCGTCCGAGCGTCCGCGCGGGCCGCGTCCCGAACAGACCGTCTGAGGGGGCCTGAGATGCAGCCGCATGTTCTGATCGTTGAGGACGAGGACGCCCTGTCCGAACTCCTTCAGTACAATCTGAAAAAGGAGGGCTTCCGGGTCTCCGTCGCCGCCGATGGCGAGGAGGCGATAATGCTGGTTGAGGAGCGCCAGCCCGATGTGGTCCTGCTCGACTGGATGCTGCCCAAAATCTCGGGCATCGAGGTGTGCCGGCGCCTGCGCAGCCGCCAGGAAAGCCGCAATCTGCCGATCATCATGCTCACCGCGCGCGGCGAGGAGGCTGACCGGATCCGCGGGCTCGACACCGGCGCGGATGATTACATCATCAAGCCGTTCCTGATGAAGGAGCTGTTTGCGCGCGTGCGCGCAGTGCTGCGGCGCATCCGCCCCGGCCTGGCCGAGGACATGGTCCAGGCCGGCGACATTGTCATAGACCGGGTCGCCCACAAGGTGGTGCGCGCAGGCGAGGACGTCCATCTGGGCCCCACCGAGTTCCGGCTGCTGGATTATTTCATGCAGCATCCCGGGCGCGTGTTCTCGCGCGAGCAATTGCTTGATGCGGTCTGGGGCTCGGATGTGTATGTGGAGACCCGCACTGTGGACGTTCATATCGGCCGGCTGCGCAAGGCGCTCAACAAGGTTGGCGGCCCTGATCCCATCCGCACGGTGCGCTCTGCGGGCTATGCGCTCAATCCCGAGGGCTGACAGCACAGGCCGGGGGTGATACGCGCTCTGCACGGGCTGCACGGTTGCGGCCCCTGGAGATGATCCGTGGACGCTGACGCTTCGTTTCTGAGCCGCCTGTGGTATTTCGCCATGCCTGCGCGCGAGCTCAGGCGCGGCGCCATGGTCTCGCGCCTGATCGCGGGTCATCCGGTGGTGCTGTGGCGTGATGAGGCGGGCCGGGCCTGCGCCATACGCGATCTGTGTCCGCATCGCGGCGTGCCGCTCTCGTGCGGGCGCCTGACCGAAGGCGGGCGCGAAGTGGAGTGCCCGTATCACGGCTGGCGCTTCGGGACGGACGGCGCGTGCACCGCCATCCCCTCGCTGGTTGACTCCCAGAGCGTGGATGCCGGCAAGATCCGCGTGCGCCGTTATCCGGTCGCTGAGCAGCAGGGGCTGATATGGCTCTGGCTGTCCGACGCCCCGGTGGACGGGCCGGCGCTCACCCTGGACGAGACGCCCGCGTTTGACGCGCCGCTGGCGCCGGCATTCGGGCCTGACGCGCGGCCGAAACTCGTATTTTCGATGGATTTCGAGTGCCATGCCGATCATGCCGTCATCGGCCTGATGGATCCGGCGCACGGGCCTTATGTCCACGAGGCGTGGTGGTGGCGCTCGCGCCGCTTCATGCATGAGAAGGCCAAGCGCTTCGGGCCGGTGGAGCGCGGTTTCTCCATGCTGGAGCACGCCCCGTCGAAGAATTCCTTCGCCTACCGCCTCCTGGGCGGTCAACCCACTTCCGAGATCGTGTTCACCCTGCCCGGCGTGCGCACAGAGCTGATCCGGTCGGGAAAACGCCATGTGTGCGCGCTCACCGCCGTCACGCCAACAGATGCCCAGACCACCCGCGTGACGCAGGTGTTCTGGTGGGATATGGCGCTGATGAGCGTCATGAAGCCGCTATTCCATCCGTTCGCCCGCGCCTTCCTCAAGCAGGACCGGGACATGGTCGAGCTGCAACGCGAAGGGCTGAAACACAATCCGCGCCTGATGCTGATCAACGACTCCGACACCCAGGCCAAATGGTATTTCCGGCTGAAACAGGCCTGGATCGATCATTGCGCCGGCGGGGAGTTCCGCCATCCGTTGACCAAAGAGGTCACGCTGCGCTGGCGCAGCTGAGCGCTTGCGCGCCGCGCCGCAGGCTGGAAGGCTTGGGCGCATGACCCGCATCCTGCATATCAGCGATCTGCATTTCGGGGCGGAAGATCCGGCCCTGACCGACGCCCTTCTGGAGACCGCCGCGCGTCTCAAACCTGACGTGACGGCTGCGGCGGGCGATTTCACCCAGTACGGGCGCCGGCGCGAGTTTGCGGCTGCGGCGGCGTTTTTCGATGCACTGCCAGGGCCGGTCGTGGCCGCGCCTGGCAATCACGACACGCCCTATCTTGATGTGTTCGCACGCGCGGTGCGCCCCTGGCGGCGCTTCGAGGCGGCGCTTGGCGGTGCAATGACTCCGGGCTGGCGCGGGTCAGGCGCCGGGGTGGAGGCGCTGCACACGGCGCGCGGGCTGCAGGCGCGCCTCGACTGGTCGCTCGGCCGGGCCCGGACCAGCCATGTGCGCGACGCCGCGCGCCGGCTGTCGGACGTGGACGGGGTGCGGGTGGTGGCTTGTCATCATCCGCTGATCGCTCCTGGCGGCTCCAGGGGCCGCGCGCGCACCGCAGGCGGCGAGCGCGGTGCGGCCCTGCTGGCCGAGGGCGGCGTCGATCTGGTGCTGACCGGTCACCTGCATCAGGTCTTCGCCCTGCCGCTGGAGCGCGCGGACGGGCGCACCAGCTGGTTCGTCGGCGCGGGGACGGCCCTGTCGCGCCGTGTGCGCGGCGAGCCGGCGGGGTTTAATGTCATTGATGTCGAGGATGAGGCGGCGGTGATGCGCGTCTACGAGGCCCGGGGCGCCCGGTTCGAGCCCGCCGGTGAACGCACGCTCAGCTTCCGGGGTGAAGAAACTCGGCCTTGAGGTCGATGCTGGAGCGCACGCCTACGTCGTCTGCGTGCGTGTCCAGCCAGGTCTGCGCCGTCTCGCGTCCCAGATCGCGCAAGCTCGTCAGGAAGGACCAGCTGGTGTCGTACTTGGTGGAGGCCGGCCAGGCCTTGAGCGCATCATCAGCCTTGATGGAGTGGACATTGAGCGAGCGCAGGCGCTCGCGCCGCGGGCCGGTCACGGCGCCGGACCCGATGAGATCCTGCACAAAGGCGATGGCGCGCAGCTCGGCCAGCAGGCTGGTGTTGAAGGTGATCTCGTTGACCCGGTCCATGATGTCTTCGGCCGAGCGCGGGGTGCCGGGACGGTGCAGCGGATTGATGTGGACGATCAAGAGGTCGGCGGGCGTGTCCTCGTAAAACAGCGGCCACAGCGCCGGATTGCCCGTGAAGCCGCCGTCCCAATAGGGCTCGCCGTCAATCTCCACGGCGTGATCCAGGAAGGGCAGGGCGGCCGAGGCGCGCACGGCGTCCAGCGTGATCTCCTCGCCGGAAAAAATGCGCGCCCGTCCGCTGGTCACGCAGGTCGCGCACAAAAACAGCTTCAGGTCCGGGCACGCGCGCACCGCCTCGAAATCGATCTGGCGCTCCAGAATGTTGCGCAGGGGATCATATCCGAACGGGTTGAGGTCATAGGGGCTGGTCAGCCGGGTGAAGGCGTCGATCCAGGGAAACAGCCGGGCCCAGCCGGGCGCGCGCAGCGGCCCGCCGGCCCGGCTCACGGCGTTCCAGAACTGCTCCATGGCCTCGCGCGCGCCGTCTGCGCCGCCTTGCGTGCGGCCCATGGCCATGGCGCAGGCGTTCATGGCGCCGGCGCTGGTCGCGGAGATGGCGCGCGGCTCGATGCGCCCGTCTTCCAGCAGGCGGTCCAGCACGCCCCAGGTGAACGCCCCATGCGCGCCGCCGCCCTGAAGGGCCAGCGAGACGGGACGGGGTTTGCGCTGCGTCATGGCATTATTTGGCCAGCCAGCCGCCCTCGACATTGATCGAGCTTCCGTTGGCGTTGGCGCCGTCATCTGACACCAGATAGAGAAGCGCGCCTACAAGCTGGCTGTATTCCACGAATTTTTTCGTCGGCTGGGCGTAGAGCATCACGTCGCGCACCACCTCATCTTCGCTGATGCCGCGCTCGCGGGCGGTGTCGGCGATCTGGCTGTCCACAAGCGGCGTGCGCACATAGCCCGGATTGATGGCGTTGCAGGTGACGCCGTGCTCGGCCACTTCCAGCGCGATGGTCTTGGTCAGGCCCATCACGCCGTGCTTGGCGGCTATGTAAGCCGATTTGAAAGGCGAGGCGGCCAGCGCGTGGGCCGAGGCGATGTTGACGATGCGCCCGCGCCCCTGGGCCTTCATCACCGGCACGGCGTGCTTGCAGGCGTGAAACACGCTTGAAAGATTGATCGCCAGGATCGCGTCCCACTTCTCGGCCGGAAACTCCTCGATCTTGGCCACATGCTGGATGCCGGCATTGTTCACCAGGATGTCGAGACGGCCCATCTCCTTGCTGGCGAAGGCGATCAGATCTTCGATCTCGCCGGGGCGCAGCATGTTGGCGGAGTGATAGGCGACGCGCACCTTGTAATCGTCCTGCAGGCGCACGCGCAGCGCCTCGATTTCGCTCGCATCGCCCAGCCCGTTCAGGACGATGTCGCAACCATTGGCCGCCAGACCCTCAGCCAGGGCGGCGCCGATGCCCGACGTCGAACCGGTGATGACAGCCGTCTGGCCGCTCAGATCAACGCGTACGGACGCCATAGGCAGGTTCCTTCAGTTGATATCGAGCTTTGCTGCACTGCAAGACCATGTGCGCCGCCGCGGGTCAAGGGCGCGCCGGGCGCCCCCTGACAAGCAGGCGGGCGGCCCCGGATGGAGCCGCCCGCCCTTGTCACATAGACTAAGGATTGGCTGCGAACAGGCCGTCAGGCCTTGTCCGCGTCCGTGTTGTCCTCGTCCTCGTCGTCCGATTCGGCTTCAGGCTCGTCATCCTGACCTTCCACGCCGGACTCCATCAGGACGGCGGCCTGGGCGTCAGCCAGGGCGCGGTCTTCTTCAGCCGCCGCGGCGATCACGTCTTCGCCTTTGGCTTGACGTTCGGCCTCGTCGCTGGTGCGCGCCACGTTGATCGTGACGGTCACAGAGACTTCCGGGTGCAGGATAAGGCGCACCTCGTGCAAGCCCAAGGTCTTGATCGGGGCTTTCAAGTCCACCATGCCGCGCGTGACGGCCAGCGCCTCGGACGTAGCCGCATCGGCGATGTCACGGGTGGACACCGACCCGTAGAGCTGGCCGCTCTCGGACGCCTGGCGGATCAGCACGAAGCTGGCGCCGTCCAGGTGAGAGCCGGACTCGCGAGCCTTGGCGGCGCGTTCGGCGTTGAGTTTCTCCAGCACTTCGCGCTCACGCTCGAAGCGCTCCAGGTTGGCGGCGGTGGCCCGCAGCGCCTTGCCCTGGGGCAGAAGATAATTGCGTGCAAAGCCCGGCTTTACGGCGACCACGTCGCCGATGGCGCCCAGCTTTTCAACACGCTCGAGAAGAACGACTTGCATGATCCTCGTTCTCCCTTAATCGACTGCGTAAGGCAGCAGGGCCAGCACACGTGCGCGTTTGATCGCACGGGCCAGCTCGCGCTGCTTCTTGGCGGAAACGGCGGTGATGCGCGCAGGCACGATCTTGCCGCGCTCGGACATGTAGCGCTGGAGCAGCTTCACGTCCTTGTAGTCGATCTTCGGCGCAGCTTCGCCGGAGAACGGGCATACCTTGCGGCGGCGCTGGAAAGCGCGGCGCGCAGGCACGTTCGAAACGGTCATGTCGGTCATGTCAGGGTCCTCCTAGCGCCGGTCGCCGCGGTCACCGCGATCGCCGCGGTCGCCACGGTCACTGCGCTCGCCGCGCCCGCCGTCACGGCCGCCATCGCGGTCGCGGCGCTTGCGGTCATCGCCCTTGCGCAGCACGGCGCTGGGCTCGGCGTTGAGCTCTTCGACCTTCACGGTCATGTGGCGCATGACGTCGTCGGCATAGCGCTGACGGTAGTCGAGGGCTTCAAGCACCTCGTTGCCCGCTTCCATGTCGAGATAGCCGTAATGGCCCTTGCGGTTCTTGTTGAGGCGGTAAGCCAGCGTGCGCAGGCCCCAGTACTCGGTCTTGTTAACCTTGCCGCCCTTTTCCTCGATCAGGGTTTTGAGTTCCTCGATCGCGGATTCCACCTGCGCCGGAGATGCGTCCGGACGCGCGATGAACACGTGTTCGTATTTCTGCATAAGACTTTCGTCCCTTCAAAAGGGCTGCGGCGCAGAGCGGTCCGAAGGGCCGGACCGTCCCGCGTCGGCTCCCGATGACCCCGTCTTGCGGCATGCGCAAAGGCGGGCAGTGGTCATGGGACCGCAGCCGGTGAAGCGGCGCGTATACGCGAAGCGGGGCGGGGAGGCAAGCGGGCGCGGCGGTGGTCAGGGGCCGGGTTTGGGTCTTGCGTGCATGACGGCCATCACCCGCACGCCGCCCTCAATCGGCGTATAGTAAAGCCAGTGCCTGCCCGCCAGAAATCGCCGGTAGCCGGCGCCGGCTACCGGATCGGGCGCACCCATTTCCGGGTTGCTGGCCAGTTTGAGGCAGGCTTGCTCCAGATCAGTCAGATAGGCCTTGCCTGGGCATGGCCCCATCGGCTCAGCGTGCAGGAGAAAATCGCTTCCAGCTCCCGCGCGGGGGGACCGGCGAATTCAAGCCGCGCCACGGTTCAGCTGGCTGCGCAGTGTCGTGAACAGGGCGTCGGCGGAAACGATGTCGCCTTGCTTCACGGCCGCCTCGGCGTCTGCGATCCTGGTGCTGAGCAGTTCGGCGTAGACCTGCTCGTAGCTGGCGTACTCCTCCTGCGAGATCATCACCGCCACAGGCCGTCCATGGCGCTCGATGCTCACCGGTTCGCGCCGGGCCGCGTCAAGCAATTCCCCGAACCGGTTCTTGGCGTCGGCGGCGGTGAAGGTGCGCATGGCGGAGCTCCTGACTGGTTTTGTCCAAATTTGCTGATTTGGACAAGGGCGCCGTCACCCTCCCGCCTTGCCAGCCTCCCGCCGCCCGGTCTATGCCGCAGCTGGAACCATAATACTGCAAGGGAGGACGCCGCTGATGGCGCTTGCATTCGTATTTCCAGGTCAGGGCAGCCAGGCCGCAGGCATGGGCCAGGCCCTGAAGGACGCATTCCCGGCGGCGCGCGAGGTGTTCGAGGCGGTGGACGAGGCGCTGGGTCAGAAGCTCTCCGCGCTGATGGCCGAGGGGCCGATGGAGACGTTGACCCTGACGGAAAACGCCCAGCCCGCGATCATGGCGGTGTCGGTGGCGGCCATGCGCGCGCTCAAGGCGGAGTTCGGCGTGGACGTGGCGACGGCCCGTTTCGTGGCGGGCCACAGCCTGGGCGAATACTCGGCCCTGTGCGCGGCTGGCGCGTTGACGCTGGAAGACGCCGCCAGGCTGCTCAGGCTGCGCGGCCAGGCCATGCAGCGGGCAGTTCCGGTGGGCGAGGGGGCCATGGCCGCGCTACTGGGCGCCGAACACGCCCAGGCCGAGGCGGCGGTGACCGCAGGCGCGGCTGAGGGCGTCGTGACCATCGCCAACGACAATGCGCCCGGACAGATCGTGATCTCGGGCGCCCGCGCGGCGGTGGAGGCGGCGCTTGAGGCCGCCAAGGCCCACGGTGTGCGCAAGGCCATGCTGTTGCCGGTGTCCGCGCCTTTCCATTGCCCGCTCATGCAGCCAGCCGCCAAAGCCATGGCCGAGGCGCTCAAGGACGCCCGCATCTCGGCCCCGGCCGTGCCGGTCGTGACCAACGTATCGGCTGGTCCGGTCAGTGATCCGGACGCCATCCGCGCCCAGCTGGTGCAGCAGGTCACCGGACGGGTGCGCTGGCGCGAAAGCGTGGACTGGATGCACGGCCAGGGCGTCACCCGTTTCGCCGAAGCCGGCGCCAAGGTGCTGATCACCATGCTGCGCCGTCATATCGCCGAGGCCGAAGGGATCGCCCTGACCGGCCCGGCCGAACTGGAGGCGTTCGCCGCCTCCGTGAAAGGATAGGGACCATGTTTGATCTCACAGGCAAGAAAGCCCTCGTCACCGGCGCAACCGGCGGGCTCGGGTCTGAAATCGCCCGCGCCTTGCACGGCGTGGGCGCCCATGTCGCCCTGTCGGGCACGCGCGAGGAAAAGCTGCGCGAGCTGGCCGGCGAGCTGGGCGAGCGCGCGGTGATCACGCCGTGCAATCTGGCCGATGCTGCGTCCGTGGACGCCCTGCCCAAACAGGCCGCCGAGGCGCTGGACGGGCTGGACATCCTGATCTCCAACGCCGGCGTCACGCGCGATCAGCTCCTGATGCGCATGAAGGACGAGGACTGGGACACGGTCATCAAGGTCAATCTGGAGGCCCATTTCCGCCTCTCCAGGGCGGTGCTGCGCGGCATGATGAAACAGCGCTGGGGCCGCATTATCGGCATCACCTCGATAGTGGGCGTGACCGGCAATGCCGGCCAGACCAACTACGCCGCCTCGAAAGCGGGCATGATCGGCTTCACCAAATCGCTGGCCATGGAAGTCGCCTCGCGCGGGGTGACGGCCAATTGCGTGGCGCCGGGCTTCATCGAATCGCCGATGACGGACGCGCTGACCGATGACCAGAAATCGGCGATTCTGGGCACGATACCGGCCGGTCAGCTGGGCAAGGGCGCCGATATCGCTGCAGCCTGCGTCTACCTGGCCAGTACAGAAGCCGCGTACGTGACGGGCCAGACCCTGCACGTGAATGGCGGCATGGCGATGATCTGACGCCTGCGGGTGGGGCGCACGCGCGGCTTGCCATCGCGCCCCGCTCTGGCGTAGGTCAGATGAGGCGTGCTATTGCCCGCACGCTCCCGCCGACGAGGTCCGCTCCATGGACCCCGCCTCGGCGCCGGTTCAGTTCCGCGGGCCCGACAGGTCGCCCGCATGCATACGAAAAGGGTCCGACATGTCTGACGTTTTTGAGCGCGTTAAGAAAATCGTTGTCGAGCATCTCGACGTCGAAGACGACAAGGTCGTCGAGAAAGCCTCGTTCATCGATGATCTGGGCGCCGACTCCCTCGACAATGTCGAGCTTGTCATGGCGTTTGAGGAAGAGTTCGACGTCGAGATTCCCGATGACGCCGCCGAGACCATCCAGACGGTGGGCGATGCGGTGAAGTTCATCTCCGAAAAGCTCGGCAAATAGGCCGGACCGGCTCTCGAGCATGTCCAGACGCCGCGTTGTCGTCACAGGTCTCGGACTCGTCACGCCTCTGGGGTGCGGGGTGGACCATGTGTGGTCCCGGCTGATCGCCGGGCACTCAGGGCTGGCCCGCATCGAACACTTTGAGGTGTCCGATCTGTCGAGCCATGTGGCCGGGATTGTGCCGCGCGCCGACGGGCGGGCTGGCGGGTCGCCGGACATGGCCGGGGTGTTCGACCCCGACGCGGTGATGCATGCGCGCGAGCAGAAGCGCATCGACGATTTCATCCTCTACGGCATCGCCGCAGCGGATGAGGCGCTAACATCGTCGGGCTGGGAGCCGGCTGACGACGAAGCGCGCGAGCGCGCCGGCGTGCTGATCGGGTCCGGCATTGGCGGCCTGCAGACGATCTACGACGCCTCCATCACCTTGCATGAGCGCGGACCGCGCAAGCTGTCGCCGTTCGTGATCCCGGCCATGCTGATCAATCTGGTGTCCGGCCAGGTGTCGATCCGCCACGGTCTCAAAGGGCCCAACCATTCGGTGGTCACGGCCTGCTCCACCGGGGCGCACGCCATTGGCGATGCGGCCCGTCTGATCGCCATTGGCGATGCGGACATGATGGTGGCCGGCGGCGCCGAAAGCGCGATTACGCGCCTGGGCTATGCCGGCTTTGGCGCCGCGCGGGCCCTTTCCACCGGCTTCAATGATGATCCCCGGAAAGCCTCGCGCCCCTGGGACAAGGACCGTGACGGCTTCGTCATGGGCGAGGGCGCGGGCGTGGTGATCCTGGAAGAATACGAAGCCGCCAAAGCGCGTGGCGCGACCATTTACGCCGAAGTGGCCGGTTACGGCCTGTCAGGCGACGCCTATCACATCACCGCGCCGTCCGAGGACGGCGATGGCGGATTCCGGGCGATGAAGGCGGCGCTGGCCCGCGCGGAGCTGGAGCCGTCGGCCATCGGCTATATCAACGCCCACGGCACCTCCACCCCCAAGGGCGACGAAATCGAACTCGGGGCCGTCGAGCGCCTGTTCGGCGACGCCGCAGGCGATCTGGTGATGAGCTCGACCAAATCATCCATCGGCCATTTGCTGGGCGCCGCCGGGGCGGTCGAGGCGGTGTTCTCGATCCTGGCCATGCGCGACGGTGTCTGCCCGCCCACCCTCAATCTGGATAATCCGTCGGTGGAGAGCCCGATCAATCTGGCGCCTCACACCGCGGTGAAGAAACATCTCGACGCGGTGCTCTCCAACTCCTTCGGGTTTGGCGGCACCAACGCGTCTGTTGTGTTCAAGCGGGCCGGATAGGCCGGGGGGCCGTCCGATGGGCAAGACAGGCGCTAAAAATCCCAAACCGAAATCGGGCGGGTTTGCGCGCGTGATGGCGTGGTTGCTGGGCGGCCTCGTCGCCACCGCGCTGATCGCCGCTGCTGCGGGCTTCGCCGGCTGGGTCTGGGTCAATCAGCAATTCGAGGCGCCCGGGCCGGCCGCTGAGCAGACCACGCTGATGCTGCCGCGCGGCGCCGGGCTGATCGCCATCGCCGGCCAGCTGGAGCGCGAGGGCGTGATTGAGGATGCGCGCCTGTTCCGCCTGATGGTGCAGATCGATCAGGGCGAGCGCTCCTTGCGTGCGGGCGAGTACCGCATCCCGCAAGCCGCCTCCATGCGCGAGATCTATGCGCTCTTGCGCGAGGGCCGCACGCTGATGCACCCGGTCACGGCGGCCGAAGGCCTGACCACCGCCATGATCGTGCGCATCGTGGAAGCTTCCGAGGTGCTGACCGGGGAGATCACACGCATCCCGCCTGAAGGCGCGCTCTTGCCGGAAACCTACATGGTTGACCGCGGCGCGACGCGTCAGGGCGTGATCGACCGGATGGAGGCGGCGCAAGCCGAGCTTCTGGCGCAGGCCTGGCCGGACCGGGCCGATAATCTGCCCTTCTCGACGCCTGAAGAGGCGATCATCATCGCCTCCATCGTGGAGAAGGAAACCAGCGTGCCGTCCGAGCGCCCCCTGGTGGCGTCGGTGTTCGTAAACCGGTTGCGCCGGGGCATGCGCCTGCAGAGCGACCCGACTATCATTTACGGCATTACGGGCGGCGAGCCGCTGGGCCGGGGCATACGCCGGTCGGAACTCGACAACGCCAATAATCCCTACAACACCTACCAGATTAACGGATTGACCCCGACGCCCATCGCCAATCCGGGCCGGGACTCGATCCTGGCTGTGCTCAATCCGCCGGAGACGAATTACCTGTTCTTCGTGGCCGACGGCACAGGCGGGCACGCCTTCTCGGCCACCTATGCCGAGCATAACCGCAATGTCGCGGTCTGGCGGCGCATCGAGCGTGAACGCGCCCGGGGCGGCCGCTGATGAGCGCAAAACCTCTCTCCGGCATGACCGGTTTCGGCCGGGGCGCGCAGGAGGGCGCGTTCGGCGAGCTGATCGCCGAGGCCCGTTCGGTCAATGGCAAGGGGCTTGATTTCCGCCTGCGCCTGCCGCCGGGGCTGGACGCGCTGGAGGTTCCCTTGCGCGAGGCGGCCCGCGCCCGCTTCCAGCGCGGCTCGATCACGCTGACCCTCAACCTGGCCCGCGACGGCGCCGAAGCGGGCATGCGCATCGATACGGCGCGCCTGGAAGCCTATGCCAGTGCAGCCCGCGCCCTGAGCGACAAGGGCCTGGCGGCGCCCGCCCCCGCCGGCGCGCTGATGGCGCGCAACGGCGGGATCCTGGGCCAGGACGCCGAACCCCAGCCCGGACCCGCCGCGGCGC
>JAFIEB010000075.1 GCA_020832735.1 Oceanicaulis sp.
CGAAGAAGAGCTGGATGAAATTGGCCGCCGTGACCAGCGCCAGCATGGGGATGGTGAACAGCGACATATTGGCGAAGATGCGCGCCCGGTGCGGGTCGTGGGACATGTAGCTCCACGAATAGACATGCACCAGCGAGGACACCGAGGTGATCACCACCAGCATGACCGCCGAGAGCGTGTCCAGCCGGATCGCCCAGGAGATCTCGAAACTGCCCACCGACATCCAGGTGGCCAGCTCGTAGGTGCGCGCATTGCCGTTCAGCGCCACATCCACGAACAGCCAGGCCGAAGCCAGCGCCGCGGCGATGGTGGCGCCGGTTGTGACGGTCTGCGCGGCGCGGTCGCCGATCTGTTTCTGGAACAGGCCGGCGATGATGGCGGCGATCAGCGGAGCGAAGACGGCGATATAGGCCATGGCGGTCGGCTAGCCCTTCATCATGTTGGCGCCGTCAACCGCGATATCGCCGCGGTTGCGGAAGAAGACCACGAGGATGGCCAGCCCGACGGCCGCCTCGGCGGCGGCGACGGTCAGGATCAGCATGGCGAAGACCTGGCCGGCCAGATCGCCCATATGCGCCGAGAAAGCCACCAGATTGACGTTGACCGCGAGCAGGATCAGCTCGATCGACATCAGAAGGATGATCACGTTCTTGCGGTTGGCGAATATCCCGAACACCCCGATGGTGAACAGGATGGCCGCCAGCGCGAGATAATGGCCCAGCGTAATCTCGAGCATCAGCCGATCCCCTCGCCGCGTTTGACGTCGATGACTTCCACCCCTTCGTCGCGGGTGCGGTTGACCTGGCGGTGCATGTCCTGGCGCTTGACGCCCTCGCGGTGGCGCAGGGTCAGCACGATGGCGCCGATCATGGCCACCAAGAGGATCAGGCCGGCCAGCTGGAAGAACAATACGTAGCGGTCGTAGATCAGCGCGCCCAGGGCCGCGATATTGTGGGTGTCGTCCGGCATGGGCGCCTGGAGATGGGCCGCCGCGCCGTCAGCGCCGACCCAGGCGAAACCCACCAGGGCGAGCTGGGCGGCGATGGCCAGCGCGATCAGTCCGCCCAGCGGCAGATAACCCGCCGAACGCGCCTTGAGCGTGGCGAAATCGATGTCCAGCATCATCACCACGAACAGGAACAACACCGCGACCGCGCCGACATAGACGATGACCAGGATCATCGCCAGGAACTCCGCGCCCAGGAGCACGAACAGGCCCGCCGCCGAGAAGAATGTCAGAATCAGGAACAGGACGGCGCGCACGGGATTGTGCGCGGCCACGACCATGAAGGCTGACAACACCGCGGTGGCGGCCAGAATGTAGAACGCTGCGGCTTGCAGCATGGGAACGCCCCCCTTGGCGGGCGGCGAGGCAGGACGCCTCGCCGGTCGGGTTCGTCAGGCGGGACCGGGCAGATTCGCCGGACCCGTAATGAAGTTGCGCCGGGTAATAGCGCTAGCGGTAGCGCGCGTCGAGTTCGAGGTTCCGTGCGATCTCGCGCTCCCACCGGTCGCCGTTATCCAGCAGCTTGGCCTTGTCGTAGTAGAGCTCCTCGCGGGTCTCGGTGGCGAATTCGAAATTCGGCCCCTCCACGATGGCGTCCACCGGGCAGGCCTCGGCGCAGTAGCCGCAATAGATGCATTTGACCATGTCGATGTCGTAGCGCGTCGTGCGCCGCGACCCGTCCTCGCGCGGTTCGGCCTCGATGGTGATGGCCTGGGCCGGACACACCGCCTCGCACAGCTTGCACGCGATGCAGCGCTCTTCGCCATTGGCGTAGCGGCGCAAGGCGTGCTGGCCGCGGAAACGCGGGCTCAGGCGCCCCTTTTCAAAGGGATAGTTGATCGTCGGCTTCTTGCGGAAGAAGTATTTCATGCCGAGGCCGAACGCCCCCCAGAAGTCGAGAAGCGCTGCGCCGCGAAGGGTTTGTGCAATCCGGCTCATGGGTTTCCTAACCAGCGTTCGAGTAAACGACGAACCCGCCCATCACAGCCACGGCCGCGAGCGAGGTGGGCAGGAATATCTTCCAGCCCAGGCGCATCAGCTGGTCGTAGCGGTAACGCGGAACGAGCGCCTTCACCATGGCGAACATGAAGAAGAAGAACACCACCTTGATCGCGAACCAGAACACCGGCGGGATCCAGGTGAAGGGCGCGATGTCGAAGGGCGCGTGCCAGCCGCCGAAGAACAACACCGTCATCAGCGCGCACATCAGCACGATGTTGAGATATTCCCCGATCATGAACAGGAGATACGGCGTGGAGGAATACTCCACCTGATAGCCCGCCACGAGTTCGGATTCAGCTTCGGGCAGGTCGAACGGCGGCCGGTTGGTCTCGGCCAGCGCCGAGATGAAGAAGATCACGAACATCGGAATGGTGATCAGGAAGGCCGGCCATGGCAGCATGCCCGCCGACAGGACGTGCCAGTTCCAGAATCCGCCGGCCTGGGCCTCCACCACCGCGGTGAGGTTCATCGAACCCACCATCAGCAGCACCGTGACCAGCACAAAGCCGATAGAGACCTCGTAGGACACCATCTGGGCCGCTGACCTGAGCGAGCCGAGGAAGGGATATTTCGAGTTCGAGGCCCAGCCGCCGATGATGATGCCGTACACGCCCAAAGACGAGATCGCGAAGACGTAGAGAATGCCCACATTGATGTCGGAGATGACCCAGCCCGGCGCCACCGGGATCACCGCCCAGGTGATGAAGGCGAAGACGAAGGTCAAAAGCGGCGCCAGCAGGAAGAGCGGCCGGTCGGCGCCCGCCGGCACGACGATTTCCTTCAGCACGAATTTGAGGAAGTCGGCGAAGGACTGCAAAAGGCCGAACGCGCCCACCGTATTGGGCCCCTTGCGCAGCTGCACCGCCGCCCAGACCTTGCGGTCCATCAAGAGCAGGAAAGCCAGCGACAGGAGCAGCACGATCATGAAGGCGAGGATCTGACTGGTCGTGGCGATGGTCCACTGAACCCCAAAGGGCAGCGCGTTCCACCAATCAACAAGAAACTGGAACATTTTTCCGCCCCTACTCCGCCGCCTGCAGTTCCGCGCGCGCCGCCGCCGTCACGGCCGAACACTCGCCCATGGTCTTCGACGCCCGCGCGATCGGGTTGGTCAGATAGAAATCCCTGATCGGACTGGCGAACGGCGCGTCCGACACCGCGCCCGCCTCGCCAAGCTGAGCCGGGTCGAAGTCCGCCGCGCCGTCGGCGCCCGGGGCGTAGTCGATCTGGCCGAACACCGGGTTCGCCTCGATCAGGCTCGCGCGCAGGGCGTTGAGATCGTCATAGGGCAGCGTCTTGTTCAGGCGCGCCGACAGGGCGCGGAAGATCGCCCAGTCCTCTTTCGCCTCGCCCTTGGGGAACACGGCGCGCAAGGCCAGCTGGGCGCGCCCTTCGGTGTTCACGTAAATCCCGTTCTTCTCGGTATAGGCCGCTGACGGCAGGATCAGATCGGCGCGCTGGGCGCCCGCATCGCCGTGATGGCCGGCATAGATGACGAAGGCCTTGCCGAGGCGCTCCATGTCGATCTCGTCGGCGCCGAGCAGCACCACCGTCTCCACCTCGCCCTTGGCGGCGGCGTCGAGAATGGCGTTCGTATCACGCCCGCCCTCGCCCGGCAGGAAGCCGAGATCGAGCGCGCCGACGCGGCTCGCCGCCGCGTGGAGCACGTTGAAGCCGTTCCAGTCCGCGCTGACCGCGCCCACGGCCTTGGCCAGCTCTCCGGCCGCGCGCAGAATCTGAGCGCCGTCAGGACGCGCCAGGGCGCCGGCGCCCAGAATGACCATCGGGCGCTTGGCGTTTTTCAGCGTCTGGATGAAGCCGGAACGCTTCTTGGCCAGGCCCGCCAGCGTATCGGGGCCGGTTCCCAGATGTTCGTAAGGATAGGTCAGGTCCGCCGCCTCGCCGATCACGGCGATCTGGCAGTCGGAATTGAGCCAGCGCTGGCGGATGCGCGCATTGAGCACCGGCGATTCCAGGCGCGGGTTGGAGCCCACGATCAGGATGGCGTCAGCCTGATCAATCCCGGCGATGGTGGAGTTGAACAGGTAGGACTGGCGCGGGGCCGAGCCGTCGCGCGCGCCGATCTGCGCGCCGTCCTGGCGGGCGTCGATGGACGTCACGCCCAGCGCGTCGAACAGGTCTTTGGCCGCTTTCAGGCCCTCGACGTCGTTCAGGTCGCCGGCGATCACGCCGATGCGCGCCGGGTCGCCGGAGAGTTTCTCGGCGGCCATGGCCAGCGCTTCATCCCACTGGATCGGGACCAGGCGGCCATCCTTGCGGGCATAGGGGCGGTCGAGGCGCTGGCGGCCCAGCCCGTCCCAGACAAAGCGGGTCTTGTCGGAAATCCACTCCTCGTTCACGTCGTCATGGATGCGCGGCAGAATGCGCAGCACAGCGCCTGAACGGCTGTCGACGCGGATATTGGCGCCCAGCGCGTCCATCACGTCGATGGTCTCGGTCTTGTTCAGCTCCCAGGGGCGCGCATTGAAGGCGTAAGGCTTGGAGGTCAGCGCGCCCACCGGGCACAGATCGATGACATTGCCGGACAGTTCCGACGTCATGGCCTGCTCCAGATAGGTGGTGATCTCCATGTCCTCGCCGCGCCCGATAGCGCCGAGCTCAGGGACGCCGGCAATTTCGGTGGAGAAGCGCACACAGCGCGTGCACTGGATGCAGCGGGTCATGATCGTCTTGATCAGCGGGCCCATATACTTGTCTTCCACCGCGCGCTTGTTCTCGGCATAGCGCGAGCCCGAACGGCCATAGGCCACCGACTGGTCCTGCAGATCGCACTCGCCGCCCTGGTCGCAGATCGGGCAGTCCAGCGGGTGGTTGATCAGGAGAAACTCCATCACCCCCTCGCGCGCCTTTTTCACCAGCGGCGACAGCGTGCGCATGGCCGGCGGCTCGCCATTGGGCCCGCCGCGCATGTCGCGCACAAGAAACGCGCACGAGGCCACAGGCTTGGGCGCGCCCACCAGCTCCACCAGGCCCATCCGGCAATTGCCGGCCACCGACAGGCGCTCGTGATAGCAAAAGCGCGGAATCTCCCCGCCCGCCGCCTCGACCGCCTGAAGCAGGTTGTAATCCTGCGGAACGGAGATTTCCTCGCCGTCGATGATGATGGTGCGAAGATTATCGGTCATGCTTCCTACTCCGCCGCCACCGGCACAAACACCGGCTTGCCGGCGCGGTAATTGTTGATGCGGTCCTCGATCTCGTGGCGGAAGTGGCGGATCAGGCCCTGGACCGGCCAGGCCGCGGCATCGCCCAGCGCGCAGATCGTGTGGCCTTCCACCTGGCCGGCCACGTCCAGCAAATCGTCGATCTCGCCGATCTCCGCCTCGCCGCGCGCCATGCGTTCCAGCACCCGCCACATCCAGCCGGTGCCTTCACGGCACGGCGTGCACTGGCCGCAGCTTTCATGCTTGTAGAAATAGCTGATGCGCGCGATCGCTTTGACCACATCGGTGGAGTTATCCATGACGATGACGGCCGCCGTGCCCAGGCCCGATTTCACGTCGCGCAGGGCGTCGAAATCCATCAGCACGTCATCGCAGATTTCTTTCGGGATCAGCGGCACGGACGAGCCGCCCGGGATCACGGCCTTGAGATTGTCCCAGCCGCCGCGCACGCCGCCGGCATATTGCTCCAGCAGGGTTTTCAGCGGGATGGACATGGCCTCTTCCACATTGCACGGCGCATTCACATGGCCGGAAATGGAGAAGACCTTGGTGCCGGTATTGCCCTCACGCCCGAAGCCGGCGAACCAGTCGGCGCCGCGGCGCAAAATGGTCGGGACGACGGCGATGGATTCCACATTGTTCACCGTGGTGGGGCAGCCATAGAGGCCGGCGCCCGCCGGGAACGGGGGTTTCAGGCGCGGCTGGCCCTTCTTGCCTTCGAGGCTTTCGAGCAGCGCCGTCTCCTCGCCGCAGATATAGGCGCCGGCGCCGTGATGGACGAAGACGTCGAAATCCCAGCCGTGGATATTGTTCTTGCCGATGAGTTTGGCCTTGTAGGCCTCGGCGATGGCCGCCTCCAGGCGCTCGCGCTCCAGCACGTATTCGCCGCGGATATAGATGTAGCAGGCGTTGGCCTGCATCGCGAAAGACGCGATCAGACAGCCCTCGATGAGATGATGGGGGTCGTTGCGCATCATCTCGCGGTCCTTGCACGTGCCCGGCTCGGACTCGTCGGCATTGACCACCAGATAGTGCGGGCGCGCGCCCACCTCTTTGGGCATGAACGACCATTTCAGGCCCGTGGGGAAACCCGCCCCGCCGCGCCCGCGCAGGCCCGATTTCTTGACCTGGTCAATGATCCAGTCGCGGCCCTCTTCGAGGATTTCCTTCGTACCATTCCAGCAGCCGCGCTGGCGCGCGCCCTCCAGGCGCCAGTCATGGCGGCCATAGAGATTGGTGAAGATGCGGTCCTTGTCCTGAAGAAGCATGATTTAGCCGTCCTTCTTCTTCGCAGCCGGCTTTTTGGCGGCGGGCTTTTTCGCAGCCGGCTTCTTCGCGGCAGGCTTCTTGGCCGCAGGCTTCGCCTTGGCCGCCGTGTCGCGGGCCTTTTTCGGCGCCTCGGCGGCGGCCTTGGCGCTGCCGGCCGCGCCGGACGCCGGCTTGCTCTTGCGGTCGCCGTCAGGCTTGGCGGCGGCGCGCGCAGAGTGCGGCAGCGTGACCGGCTTGGCGTACGAACCGTCAAACAGGGCGGCGTCTTCCAGCACCTTGACCTTCGCCTCAGTCGGCTCGGAGCAATGGCGCCGGGTCACCGGGCCGGTCTCCACCGTCTTGCCGGCGGCCAGATCGTTCAGGATCGCTTCGAGCGCCTCCGGCGTCAGGTCTTCGTAATAATAATCCCCGTACGGGTTGGATATCTGCACCATCGGCGCGTTGGAGCAGGCGCCCAGGCACTCCACCTCTTCCCAGGAAAACTTGCCGTCGGCGGAGAGATTGCCCCGGCCCTTCTTGCCGATGCGCTTTTCGCACACGGCTTTGAGCCCGTCCGCCCCACGCAGCCAGCACGGCGTGGTGCCGCACACCTGGATCAGATGCTCGCCCACGGGCTCCAGATTGAACATGGTGTAGAAGGTCGCGACCTCGTAGACGCGGATATAGGGCATGGCGCAGCGCGCCGCGATCTCGCGCATGGCGGGCTCGCACACCCAGCCCTCCTGCTTCTGGGCGATCCATAAAAGCGGGATCACCGCCGAGGCTTTGCGCTCCTCGGGGTATTTGTTCATCCAGAACGCGATCTTGGCTTCGCTGTCCTTGGAGAAGGCGAAGCTGTCGGGCTGGACGGCGGCCAGGCGGCGCACGCTCATTGGGGCGACCCTTCCTTGATGAAGTCCACGCGCGCGATCAGGCCGACGCGCACGGTGTAAATGACAACGAGATCAATGGGCTCACACTGGCCCGGACCGTCGAGCCAGACGCGCTCGTGATCGATCACGCGCGACCCCACCACGGCGCGATGCACCGCGATGGCGTGCAGGCCCTCGCTCTTGAAGCGCTCGACATAACGGGCGCGGAAGGCCTCGCGGCCCTGGACGACCAGAACGCCTGGAAAGTCATAGACTTCCACGTCCGGCGCAAAGCAGGCTGCGAACGCGTCGAGATCGCGCGCGTTATACGCCGCCAGCTGGCGCTCGGCCAGCAAGGCCGGGCTCAGCGCGGCTTCACCGATGGCATGGGCGGCGAGCATTACCGGTCAATCTCCCCGAACACGATGTCCAGCGAGCCCAGGATCGCCGACACGTCGGCGAGCATGTGGCCCTTGTTGAGATGATCCATGGCGGCCAGGTGGGCGAAGCCCGGCGCGCGAATCTTCACCCGGTAGGGTTTGTTCGTTCCGTCGGCGATCATGTAGACGCCGAACTCACCCTTGGGCGCCTCCACCGCGGCGTAGATCTGGCCTTCAGGCACGTGAACGCCTTCGGTGTAGAGCTTGAAGTGGTGGATGAGCGCTTCCATGGAGCGCTTCATCTCGGCGCGCCGCGGCGGCGCGAATTTGGTGTCGGTTGGCAGCACCTCGCCGTGGTTTTCCGGCTTCGACAGCCATTCGCAGCACTGGCGCATGATCTTCACCGACTCATACATCTCCTCCACGCGGCACAGATAGCGGTCGTAATTGTCGCCGTTCTTGCCCACGGGGATTTTGAAGTCGAGCTCGTCATAGACCTCGTAGGGCTGGGCGCGGCGCAGATCCCACGCCATGCCCGAGCCGCGCACCATCACCCCGGAGAAACCCCAGGCCAGCGCATCCTCTTTGGACACCACGCCGATATCGACATTGCGCGCCTTGAAGATGCGGTTATCGGTCAGCAGGGTCTCGATATCAGCCAGCGCCTGCGGGAAGGCGTCGCACCAGGCGGCGATATCGTCGATCAGCTCCTGGGGCAGGTCCTGATGCACGCCGCCGGGGCGGAAATAATGGGCGTGCAGGCGCGCGCCGGACGCGCGCTCATAGAAACCCATCAACTTTTCGCGCTCTTCAAAGCCCCACAGCGGCGGGGTCAGCGCGCCCACGTCCATCGCCTGGGTGGTGATGTTGAGCAAGTGATTGAGGATGCGCCCGATCTCGCAATACAGCACGCGCACATAGGAGCCGCGCTTGGGCACCGGGATGCCGGCCAGCCGCTCGGCGGCCAGGCAGAAGGCATGCTCCTGGTTCATCGGGGCGACATAGTCGAGCCGGTCGAAATAGCCGATGCCCTGAAGATAGGTCTTGTGCTCAAGGAGCTTCTCGGTGCCGCGGTGAAGCAGACCGATATGCGGGTCGACGCGCTCGACCACCTCCCCGTCCAGCTCCAGCACCAGGCGCAGCACGCCGTGGGCGGCCGGGTGAACGGGCCCGAAATTGATCGTGAAATTGCGGATGTCGGTTTCGGCCATGATCCTTACGCCTTGCCTTCCGCCTTCTCGTCGCCGGGCAGCACGTATTTCGCGCCTTCCCAGGGAGAGAGGAAATCGAAATCACGGTATTCCTGAACCAGTTTGACCGGTTCGGAGACCACCCGCTTCTGCTCCTCGTCATAGACCACCTGGGTGAAGCCCGAGAGCGGGAAGTCCTTGCGCAGCGGGTGCCCGTGAAAGCCGTAATCGGTCAGGATGCGGCGCAGGTCAGGGTGGTTGTCGAACAACACGCCATACATGTCGAACGCCTCACGCTCGAACCAGTTGGCGGCGGGAAACAAGCCCACGATGGAATCAACCGGCGTATCCTCGTCGGTGGACAGGATCACGCGCACGCGATGGTTATGGTGCATGGACAGGAGGTGGTAGACCACGTCGAACCGGTCGGCGCGCTGGGGCCAGTCCACCCCGCAGATATCAACCAGCGTGGTGAAGCGGCAGGCCGGATCATCGCGCAGGAACCCCATCACCTTCGCCACGCGGTCGCGGTGAATGGTCATGGTCAGCTCGCCATGCGTGATCTCCCAGCCGCGCACATGCTCGTCGAGCGCGCTTTCGATATGCTCGGCCAGCTCTTTCAGCGTGTCGGTCTTGCTCACCACACCCTCGTCAGACAGGGCCGCAGGTCGGCCGGGCGCCTAGCGCTCGATCGATCCCTCGCGGCGGATTTTCTTCTGCAGCTGCAGGATGCCGTACACCAGCGCCTCGGCGGTCGGCGGACAGCCCGGCACGTAGATGTCCACCGGAACGATCCGGTCGCATCCGCGCACCACAGCGTACGAATAGTGATAATACCCGCCGCCATTGGCGCATGACCCCATGGAGATCACGTAGCGCGGCTCGGGCATCTGGTCGTAGACCTTGCGCAGGGCCGGGGCCATTTTGTTGGTCAGCGTGCCCGCCACGATCATCACGTCGGACTGGCGGGGCGAGCCGCGCGGCGCGGCGCCCAGGCGTTCGATGTCGTAGCGCGGCATGGAGGCCTGCATCATCTCCACTGCGCAGCACGCCAGGCCGAACGTCATCCACATCAGCGAGCCGGTGCGCGCCCAGGTGATGAGATCGTCTGCAGCGGCGACGATGAATCCCTTGTCGGCCAGCTGGTCGCTGACGCCGTCAAAGAACGGATCGTGCTTTTGCGGGTCATAGCCGGGCGTCGCGGCGCGCGCGCCCGAACCGGCCGGGACGATCAGATCAGCCATGGCCTCACTCCCAGTCCAGGGCGCCCTTGCGCCACTCATAGAGGAACCCGACCGTCAGCACGGCCAGGAACACGATCATGGACCAGAAGGCGAAGATATTGCCTTCGAACACCGGGAATATCCACGGGAACAGGAAGGCGACCTCCAGGTCGAAAATGATGAACAGGATCGCGACCAGATAGAATCGCACGTCGAACTTCATGCGCGCGTCGTCGAATGCGTTGAAGCCGCATTCGTACGTGGACACCTTCTCCGGGTCCGGATCGGAAGGCGCGAGCACAAAGGCCGCCAGCACGAATGCCAGACCCAGCCCTGCAGCTATGCCCAGAAAGATCACAATTGGCAGGTATTCCAAGAGCAGCGCGTCCATCCGCGTCGCATCCCTCGCAGCGAGTGTCGTGTGCCTGAGCCCGGTCCGGCGGCCCGCCTGCATGGCGAACAACCCGTCCCGGCCTCGGTCGCGGCGGAAGCTAGTGCGCTGCGACATGGGCCGCAAGACGAAAGCGCCGCCCCGGACAGGCCTGAACGCCGCAGGAGGCGTGTTTATTTGCAACTGCTTCGCATCTGCAGATATTTTCCTGTCTGCGATTTCACTTCTGCGACGGACGCCACCATGTTAGCGCGTCTAACGGGTGCAGGGTCCGGCTGACGCCCGATCATTTCTGGAGAGCGCGTGTGACACGCAAACGTCTGGCAGCGGCCGCTTTGGCGGTCCTGGCCGCTGGCGCGGCCTGGTTTTTCTTCTTGCGCGATGCCGGGCCCGGCGCGAACGGCCTGATCGTCGACACAGCAGCCGTCGAACAGCGCAATCTGTCGCGCGTGGTGGCCTCGTCCGGACGCATCGCGCCGCTGGTGACCGTGGAGGTGGGCTCCCAGCTCTCCGGCCAGATCGAGGCGCTGAATGTGGATTTCAACGACCGGGTCAGCGCCGGCCAGGAACTGGCCCGGCTGGATCCGCAAACCTTCGCCACCCGCGTGCGCGAGGCGGAAGCCAATCTTGAAGTCGCGCGCGCCCAAGTCAGCGTGTCGCAGGCCAACGCCCAGCGCGCCCGCTCCGAACTGACCGCCGCGCAGCGCGCCTATGAGCGCGCTGTATCGCTGCGCGAGCGCGGCACGTTTTCCGAAGCCCAGTTCGACAATGCGCAAACCGCGTTCAACGGCGCTCAGGCCAATGTCGCCGTGGCCGATGCGAATCTGCGCAATGCGCGCGCCGGCCTGGCCCAGCGCGAGGCGAGCCTGGAAAGCGCCCAGGTCGATCTGGAGCGCACCTTCATCCGCTCACCCATCGAGGGCGTTGTGATCGACCGGCGCATTGATGTCGGCCAGACCGTGGCGGCGAGCCTGAATGCGCCAATCCTGTTCCTGATCGCCCAGGACCTGTCGCGCGTTCAGATCGAGGCCCAGATCGACGAGGCCGATATCGGCGACATCTCCAACGGCCAGACAGTCACATTCGATGTCGACGCCTATCCCGGCATAAGCTTCGAGGGCGTGGTGACCCAGGTGCGCCTGGCCGCTCAGGAAGCCCAGAACGTGGTCACCTACACCGTGGTCATCCAGGCCGACAATCCGCGCCAGCGCCTGCTGCCGGGCATGACCGCGAACGTGACCATCGTCACCGGCACCGTGGACGGCGCGCTGGCCGCGCCGAACCTGGCCCTGCGCTTCACCCCGCGCGGCGCCGCCGAGGCGCTGGTCGCCGATACGGGCGCTCAGCCCGCACGTGGAGAGCGCGGCGCCCGGGGAGGCGGCGGACGCGGCGGCGGTCCCGATCAGATGATCAATCAGCTAGCCGAGGATCTCGACCTCACCGACGCCCAGCGCCGTGACGTCCAGCGCGCCTTGCAGGACGCGTTTACGCGCATGCGCGCCCAGGCGCAGGCCGGCGGCGGGGGCGGTGGAGGAGGCGGCGGTGCGGCCTTCCAGGCCCAGATGCGCTCGGCGCTGGCCCAGGTGCTCACTGCAGACCAGATGACGCGCTATGACGCCCTGGCGGCTGAGCGCGCCGGCCAGCGCCAGGATGTGCGCCGTGGCACGCTCTGGGTCCAGACCGCAGACGGGCGCATCGAGGCGCGCCAGGTCGGGCTGGGTCTTTCGGACGGCCAGTTCACCCAGCTCGTCGGCGGCGGGCTTGAGGCGGGCGAGCGCGTCGTGGTGCGCGTTCGCGAGGCGGGATAGATGTCCGCGCCCCTGATCCGCGCCCGCGGACTCACCCGCGTCTACAAGCTGGGCGGCGGGGATGTGCACGCCCTGCGCGGGGTCGATCTCGATATCGAGCGCGGCGAGTATTGCGCCATCATGGGCGCGTCGGGGTCAGGCAAGTCCACCTTCATGAACCTGCTGGGCGCGCTCGACCGGCCAAGCGCCGGCGAGCTGGTCGTGGACGGAGAGCCGCTGCAGGACAAGCGCCCGGACGAGCTGGCGCGCTTTCGCAACCGCTCGGTCGGCTTTGTATTCCAGCAGTTCAACCTCCTGCCGCGCACCACCGCGCTCGACAATGTCGCCCTGCCGCTGCTGTATCGCGGCTGGAGCCTGAGCAAGCGCCGCGAGCGCGCTGAAGTCTGCCTGCGCATGGTGGGTCTGGCCGACCGCATGGACCACCATCCCTCCCAGCTCTCCGGCGGCCAGCAGCAGCGCGTGGCCATCGCCCGCGCGCTGGCGGGCGAGCCTGCCATCCTGCTCGCCGACGAACCCACCGGCGCGCTCGACAGCCAGACGTCGGAGGATGTGATGGACATTTTCGACCGGCTGAACACCGAGGGGATCACCCTGATCATCGTCACGCACGAAGCCGATGTGGGCGCACGCGCGCGCCGTCAGATCACCTTCCGCGACGGGCTGATCGTGGAGGATGCGCGATGAACCTGCTGGCCGCTCTCGCCGTTGCGCTCATCGCTCTGCGCGTCAATGCGCTGCGATCCTTCCTGGCGATCCTCGGGGTGATTTTCGGCGTCGCGGCCGTGATCACCACTGTGTCGCTGGCCCAGGGCGCGCGCGACGCGGTGGAATCGCGCATCTCCGCGCTGGGCGCCAGCACGCTCAATATCACCGCCGGGTCGCGCTCGCGCGGCGGGCGCCAGGGCGGCGCCGGTTCAGGCACGCCGTTTTCCGACGCCGACATCAACGCCCTGCGCACAGAGCTTGATTTCATCGCCGCCGCTTCAGGCCTGGTCCAGTCAAACGTCACCGCCGTGGTCGACGGCGCCAACTGGCCCACCCAGATGATCGGCGCCAACGCCGAATACATGGATGTGCGCGACTGGTCCCTGTCTGAAGGGCGCATGTTCACCGAAGCCGAAACCCAGCGCGCGGCGCGGGTCGCGGTGATCGGCCAGACCACGGCGCGCGAGCTCTTCCCCGGCGGCGGCGCGGTGGGCGCCAGCGTGCGGGTCAACAGCCAGCCCTTCGATATCATCGGCGTGCTGGGCGATCTGGGCGCGGGCGCGTTTGGCCAGGACCAGAACGACGTGCTGCTGGCGCCGGTGACCACCGTGCGCTCGCGCGTGACAGGCTTTTCGCGCGCCGGCGTGCGCGATCCGGTCCAGCAGGTCTGGGTGAAGGTCGCGCCCGGCTTTGACATGGAGCTGGCCACGCTGGAGCTGGAGGATTATCTGCGCGTGCGCCGCAACGTCGCGCCGGGCGCGCAGGACAATTTCTCGATCCGCAATTTCGCCGACCTGATCCGCGCCTTCAACGAGACCCAGCGCGTGCTGGGGCTGCTGCTGGCGTCAGCGGGCCTGATCACCTTGCTGGTGGGCGGCATCGGGATCATGAACGTGATGCTGGTCTCGGTCACCGAGCGCACGCGCGAGATCGGGCTGCGCCTGGCCGTCGGAGCGCGGCGGCGTGATATCCGCAATCAGTTCCTGATCGAATCGGTGGTGCTGTGCTCGGCCGGCGGCGTGATCGGGCTGGGCGTAGGCATCGCCGTGGCGCGCGGCATCGAGGCGTTCGGTCCGGCCATGGGGCTGACCGGACTGGCCGTGTCAGTGGATCCGTCCGTAGCCCTCATCGCCATCGGCGCGGCCGCGGGCGTGGGCGTCCTGTTCGGCTTCTACCCTGCGGTCCGCGCCAGCCGGCTCGACCCGATCGAGGCGTTGCGCCACGAATAGGCGAGCCTAGCGCCGCGAGAAGGCCTTGATCAGCCGCCAGGCGATCCAGATCGGCACCACGATCACCGCGCCGAGCAACAGGTATTGAACCGCCCAGCGCAGCGTGCTGCCGAGGGAGTCGAAGAACGCGCTCCAGGCCCGTCCCACTGCGCCGAAGAAGTCGACCCATAAATCAGCCGGATCGATCCTGAAAGCGGCCAGCACCAGGCCGACGATCACGCACAGCACCAGCAGCAGAACGATATCGCTGGGCCGGATGGCGACCAGACGCTGCCAGAATGTGCGCCGCGCGGGCGTGGGCGGTGTGGCGTCGGGGGTCTGCGTCATGGTCAGCTCTCCTGTCCTGAGCGTCCATTAGCCATGAAAGCCGAATGCGGCGCAATCGCGGCGCCATCGGGTCAAGGGCGCCGTCAGGACGTGGAGCGCGGCTTGCGTCCCCGCCCCGTTCCCCTGCGCGTGCCGCCTGAAGCCGGCTTGCCAGCCGTATTGGCGGCGCCGGTTTTACGCGGCGCGCGCTTGGCGGCCGGTTTAGCCGCCGGCTTTGAAGCGGATTTGGGGGCGGTCTTGGTGGTTTTCGAGGCCGCGCCGGTCTTGGCGGCGGAGGCAGCCCGGGGTTTGCGCAGCGTCTTGCGCGCGGCCGGCTCCGGCGCCGGTTCGGGCAGGGCTTCGGCGGGCGGCGTATATGTCAGCTTGGAGGCCTGGCTGGCGGCCGCGGCGGCCGCTTTCAGTACGGCGGGGCTGCGCGCTGCGGACGGCTTGCCGGACGCGGCCTCGGCCTTCTGGACCATGACCCGGTGCGGGAAGGGTATGGAGATGCCCGCCGCATCGAACGCCAGCTTGATGCGCCGGTTGATGTCCCAGAACACCGGCCAGAAATCGGGCGCGTTGACCCAGCCGCGCGCGAAGAAATCGATTGAGGAATCGCCGAACTTGCCCAATTCGACAAAGACGGCGGGCTCCTTGTGGATGCGCTCCTCGGCCTCGAGGACGTGACGGATCACCTCGCGCGCCAGCTCCAGATCAGTGTCGTAATCCACCGAAAATGTGAAATCGACGCGCCGGGTCGGGTAGCTGGAGAAATTCGTGATCACATTGCCCCAGGCGCGGCCGTTGGGAACGATGATCTGCTTGTTGTCGGGCGTATTGAGCTCGGTCAGGAACAGGTTGATGTCCCTCACCGTGCCCATGGTGCCGGAGATATCGACGAAATCACCGATCTTGTAGGGGCGGAAGAAGACGATCATCACCCCGGCGGCTACGTTCGACAGCGTGCCCTGCAAGGCCAGGCCCACCGCCAGCGTCATGGCGCCCAGCGCCGCGACCAGCGAGGTGGTCTCCATGCCGAACCGGGTCAGAACCGCGATGATGACCACCGCAATGATGATGTATTTGATGATCGAGGCGAAGAAGATCGCCAGCGTGGTGTCGATGCGCGGTTGGGCGGTGGCCCAGTTGCGCACGCGCTTGGAAATGAAGCCCGCTACGAAAAGACCGGAGACCAGGATCAGCGCCGCCAGCGCGACATTGGAAATCACGGTAATGCCCACAGTGGCGAGCATTTCCGAAATCTGATCGAAATCGACATTCACGCCCGTGGCGTCCATCTGCGGTCCCCTTGGTCCATTGTCATTACAATTTGCGGCGCAGCCTTTAGCAGGCCCCGCCATCAATGCGAAGCCCTTGGGCCGCCCCCTAGCGGAAGGGCGGCTCGTCGAAACTTCTCAGTTTGCGTGAATGCAGGGCGGCCGAGCCCTCGCGCTTGAGAATTTCAATGGCTTCAATGCCGGCGGCGAGGTGTTCGGAGACCGAGCGCTGGTAGAAGCGGTTGGCTGCGCCGGGCAGTTTCAACTCGCCATGCAGCGGCTTGTCCGACACGCACAATAGCGTCCCGTAAGGCACGCGCAGGCGGAAGCCGTTGGCGGCGATGGTGGCGCTTTCCATGTCCACGGCGATAGAGCGCGACTGGTTGATGCGCCGCGCTTCCTGATAATAGCGCAGCTCCCAGTTCCGGTCGGCATAAGTCACCACCGTGCCGGTGCGCAGGCGGCGCTTGAGCGTTTCGCCCTTGTCGCCGCTGACCGTCTCCACCGCCTTGTGCAAAGCCAGCTGAATCTCGGCGATGGGCGGGATTGGAATTTCGACCGGCAGGTCGCGGTCCAGCACGCTGTCATAGCGCAGGTAAGCGTGGGCGAGCACGTAGTCGCCCAGGCGCTGGGAATGGCGCAATCCCCCGCAATGGCCGACCATCAGCCAGCATTCGGGGCGCAGCACCGCCAGATGATCGGTGATGTTCTTGGCGTTCGACGGCCCCACCCCGATATTGACCAGGGTGATCCCGCGCCCGTTGGGCGCCATGAGGTGATAGGCCGGCATCTGGAAGCGCTGCCAGTGCGCGCCCATCACCTGGCCCAGCGCGTCGGGCGTATCGGCGTCCACGCGCACCAGCCCGGCTGCGGACAGGGCGGTATAATCGTTGTCTTCGTTGAGCTGGCGCACCGCCCATTCCACGAAGGCGTCGACATAGCGGTGATAGTTGGTGAACAGGATGAAGTCCTGCACATCCTCAAACGGCGTGCCGGTATAGTGGCGCAGGCGCGACAGCGAGTAATCGGTGCGCGCGGCGTCAAACAATGACAGCGGACGCGGACGTCCCGGCCTGGACGGCCGTTCGCCATTGGGCAGGGCGTCATCGATCGTGGCCAGATCCGCGTAGGGGAAATGGCGAACCAGCTCGGCCGGGCTGACCTCGTCAAGATCGAGCTCGCTGCCGTCCAGCACATAGGAGAACGGAATCTCCTGGGTCGACAGCCCGGTCTCGATCACAACCGGATATTCGTCGGCCAGAAGCTGGATCTGTTCGGTCAGATAGCGCCGGAACAGGGCGGGGTGGGTGACCGTGTTGGCGTAGACGCCGGCTTCGGAGAACTTGCCGAACGCCCGGCTGACCGGCGGCACCGGGCCTTCAGGCTGATAGGTGATGCGCAGTTCAGGATAGGCGAACGCGCCCCCGGCCCGGCTCGCAGCCGAAGGCGGGGTCCCCTCTTTCAGATAGGCTTTCAGCGCCGCGCGCAGATGGCTGACCGATGCGTCATAGAGCGCGCACAGCCGGTCCACGGCTGCGCTGGCGTCAGGCGCCGCCTCAAAACTTGCCAGAACCGCGTCCGGCGCAACCGCCTTGGCCAGCGACAAATTCCTAGTCCTCGCGCTTTACGAAAGTGACGGTGAACATGGGTTCGCCCTCGAAGGCCGGGCGGGTCTTGCCGTCCTCATCGATGATTTCAAACACGGTGGGTTCGATGCGCCCTTCCATGCGGTAACCCTTGTCGGCCATGTGGCCGCGATGGAACTCCAGCGCCGCAGCGGAAAAGGTCTTGGCGAGGAAAGTGATGCGGTGGGGGCCGGCGGCCATGGCGTGCTCCTGGATACATTGCGTGCTTATGGGCGTGCGTATGGGAAAGTGGTAGCTGCTTCGCGCGCCCTAACCAAGTCCTGCGCGTCACACCCGGCTGCGCGCTCCGGCGGCCGCATCAATGCGCAGCGCCGTCTCCATCGCCAGGCGTCCAGCCTCGCCGTCAGCCGCCGGCCAGCCGTCGCCGCGCCCGCGCACAGCGTCCAGGAAGGCGGCGACATTGGCGCCCAGGCTGTCGCGCGCCTCGGGCGCATCGGCGAAATCAGGGTTCAGCGCCAGCCCGCCCGAGCTGTCGAAGGTCTTGGCGATGAAGTCCACGCGCACCTTAGCGCCCTGGCCGTAGCCGATCTCCATCACCCGGTCGCGGTCTTCGGCCACACGGCTGGATTCCAGCTCGGCCTCCAGCCCGCCGGGAAAGCGCAGGCGGCAGCGGATATGGTCGGCCAGCCCGGCGCGCGCCGGGCCCATCTCGGCCTCAACCGCGTCCGGCGCCTCACCGGCCAGCGCCAGCACCAGATCAATGTCATGGATCATCAGATCCAGCGTCACCGAGACGTCCAGATTGCGCGCGCTGGGCACGCCCATGCGCCGGGCGGAGAGGGTGTGCGCGCGCGGCAGGTCTCCGAACAGGCCCATGGCGTGGAACACGAAGCGCTCCTGATGGCCGACGCGCAGCACGACGCCGCGTTCAGCCGCCAGGCTGGCGAGATCGCGCGCTTCCTCTTCAGTGGCCGCCAGCGGCTTTTCCACCAGCACCGCCCGGTCCGCCAGCAGCGCACGGTGCACGGCGTCATGATGGAACACGGCGGGGCTGGCCACCGTGATCACGTCGCACGCCTCGATCAGGCTCTGGAGGCTCTCGAACGGCGCGCCGCCATGGGCTTTGCACAGCTCACGGGACCGCTCGGCCACCGGATCGAACACGCCCAGAAAGTCCACGTCCGGCGCGGCCGCGTACTTGGATGCGTGATAACCGCCGAATACGCCCGCGCCGACGACCCCGGCGCGCAAGGGAGAGGATGACTGGCTCATGGCCTGCGCACCTAGCCCAGCCCGGCCGCGCCTGCAACAGGCTTGCAGGCGCCGGGCAAGCGGCTACGATCAGCGCACGGGCCTCATGTCAGCCTCGCGCAGGCTGGGGGCGGTTCACAGACCTGTCTGTTCTATATGACGCCGCCAACACCGGCGCAGGAGTTCCCAAACCATGAAATCACGCGAGATCCGCCTCGTGAAGCACTTCACCGGCCCGGTGAAGCCGGAGTATTTTGAACTGGCCGAGACCGAAGCGCCCGAACCGGGCCCGGGCGAGGTGCAGGTGCGCAACGCCTTCCTCTCGGTCGATCCCTATATGCGCGGACGCATGATCGGCGTGCGCACCTATGTCGATCCGTTCCAGCCCGGCCAGCCCATGGACGGCGGCGCGGTGGGTCAGGTGACGCAGTCCAATGCAGACGGATTTGCGCCGGGCGACTGGGTGATGAGCATGCATGGCTGGCGCGAGGCGTTCACCGCGCCAGCAGCGGGCCTGATGAAGATCGACGCCTCCATCCTGCCCTCCCAGGCCTATCTGGGCATGGCGGGCATGCCGGGCCTCACCGCCTACGCAGGCCTCAAGCGCATGATCGATCTGAAAGCAGGCGAGACATTGTGGATGAGCGCGGGCGCCGGCGCTGTCGGCACGGCCGGCATCCAGTTCGCCAAGGCGATGGGCGCCAATGTGGTGGCCACGGCGGGCGGGCCGGACAAGACCGCGTTCTGCAAGACCATCGGCGCGGATGCGGTGGTGGACTACAAGGCTGAATCCGATCTGGCCGGCGCCGTACGCGCGGCGGCCAAACCGTTGGGCGGCGTCGACGCCTATTACGAGAATGTCGGCGGCGACCATCTGCAGGCGGCGCTGGACGTGATCAAGCCGTTCGGGCGCATCGCCGCGTGCGGGATGATCGCGCGCTATAATGACGAGACGCCCGCGCCCGGCCCGTCCAACCTGACCCAGATCGTGGCCAAGAAGCTGACCATACGCGGCTTCATCGTCACCGATCATTTCGATCTGCAGGGCGAGTTCATCGCCGACCTGACCCGCTGGATGGGCGCCGGCCAGGTGCGCCTGCACGACACCGTGCATGAGGGGATCGAGCGCATGCCCGAAGCCTTCATGGGCCTGTTCACCGGCGCCAATACCGGCAAGATGCTGGTGAAGCTGTAGGCGGCGCGCTCATCCGCCAGGACCGCCGGCCCCCCCCCCCACGGCGTCCACGCGTCAGCCCCATTTTGACAAGACCACGCCC